>NZ_JBAFWT010000008.1:0-154792 GCF_043195195.1 Roseixanthobacter psychrophilus
TTCTTTCCGATGCCCTCGCTCGGCTCGGTGGGCGGCGAAGCCAATATCTACGGGCAATATTATGTAGGGCAGAACAGCTCCACGCTGTTCCCGGAGGGCGATCCCCGCCCCTTCCAGACCGCCCCGCTTCTCAATCCAGCACAGTCGATCCTGGTCTTTTCAGGCACGTCTTTCAACGCGCCGGTCCCGGGCCAGCCGTTGCAGCCGGGCACCCTCACCACCAATGCCCAGGACAATGCGCAACTGACCACCAGCCCCGCTTTTCCGAGCGGCCACACCACGTTCGGGTTCACCCAATCGCTGATGTTCGCGATCATGGTGCCAGAGGCGTACCAGCAGCAGATCACCCGCGCGTCGGAATATGGCTACGACCGCATCGTCATGGCGGCGCACTATCCCACCGACGTGATCGGCGGGCGCATTCTTGCAACTTACGGCCTCGCCCAGGCTCTGGACCCTGCCAACACGCTCTATGCGGACTTCCAGGCAGAATTTGCCACGGCGACGGTCGCGCTGCGCAATCTTTTCACCTCCCAGTGCGGTGGGCTCACCATCAGCGCCTGCATCGCCTCGGGCGCGGCGGATCGCTTCGCCGATTACGCCACGAACAAAGCGAATTACCTCTACCGCCTCACCTATGACCTGCCGGCGACCGGGCCCACCGACCTTGCACCCGTCGTGCCGAGCAACGCTTATCTCCTGCTCACCACGCGCTTCCCATATTTGTCGTCCGCGCAGATCACCGAAGTTCTCTACACCACCGAAATTGCCTCTGGAGCTGCACTGGACGACGGCAGCGGTTGGGCGCGGCTCAATCTTTTCGATGCAGCCAGCGGCTATGGCGCGTTCCGAAGCACGGTGACGGTGAGCATGGATGCCGCCCTCGGTGGCTTCAATGCATATGACACGTGGCAGAACGATATCGGCGGCGCCGGCGGCCTCGTGAAGCAGGGAACCGGCACCCTCGTGCTGGCAGGCACCAACAATTACCAGGGTGGCACGTTGATCCAGGGCGGAATGCTCGGTGTCACAGGCTCTATCGTCGGCGCGGTCAGCGTGTCCAGCGGCGCGACTTTGATGACCGGCCCCTCGGGCCAGATCTCCACCTCCGGCTTGGGGAATGTGACCAATGCCGGCGCGATCGTGAATTACGGCACGATCGTCGGAGACGTGCTCAATTCCGGCACGGTGACGAACAACGGCATCCTTACGGGCACGTTCACCAATGGTGGACTGCTCGGCGGCAATGGCGTGATCAACGGCACCCTCGCCAATGCCGGCATTGTCGCGCCCGGAAATTCCATTGGCACGATGAATGTCAACGGTGCCGTCAGCTTCTCCGCCGGCTCGTCCTATCAGGTCGAGATTGGCGCGCCCGGCCAAAGCGATCTTATCGCCGCCACTGGGCCGGTCAGCATTTCCGGTGCTGCGCTCAATGTTGTGGCGGGTGTTGGCGCGACACCGCAGCTCGGCTCCTACACAATCCTCACCTCCGGCACCGGCGTCACCGGCACATTCGCAAGCGTGAACGACCCCTTCGGCTCGGCCTATCCGTTCCTCGACCTTGTAACGACCTCATCGGCCAATGCGGTCGGCCTGAACGTGGTCGCGGATCGCGCAGCGCTCGTCGGCGCCGGCCGTTCCCCCAATGAGCGGGCGGTCGGCGCTGCCCTTGGCTCGCTCCAAACCTCCAGCCCGGTGCTGCAAGCAGTGGTTGGCCTGAACGGCGCCACCGCCCCAGCCGCGTTCGACGCACTTTCCGGGCAGATCTATGCTTCGACCGCCACCGTCCTCCAGGAACAATCCATTTATCTGCGCGATGCGTTGGGCGCGCGACTGCGACAGGCATCGTCCGGCACCCCTCAGTCGGCTGGCCCTCAGGCCGTGCAGCTCGCGCCCGGCTTTGCCGCCACGGCCTGGCTGCAGGGCTATGGAAGCTGGGGCGACACCGATGCGACCGCCAATAGCGCCAGCCTGTCGCGCAATGTGGGCGGTCTCTTCGCCGGCATAGACGCGCCCGTGGGAGACACTTGGCGTCTTGGCATCGCCGGCGGCTACAGCCAGTCGACCTATGATCTGGACGCCCTCAACTCATCCGGAACCAGCGACAATTATGACATTGCCGGCTATGCCAGCACCAAGCTTGCCGACATGGACCTGCGCCTCGGCGCGGCCTATTCCTGGCACGACATCTCCACCAGCCGCACCGTGCTCTTCTCCGGTTTCCTGAACGGCCTGTCTTCGGATAGCAAAGCCGGCACCACGCAGGTGTTTGGCGAAATTGCCAAGAGCTTTGGCATCGGCGGCGCTAGCCTGGAACCTTTCGCAGGCCTTGCTTATGTCCATCTCAACATGGAGAGCTTCACCGAAGGTGGCGGGGCAGCGGCACTCACGAGTGGCGGCCTGACGCAGGACAATACCTTCTCCACCCTCGGCCTGCGCGTGAGCCAAAGCATCGCGGTCGGCACCGGCACCCTGACCGCCCGCGGCAGCCTCGCCTGGCAATATGCCTTCGGTGATATCACCCCTGACATTGGGCTGGCGCTCGCCACCGGTAGCGCGCCGTTCACGGTGAGCGGCGCCCCCATCGGCCGCAATGCGGCGCTGGTGAATGTCGGCCTTGATTTCCGTGCAACCGCCAATTTGGTGCTCGGCCTATCCTACGGCGGCCAATTCGCCGAAAACGGCTCGGACAATGCCCTGAACGCCCGTCTGGCCGTCAGTTTCTGACACAAGTCCGGTGCAAACAGCAGTCAAGCCGCCCGCTCTGCAGCAGCTTGACTGAATCCAAGGTACAGAACCTTCGTCAAAAGAACCGACGATCCCCCGCCAAGATCTACTCTGGACTTATAATCATTCTATTTATTTTCCATCGTATTGAGCAATACAGTCCCGATTGATAAGGCATATCCGAGGATCTGACTGCAGCTTTGCGTGTGCGGTCTTCGGGATGTCAAACATGTTCAAGGCCGTCTGGTTTCAGATCCATTGGTTGCTCGGCATCACCGCCGGCATCGTATTGGCCGTGGTGGGCGTCACCGGCGCCATGCTGTCGTTCGAACATGAGATTCTGACGGCGCTCAATCCCGGTGTCTTAACGGTGCAGCCCGCCCAATCCGGCGCCCTGCCGCCCGACGTGTTGCTTGAACGCATAAGGGCCAATGCCCCGGGTAAGACCCCGACCGCGCTCACCGTTTCGGCGGATCCGGCGGATCCCGCCCGCGTCACCTTCGCTCCGCCGCCCCCGCCCCCTGGCGCGCCCGCAGGCGGCCCCGGCGGTCCGCGTGGGGAGAATAGATACGTGAATCCCTATGACGGGGCTTTGCTGGGCGATGTTCGGGGCCAGGGCTTTTTCCGCTTCGTGATGCAGGTGCATCGCTGGCTTGCCGCTGGCGACATCGGCAAGCAGATCGTCGGAGCCTCAACAATCGGCCTTATCATACTGTCGCTGTCCGGCCTCTATCTGCGCTGGCCCCGACGCGCTCTGGACTGGCGGAGCTGGTTGCGGCTGGATTGGGGGCGGCGCGGCCGCAGCTTTCTGTGGGAGCTGCATTCCGTGATCGGAACCTGGGTCCTGCCCTTCTATCTGCTCGCCTCGCTCACTGGGCTTTATTGGTCCTACGATTGGTATCGTGGTGCGCTGTTCGATGTCACGGGAACGCCGCGTCCCCAGCAGCAAGGGCCACGTCCGGCCGGCCCGCCACCTGGAGCCCAGGGAGCGGCGCAAGGCAATGCCGGGCCGCAAGGGGTGGCAAGTCCATCTTCAACTCCGGCGGCGCAGGGCGAACGGGCTCCACGTGACGGGCGAGAGACGCGTTCCGCGGCTCCGCTGAATGTCGCAGTTCTCTGGCCCGCCTTCCTGCGCGAGAGCGGTGGCTACAGCACCGCGACGCTGCGCCTTCCCCAGGGCAATGCGCAGGCCCTGACCATCATTTATCAGCCGGAAAATCCCGCCCATGAGCGGGCCAACAACACTCTGGTGCTCGATGCCCAGGGGCAGGTGCGCGAACATAAGCGCTACACCGATCTGCCCACCGGCCAGAAGCTCATGGGCAGCATTTTCCCGCTCCATTCGGGGAGCTTTTTCGGCGTCGGCGGCACAATTCTGATGATGATTGCCAGCCTCCTGATGCCGCTGTTCGCAATCACCGGCTGGATGCTCTATCTCGACCGTCGCAAGAAAAAGCGCGAGGCGCGCTCCGCCGCGGCGCCCGTTGCCTCGGCGGTTTCCAGCGGCGCCGCGCCGGTGCTCGTAGCCTATGCCAGCCAGACCGGCACCGCCGAGCGGCTCGCCTTTCAGAGCGCCAGTGCGCTCCAGGCCGCCGGCCTGCCAGTCAAGGTTGCCTCCTTGGCGGGGCTCGCTCCCGACGCTCTGGCTCAAGCCAAGCGGGCGCTGTTCGTGGTGTCCACCTTCGGCGAAGGAGAGCCCCCGGATGCCGCCCGCGCCTTCGCCCGGCGGATGGGCGGGCGTCACGCGCAGGATGCGCTTGCCCACCTTGATTATGGTGTGCTTGCGCTCGGCGATCGCTCTTTTCAGCGGTTCTGCGGATTTGGCGCCGAGCTGGATGCGTGGCTGCGCACCCAAGGGGCAACACCCTTGTTCGATCGCATCGATGTGGACATGGAGGATGCCGGCGCGCTGCGTCATTGGCAGCAGCATCTCGGCGCTCTGTCCGGCGTGACAACCCTGCCCGATTGGACCTCGCCGCAATATGCAAACTGGCGCCTCGTCCATCGCCGTCAGCTCAATATCGCCAGCGCGGGACTGCCGACCTATCATCTGGCGCTAGAGCCGGTCGCCGGAGCCGCGCTGGCCTGGAGTGCAGGTGACATTGTGGAAATCGGCCCGCGCCTCGATCATGAAACGGTACGGCGCACCCTTGCCGCGCTCGATCTCGACGGCGATGCTCCGATAAGCCACGGCGGACACCCGCTCACTTTGCGCGAGCTGTTATCGCGCAGCCTCCCGCCGGCCGCGGCCCAATTGCTCCAGCGCCAGCCTCAGGAACTTGCTGATTCATTGCAGCCCTTGCCTCACCGGGAATATTCCATCGCCTCCATTCCCGAGGACGGCCGCCTGGAACTTCTCGTGCGCCAGACCCGCACGCCGGATGGCGGCTACGGCCTCGGTTCAGGCTGGCTGACCCGCCACGCGGATGAAGGGGCGATGATCGACCTGCGCATCAGGCCCAATCCCGCGTTCCATGGGCCGGAAGATGACCGTCCGCTGATCCTGATCGGAAACGGCACCGGGCTTGCTGGCCTGCGCGCTCACCTGAAGCGGCGGATCCGCGCGGGACATGATGCCAACTGGCTGATCTTCGGCGAGCGCAGCCAGGCTCATGATTTCTATTTCCGCGACGAGATTACCGCCTGGCAAAGCTCTGGGGCATTGACGCGCGTGGATCTGGCTTTCTCCCGCGACCAGGCGGAGCGCATCTACGTGCAGGATCGGTTGCGACAAGCCGCCGAGGAGATCGGGCATTGGATCGACACCGGTGCCGCCATCTATGTCTGCGGCAGCCTCCAGGGGATGGCGCCGGCGGTGGATCATGTCCTCACCGAATTGATCGGCGCGGCGGCGTTGGAACGCCTCGCAGAACAGCACAGATATTGCCGCGACATCTATTGAATATCGGGACTTCTGCGCTGAACACTGCGCATCGCGTGCCAAATTCCGTTTCCCCGCTCGGTCACATGCCGAGGGCTCATCAATCGAGCACCGCCGCCTTGAGCAGACACACCATGAAGGCGGAGGCCGGCTCGGCGCCGAGATTGCGGATGACGTGGCGCCGGTCGCAGCGATACCGCAGCGTCTCGCCCGCCTTTGCGATTTCGGTCACGCCGCCGACCTCAACCGTGAGCACGCCGGTCACCACCGTGAGGCATTCGATGGAGCCCAATTGGTGGCCATCGGAATCCAGCTCGCCGCCCGGCTCGGCGAAGAATTCGTAATATTGCAGCCACTCCACCGTCTTGATCCAGCCGATGATGGACAGCCGGCAGCGCCCATCCTCGGACACCAAGATAGGGGTTTCCGCGCGCGTCAGCTTTTCGATGAAGGGCGCCTCGTCAGAGGAGGCCAGCACGCGCTCCACCGTCATGTCGAGGGCATGGGAGAGACGCCACACGGTGGCAAGGGTCGGGTTGGTCTCGTTGCGTTCGATCTGGCTGATGATCGATTTTGCGACGCCGGACTGTTCGGACAGTTCCGAAAGCGAGAGATTATAGGCTTTGCGCAGCCGCTGGATGGTCTTGCCCAACTGGCCGGTCATGGCCTGGGCACCGTCTTCCGGAGGCCGCTCGGTGCCCTTCTCCCGCTGCTGCGCCATGTCCCATCCCTTTTGCCGAACGATCGTTCGCTGTGCCGGACGATACTGCGAAATCGCGGGCACGCAAGGCGGTTTCAGGCGCCCTGAAGATCAGTCGCGCCAGAGCGCGTGGAAATGGTGCACCGGGCCATGTCCATGCCCGACGGCCAATTGGTCCGCGGCGGCGATGGCGCCGGTGATGTAGTCCTTGGCCGCCCGCACCGCCGCTTCCAGATCAGCGCCTTTGGCAAGGCCAGCCGCGATTGCCGAAGAAAGGGTGCAGCCCGTGCCATGGGTGTTGCGCGTCGCATGGCGTGGCGCGGACAGGCGCAACACGCCGTCTCGCGCCACGAGCAAATCAATGCTTTCCGGCCCCGATCCGTGACCGCCCTTCATCAGCACCGCCCCGCACCCGAGCGCCAGGAGCGCCTGCCCCTGCTCCAGCATCTGCGCTTCGTCCTGCGCCGGCGGAAGATCCAGCAGGGCGCCGGCTTCCGGCAAATTGGGGGTGATCAGAGTCGCGCGAGGCAGCAGCACCTCCTTCAGAGTCGCGATCGCCGCATCCTCCAATAGCCGTGCGCCGGAGGCCGCGACCATGACGGGGTCCAGGACCACGGTGCGTGCCTGGTGGCGCAACAGCCCTTCCGCTACGGCATGGATCGCCGCGGGGCGCGACAACATCCCGATCTTCACGGCGGCGACGTTGAGATCGCTGAACACGGCATCGATCTGGGCGCCGATGAACGCGGGCGGCACATCGTGGATGGCGGTCACGCCCTGGGTATTTTGGGCGGTCAACGCCGTCAGGATCGACGCGCCATAGACCCCGAGGGCGGAAAATGTCTTGAGGTCCGCCTGAATGCCCGCTCCCCCGCTGGAATCGGAGCCGGCGATGGTGACAGCGATGGGAATGTGGATCTGTGGCACGCGGCGGCTCCGACGAAGACAGGACCGGCGCGGAAACCAGGAGCAACGCGCGAACCTGCGGCGAGACTCTCCCGCCGTGCGCGATCTCGGTTTCCTTCGCCGGCATGATCCGGATCAGGTTCGCGGGTTGGACGAGCCTCTCAGCCCCGCATGATGCGGGACACCCCGACGAGATGTCCTAGATGTAGAGAAGCCGCACGCGGGCATCAAGGGCGAGCCCCAAGTGCTTGCCGCGCGTGGCCCGCAACCCTCGCCGCGTCCCCTTGCAACGGCGCTGCCTTTTCGCCACTTTGGCGCCGCCCTCGATGGGCCGTGCAGGGAGAGTTCCGTGATCGCCTTCTTCGTCCAGATGAAATGCCAGCTCGGCAAATCCTACGAGGTGGCCAACGCTTTGGCGGATGCGGAGATCGCCTCGGAAATCTATTCCACGGCGGGCGATTTCGACCTCCTGGTGAAATTCTATGTGCCGGCGGAAACCGACATCGGCCATTTCGTGAATGAGAAGGTGCAGAACCTGAAGGGCATTCAGGACACCCGCACCATCATCACCTTCAAGGCGTTCTGATCCTCACAACAGCCCAGCGAACCCCAGCGCCCCGCCCACCGCGATCAGCCAGATGGGGTTGAAGCGGGTCGTCAGGGCTCCCACGGCCGCAAACGCTGTGACGCCATAGGCCAGCCAATGGGTGTCAGCGAGTTGCATCAGGATATAGGCGCTGGCAAGCACGATCCCGATGGTGAGCGCGGCCAGCCCGCGCTGGATGGCGATGCGCAGCGGCGCGTCGCGGAAGCGATTGGACAGCCGCGACATGCCATAGGCGGCAGCGCCCGCAGGTACGCACATGACCAGCGTCGTGGCGATGGCGCCAGGGATGCCCGCCACGTACCAGCCGATCAATGTTACCAACAGCACGTTCGGGCCCGGCGTGACCTGGGCGATGGCGAACAGGTCGGCGAACGTGTCGCCGCTCATCCAGCCGTTGGATTCCACCGCCATGCGGTGCAATTCCGGAATGACCGCGTTCGCGCCGCCGATGGCGAGGAACGAGATCACGAACATATGGGCGACAAGATCGCCGAGCGGATCGCGCGCGCTCATCGCGACCACCGCCATGCCGCAGCGACGGAGAATGGCGCCAGCACCACGATCACCAGAAGCAACGGAAACCCGAACAGCCCGGCCCCGAGGAAGGCAAGCGCGGCAAAGACCAGGGCAACGGGATTGCGGCGTTCCACGTACCCCATCTTCAGGCCGAGGGCGACGAACAGGCCGACGGCGGCCGCCGAAATCCCGCGCAACATCCCGGAGATGGCGGGCAATTGACCGTAATGGACATAAAGCGTCGCCAACGTCAGCCCGATAATGCAGGGCGCCACGATCAGCCCGGCAAACGCCGCACACGCGCCGAGAAAGCCGCCGAAACGGGCACCGACGCAAAACGACATATTGACGATATTCGGGCCCGGCATCAGCTGGCAGATGGATAGCAGTTCGTTGAACTCGCGGGCGCCAAGCCAGCGGCGCTGCTCCACCAGTTCCCGGCGTGCAAACGGCAGGGCGCCGCCGAAGCCGGACAGGGCGATGCGCAGGAAGCCGAAGAACAACTCGGGGACACGTGGCGGCGGCACTTCCCCCATGTCGGGGGCGGCGCTCTCGACGTCGCGACTCACGACCTTGCCTTCATCGGCCAGTCCTCATGTACTCTCGGTTGCCACGCTGCAGGTTCAGCCTCGGGTGGAACCGTCATGGCACGGTGCGCGGCGTGCGGCGATGCTCCCGCCATGCCAGCCCGGCGCCCGCGGCCACCACCAAGGCGGCCCCGCAGAACATGAGCGGATGCGGCCATTCCTGGAAGAACATGGCGCCGAACAGCACCGCCCATAGCAAGGTGGCGTAATTAAACGGTGCCACGACCGAGGCCGGCGCATAGCGATTGGCGGCGGTCAGGAAGATCTGTCCCATTCCGCCGGTGATGCCGACCCCCGCCAGGGCCAAGCCCTCACGCCAGCTCGGCAGCGTCCACCCGAAGGGGGCCGTCGCGAGGCCGGCGATGCTCGCAACCAGCGAGAAATAGAACACGATGGCGCCGGTGGTCTCGGTCTGCGTCAACCGGCGCACCTGCGTCACGGCGAAGCCTGCGCCGACGGCCCCCGCCAGCGCCAAGCCGACACCGATCACAACCCCCTCGGTCTGGAGGTCGGTGGGTGAAAAGGCCGGCCAGAGCATGACCAGGATGCCGAGAAATCCTAACGCCACCGCGACCCTACGATAGGTCGGAACCTGCTCGCGCAGCAGCAGCGCGGCGAGAATCACGGCCACCAGCGGCGTCACATAAGTGATGGCCACCGCCTCCGCGAGGGGGATGAATGCGAGGGCGGCGAAGCCCGCCCACATGGAGGCGACACCCACCGTGCCACGCAGCACATGGCCGAACGGCGCGCGAGTGATGAGGGCTGAGCGCAATTCCCCGCGCCATGCCAACCACACCACCACAGGCAGGAGGCCGATGAAGCTGCGCGCAAATACGATCTGCCCGCTCGGCACATCGTCGGCCACGGCACGCACAAGTGCGGACATCGCGGCGAAGACGAGCGTGGCGCTCAACTGGAGAAGGATACCGGCAATGGCGTTCATTGTGATTCTTGTCTGGCGCACGGCTCCCTTCGGGAGCACTGCCATGGCGAGCACCGCCATATAGCGTGGACTTCGGTAAAAGAGTCATGCCTGATCCACATGTCATCGACGTGAGCATTTCCTCCAGCGCCGGGCAAAGCGTTGGCGACAGCGTGACCTTGGCGCCGCCGGTCACCAAGGGTAACGTGCGAGGTGGACTTTGCACGGTAGCCACGGTCATCAGCGAAGGATGGGCGTGCAATGCCCGGCAAAAAGGGACAGGGCCATGAGCGCGCGATCACCCGAAGGGCGAACAAACCGCACCGATATGGCGCCGCTGCGCAAGGTTGTCGTTTGGGATTTTCCGACGCGGCTGTTCCACTGGTCGCTGGTGGGACTGATCGCGGGAGCGTATGCCACCGCCAATCTGGGCAAGATCGACCTGCACTTTCTGTGCGGCTACGCGATCATCGCCCTGCTGCTGTTCCGTCTGGCCTGGGGTTTGATCGGCAGCGATACCGCGCGTTTCGCCACCTTCGTGCGAAGCCCGCTCGCCGCGTGGCAGCATCTTGCCCACTTCACCCGGCCCGAGCCTGATACCGAGGTCGGCCATAATGCGGCCGGCGGGCTGATGGTGCTGGTGATGCTGACGCTCATCGGCGTGCAGGTGGCAACGGGCCTGTTTTCCAACGACGGCCTTTTCTCGGAAGGGCCTCTGGCGAAATACGTTTCACCCGCCGTCAGCGACCGGCTGAGCAGCCTGCATGAATTCAATTTCAACCTGATCCTGGCGACCATCGTGCTGCACGTCGTGGCGATCCTGGCCTATGCATTGGTGAAGCGGCACGATCTGGTGCGGCCCATGGTGCTCGGTTGGAAGCGCCTGCCGGCGACGATTCCCGCACCGCGCATCGCATCCCTCATGCTTGCCGCTTGCCTCTTCATCCTGGCCGCCGGCGCCGCATGGGCGCTGGCGACCTTTTCCTGAGGCGTAACGAAGCCTAGCTCAACGCGCCTTATAGGAACGGTGGCAGGAGCGGCAATCCTCGGCCACCGTGGCGAACGCGGTCTTGAATCCGCTCTCGGTGCCGACATTGGCGGCGTTGTCGGCCACCGCCTTGTTGAAGTGAGCCAATGTGGTGTCAAAACCTGCCCGGTCGCTCCAGATGGCGGCGGTCGCCTTGGTTTCGCCGGTGTCGGAGCCGGCTGGGAAGAGCGCGCCGAACTTGGCGCCATTCTCGCTGAACGTCTTGAAGATCGCTGCTGCCTTGGTGGGATCGTAGGGCATCTCGCCCTTCAGCATCTTCGCGCCGATGTCGGTTTGATCGCCGATCTGCTTCATCAGATCCTTGCGCAGCTTGATCGGATCGGTCTGGGCGACAACAACAGTCGCCGCGAGGGGAAGAAGGACGGCGGCCAGGATGGCAAGACGCATGGACAGCTCCACATGTGACAGGGCACTTGTGGGCGGAGCTTAAGAAGAATTCCAAGAAAGCCGCCAGGGGTCAGGTGGTCACGCTCGCGTTTAAGCCCACCTTCCTCTTGTCCTCGGCACGCGGCATCCTGCCGCATCCCATGCAACGTGCATCAACGTCAGGCGACAACCTGCTCCGCTTCAATCGCGGCAAAAACTGCGGCCGGCGTGGCTGGCATGTCCATTTGGGTGATGCCGTAGCGGCGCCACAAGGCATCCACCACCGCGTTCATGACCGCAGGGCATGAGCCGATGGCACCCGCCTCGCCTGCCCCCTTCACTCCGAGCGGATTGGTGGCACAGGGCACATTGCGGGTCTCAAAATGGATCAGCGGCAGGTCCTCTGCGCGCGGCAAGGCGTAATCCATGAAACTCGCAGTCAAAAGCTGGCCTTCGGCATCATAGACGGTGCGCTCGAGCAACGCCTGGCCGATCCCCTGCGCGACACCGCCTTGAACCTGCCCTTCCAGCAAGGCAGGCGTGACCACGGCGCCGAAATCGTCGACGATCACATAGGACACGATCTGCACGGCTCCGGTCTCGGGATCGATCTCCACCTCGCAGGCGTGGGTGCCATTGGGATAGGTCGCTTCCGGTGGCGTGAAAGCATCCTGCGCGTTGAGCAATTCCGGCGTTGCGGCGGGATGCACGGCCAGTTCGGCAAGGGACAGGCGCCGGTCGGTACCGGCCACCTCCACCCCGCCGGCCTCCAGCTCAATATCAGCCACATCCGCTTCCAGCGCCTCGGCTCCCAACTGACGCAGATTGCGCGCAAGCCGCCGCGCCGCCCCCGCAACCGCTGCCCCGCCGACCGGAATGGAGCGCGAGCCACCCGTACCGCCTCCGGTCTTGGTGGCGTCCGTATCGCCCTGATGCACGATGATCCGGTTCATCGGCACCTTCAGATGAGCGGCGGCAAGATGGGCGTAAGCGGTCATGTGCCCCTGCCCGCTCGACTGGGTGCCGATGCGCAAGGAAATCGTGCCGTCGCTTTCGAGCCGCAGATAAGCCGGCTCCGGCGAGCCCCCGCCGCACGCCTCGATGTAGGAGGCAAAGCCGAAGCCGCGCAGGCGGCCGCGCGCTTGCGCCTGCGCTTCACGCGCGGCGAAACCAGGTTTGTCGGCAATTTCGAGCGCCCGCGTCATGTGGCCATCGAACTCGCCGCTGTCGTACAGCCGGCCGGAGCACGTTTCATAGGGCATGGCGGAGGGCGGAATGAAGTTCAGACGCCGCAGATCCTCCGGCGCCACGTCGGTCTCGCGGGCGGCGGCATCAACAAGCCGCTCGATCACATAGGCCGCCTCCGGCCGACCGGCGCCGCGATAGGCGTCCACGGGAACCGTGTGGGTATACACACCGCGCACCCGCACGTGAAACACGGGGATGGTGTAGAGCCCGGGCAGCATGCTTGCCCCGCCCACCGGGATATAGGCGCCGTAATAGGCGATATAGGCACCGAGATTGGCGAGCGTATCCACCCGCAGGCCGAGAAACCTGCCCGCCTGGTCCAATGCCAACTCGGCAAAGGTAATGTTGTCGCGCCCATGGCTATCGCCCTGGAAATGCTCGCTGCGATCGCCGATCCAGGCCACTGCCCGGTTCAAGGTGCGAGCGGCAAGGGCGGCAAGCGGATATTCGCCGAACGGGAACATCTTGGTGCCGAAGCCGCCGCCGACATCGGGCGTGACGACCCGCAGGTCCTCGCGCGGCCATTTCAAGATCTTGTCGGCAATAGCATCGCGCAAGATATGGCTACCCTGGCTGCCGAGGGTCAGGCGCACGCGACCGCCCTCCTCCACCTCGGCCAGTACGCCACGGGTTTCCAAGTAATTGGTGACGAGGCGATTGTTGACGAGCCGGATTCGCACCACGCGATCCGCCTTGGCGAAGGCGGCATCGACCGCCGGTCCGTCGCCGAGTTCGCTGGTGAAGGCGATGTTTCGCGCCCGCTCCGCCCACACCTTCGGCGCGTGGGCGGCAATAGCCGACTCCATGTCGGCGACCGCGTCGAGCGGCTCCCAGTCGATCACCATGGCCTCAGCGGCATCGCGGGCCTCGTCCAGGGTATCGGCGACGATGAAGGCAACCGGTTCCCCGACGTGCCGCGAAATGCCCGCTGCGAGCACGGGATGATGTGGCTTCCACATATGGGCTTCGCCCACCACCGCCACGCTCGCCGCCACCGGCAAACCACCGCAGCCCTTAAGATCGGCGGCAGTCAGCACCAGGCGTACGCCCGGCATGGCCTTCACCGCGTCGAGATCGCCAAAGGTGAAGCGCGCATGGGCATGGGGGGAGCGCAGGACATACCCCTGCAGCGCCTGCGCTCGCGCGGCCAAATCGCCGACAAAACGGCCCGCCCCGGTCAGCAGCGCAGGGTCTTCGAGGCGGGTGAAGGGCTGGCCGTGGCCGAACTTGAGGGCAGACATTCAGCATCGCTCCCTGTTCGCCGGTCGGGAAAAAAAGCCGTACGGGTCCGCCTGCGGCTTGAACGGCATCCAGAGCGGGACGCGGCATTCATGCGGGACAGGCGTGCGAACGATCAAACCGACGGATCATCCCACTAGGAAATGCCGTCTTCTTCGCATTTGCGCAAGCGCCGCCCAAGCCGAGCGTGCGCCGCACAATGAGCAAGGATGCTCCTCAGGCGCGCGCCTGTGCAAGTTCGCTCACCATGCGCGCGACCGCGTCCCGAGCGGCATCCACCACCGCCCGCTCCCGCGAGCGCACGACGATGTTTGTGTTGGGGCCATTCTCATCGAAGAACGGATAGGAGCCGATGGTGGCTTCGGGAAACTGGCCGGCAATGGCCTTTAGCGGCGCGGCGATGTCGCCTTCACGTGCATCAGCCCGCACCGTCTCGGACAGCATGGGCGCGTTGCTGCGCAGGGTGGGAATGATGACTTCCAACATCGCCTGCATGATGCGCGGCACGCCCGCCATCACATAGACGTTGCCGATGTTGAAGCCGGGCGCCTTGGACACCGGATTGACCACCAATTCGGCACCGGCGGGAATGCGGGCCATGCGCAGGCGGGCCTCGTTGAGGTCCTTCTCCGCGATATATTCCAGCAGCATGGCGCGGGCCCGCGGGTCCACGTCGATGGCGACGCCGAATGCCTTGGCGACGGCATCTGCCGTGATGTCGTCATGGGTCGGGCCGATGCCGCCGGTGGTGAAGACGTAGGTATAGCGCGCCCGCAGCGCGTTGAGGGCGGCGACGATGTCCTCTTCCACGTCGGACACCACCCGCACCTCGCGCAGGTCGACCCCCACTTCAGTGAGTCGCTCGGCGATGTGGCCAATATTCTTGTCCTTGGTGCGTCCCGACAGGATCTCGTCGCCGATCACCAGGAGAGCCGCGCTGACGATTTGCGCGCCGAGTGCTTCGCTCATGTCGCCTTCCCCTGCACCGCTCAATGACAGGCGGTGTATTTATGCCTAAAACTTAACCACTGCCATTCAGCCGCAGAGGCGAAGGGTGGAGTTGCCGCCATTATCTCTTCCTTGGCACGATGTTTGTACATAGGATTCGATCAAGCGGAGTGTCAGTCCCAATGCGGCGCGCGTTCGACGAGATGTCCTGTGAAGACGGCACGGTCCGTCAGGCTTATGATTCGCTCAATCAATGGCTGAGCAAGGTTCCCCATGAGGTTCTCGACCAGCGCCGGAAGGAGGCGGAGTTCATTTTCCGGCGTATCGGCATCACGTTCGCCGTCTATGGCGAACAGAATGCGCAAGAGCGCCTGATCCCGTTCGATATCGTTCCGCGCATCATCACGCATGAGGAATGGGGGCGGCTTTCCAAGGGGCTGGAGCAGCGCGTCAAGGCGCTGAACATGTATATCAGCGACGTTTACGGCAAGCGCGAGGTCCTCAAAGCCGGCATCGTGCCGGAGGATCTGGTCTATCAGAACCCCGCCTTCCGCCCCGAGATGAACGGCCAGCGCGTGCCGCACAATGTCTATGTGCACATCGCCGGCATCGATATCGTGCGCACCGATCCCGACACCTTCTATGTGCTCGAAGACAATGCCCGGACCCCCTCGGGCGTGTCCTACATGCTGGAAAACCGCGAGATCATGCTGCGCCTGTTCCCGGAGCTGTTCGCGCAGCATCGCGTGGCGCCCGTGGAAAAATATGCCGACGATCTGCTCGCGACCCTGCGCTCGCTCGCGCCGCGCGGCGGCAGCGAGCCGAACGTGGCGATCCTCACGCCCGGCATCTATAACTCCGCTTATTACGAACACTCGTTCCTGGCGGACAAGCTGGGCGTGGACTTGGTGGAAGGTCGCGACCTGTTCGTGAAGGACAATGTGGTGTTCATGCGCACCACCGAGGGCCCGAAGCGGGTGGACGTCATCTATCGCCGCCTCGACGACGATTTCATCGACCCCCTTGCCTTTCGGCCCGACAGCGTGCTCGGCGTACCGGGCCTGATGAGCGCCTATCTGTCCGGCAATGTCACCCTCACCAATGCGGTGGGAACCGGCGTTGCGGACGATAAGGCGGTCTACAGCTATATGCCGGACATCATTCGCTTCTATCTCGGCGAGGAGCCGCTGCTGCCGAACGTGCCCACTTGGCGCTGCCGCGAGCCGGAGCATCTTGCCTATGTGCTCGACCATCTGAGCGAGTTGGTGGTGAAGGAAGTGCACGGCTCCGGCGGCTACGGCATGCTGGTGGGCCCCATGGCGGACAAGGCGCAGATCGAGATCTTCCGCGCCAAGCTCAAGCATGACCCGGCCAATTTCATCGCCCAGCCGACACTTGCCCTTTCCACCTGCCCGACGCTGGTGGAAAAAGGCATCGCGCCCCGCCATGTGGACCTGCGCCCGTTCATTCTCACCGGCAGCGACAAGGTCCGCATCGTTCCCGGTGGGCTGACCCGCGTCGCCATGAAGGAGGGTTCCCTGGTGGTCAATTCGAGCCAGGGCGGCGGCACCAAGGATACCTGGGTGCTCGACGCCTGAGCCGCGGCTTCGACATGTCTCGCGGTGCCGCAAGCGCGGCACCCCCCTCATCCTTCTGCAAGATGGGCTGACCATGCTCTCCCGCACCGCCGAAAATCTCTATTGGCTGTCGCGCTATGTGGAGCGCGCAGATTGTCTCGCGCGTATCCTCGATGTCGCCCAGCGCCTTTCCTATACCCCCGTGCCCACGGAAGGTCCGACCAATGAGTGGGGCTCCGCCGTGCTCACCGCCGGGTGTGCCGAGGAATTCGTGGAACGCTACGGCCCCCTCGCCGAGGCCACGGAGGACAATGTCGTCTCGTTCCTCGCGTTCGATCAGGACAATCCCAGTTCGATCCGCAATTGCTTCGAGGTCGCCCGCACCAACGCCCGCTCCGTGCGCACCGCTCTGACCTCGGAAATGTGGGACGTCATCAACTCCTCCTGGATCGAGCTGCGCTCCTTCCCGGACAAGGCTTTGAGCCGCGAGGAACTGGCGCGTTTCCTGGCATTCGTGAAGGAGACCTCGCTGCGCTTCGATGGCGCGACGTTCCGCACCATGCTGCGCAACGATGCCTATTGGTTCACCCGCGCCGGTGCCCATGTCGAACGCGCCGACAACACCGCCCGCATTCTGGACGTGAAATATCATGTGCTGCTGCCGGAGCAGGAGCATGTGGGCGGCCCGCTGGATTATTTCCAATGGGCGTCCATCCTGCGCTCGGTCTCGGCGCTGACCGCGTTCCACTGGGTCTATCGCGACAGTATAAAGCCCTGGCTGGTGGCGGATCTGCTGATCCTCAATCGCGCCATGCCGCGCTCGCTCGCAAGCTGCTATGACAATCTCTCGCGCTGCCTCGACGACATAGCCGGGGCCTATGGGCGCCAGGGGCCGGCCCAGCGGCTCGCCCGCACGACGCAGGCACGGATGTCAAACCGCACCATTGAGGATATCTTCCAGAGCGGGCTGCATGAATTCATCACCGAATTCATTACCGACAACAACAAGCTCGCCAGCGAGATTACCGAACAATATCTCGTCTGACGGACGGCGGCAGCCGCAGGAATCGGATGAGGCGAGGGCAGAACGATGCGGGTTCGCATTTACCATCAGATCATCCACAAGCTGGAGCCGGGCCTGCGTATAGCCACGGCAACCATCAAGCTCACGCCGCGCAATCACGAGGGCCAGCACATTTTGCGCTGGCCGCTCGACGTGCAGCCGGACTGCCGCCTCTATTCCCATGAGGATGCGTTCGGCAATCTGTGCCACACCTTTTCAGTCGAGGGACCGCTGGACCACATCACCCTCGTCGCCGAGGGGGATGTGGAAACCCGCGACATGACCGGCGTCGTGCGCGGCACCGTTGAGCGCTTCCCGCCGTCCCTGTTCCTGCGCCAGACCGACTTCACGATCCCTGACGCGGGCATCGAGACCCTCGCGGCGAAGGCGGTGGACGCCGACGGCCCGCTGGCCCAGGCCCATGAACTGATGAGCCTGATTAACGAGGCGGTCGCAGAAGTGCCCATGGAAGGTGCGGCGCTGGCACGCACGGCCGCGGCGGTCCTCAAGGACGGCGAGGGCACCTCGGGCGAGATCGCCCATGTCTTCACCGCCGCCGCCCGGCATCTGCGCATCCCCGCGCGGCACATTTCGGGCTATGCCACGGAGGATGACGAGCCGGGTACAATTCGCGAATGGGCTGAAGTGCACGTGCCCAAGCTCGGCTGGGTCGCGTTCGACTGCGGCCGCAAGGTGTGCGTCACAGAAGAGCATGTGCGGGTCGCAGTGGCGTTGGATTCGCTTGGCGTCGCGCCGGTACGCGGCACCGGCATCAATGCGCGCGAGGAGGCCACCGCCAATGCCGTCTCCTTTGCCACGCGCCGCGGCCAGAGCCAGAGCCAAAGTCAGACCCAGGAATGAGGCGCGCGGGGCCCGGATCGCAGGCGCGTGATCTTCGGCCCCTCCCCGCATCTTCCTTTGGGCTTGACCCCGGACGTCTCGCTTGCGATGCGGGCGGGGCACATCAGGCTCCCGGAGGCACTCATGAGCGACACGCCGGCCTACGATCCCGCCAACATCTTCGCCAAGATCCTGCGCGGCGAGCTTCCGGCGCATAAGGTTTACGAGGACGAGCGCGCCCTCGCCTTTCTCGACATCATGCCGCGCGCGCCAGGCCACACCCTGGTGATTCCCAAGGCCGCGGCCCGCAATATTCTCGACATCAAACCCGATGACCTCGCCTATGTCGCCCAGATCGCCCAGAAGGTGGCGAAGGCCGCAAAGAAGGTGTTCGCAGCCGACGGCATCACCGTGCAGCAGTTCAACGAGACCTCGGGCGGCCAGGTGGTGTTCCACCTGCATGTGCACGTGATCCCCCGCCACGAGGGCGTCGCGATGAAGCCCGCAGCCACCTTCAAGGAGGAAAACGCAGTGCTGGCGGAGCACGCAGAAAAGCTCAAGGCAGAACTCGCCCGGTGAGCGAAGCGCCCACCGCTCTCCTCGCAGGGGTACGCATCGATGCCCCGGCGCGGCTTCATCTCGGTTTTCTTGATCTCGGGGGGGCGTTGGGCCGGCGCTTCGGCAGCCTGGGCCTGACCCTGGATGCCCCCCGGACCCGGGTGCACATCATGCGCGCCCCATCGGACAGCGTCGAAGGGCAGGATGCGGAGCGCGCGGCGCGGACGCGCGATCTGGTGCGGGCGTCCCTCGGCAATACGCTGGCAATGTCGATCCGGATCGAGGACGCCCTTCCCCCGCACAGCGGCCTCGGCTCGGGAACCCAATTGGCGCTGGCGGTCGCCACCGGGATCGCCCGCCTCGCCGGGCAGCCCCTCTCCACGCGCGATGCGGCACGGCTGCTTGCCCGCGGCCGGCGCTCCGCCATCGGCATCGGCGCCTTCGAGAGCGGTGGCGTGATTCTGGATGGGGGAAAGCCGGCGATATCCCGCGCACCGGATGTCGGCGCGGCACCTCCCATCCTTGCCCGCCTTCCGGTGCCCGACGCGTGGCGGGTGCTTCTCGTGTCGGACGTGGCAAGAAGCGGCCTCAGTGGCGAAGCCGAGACCCGCGCCATAGAGACCCTGCCACCCTTCCCAGAATCGCTCGCCGCCCACCTGTGCCACCTGGTGCTGATGCAGGCCCTTCCTGCCCTTGCGGAAGAAGATATTGTCGGCTTCGGAACGGCCGTCGGATCGCTGCAAAGGAACCTTGGCGACCATTATGCCGCGGCACAGGGCGGCGGTCGCTTCGCCAGCCCAGACGTGGCTGAAGCAATTGCTTTTATTGAGCAAAATGGAATTCGAGGCGTTGGGCAGACATCGTGGGGGCCGACTGGCTTCGCGATCCTCGGGAGCGAGAGTGAGGGCGAGACGCTTTTGCAGGCGCTGCGCACCCGCTATGCTGATCGCGTGAACCTTTTGTTCGCATGCGTGCGGGGAAACAACCGCGGCGCCGACATCGTCGATCTGCCGCTGCAGGCCCTCACTTAACGGGACCTGACCCGGGTGGTCCGCGATCAAAGCGCAGCCACCCGCTTTCCTGTTTCCCCGGACGGAGCAACACGGCCATGGCCACCGCCGCCCCCATTCTGCACATGATCTCGCCCCTGCCCCATGTCAGCCCGTTCGACGTGAACATGGCGGTGGACGCGGGCTATGCGCATGTCCTGCCTTATCCCGGCGTCGCGCTGGATCAGGTCCGCGACCTGACGCAGGACATGATGTTCTCGCGTGCGCCTGAAGCGGCGGCGCGGACCGGCCTGTTCATCGGCGGCAAGGACGCAACGCTGGCGCTCGACATGGCCGATGCGGCGCGTGCGTCCCTGTTCCCGCCATTCGAGATTTCCATCTTCGCCGACCCGGCGGGCTCCTTCACGACGGCGGCTGCAATGGTGGCCATGGTGGAACGGGCGTTGCGAGCCCAAGGCCGTGCGGGACTGTCTGGCGCGCGCGTACAGGTCTACGGCGCAACCGGCGTGGTGGGCGGCATCGCCGGCGTTATGGCAGCGAAAGCCGGAGCCCAGGTGTTTCTTGTCGGCCATCGCGACATCGCGCGCGTCGCTACCAAAGCCGATGATTTCCGCGAGCGTTTCGGCGTTGAAGTCACCGCCGTCGTCGCGCGGACCGATGTGGAGAAACATGCCCTGATCGGCGAAGCGGAGGTGATCCTCGCCGCCGGGCGGGCCGGCGTGGAGATCCTCGGCCCGGCGCACCTCGCCTCGGCGCAGGCGCTGAAGGTGGCTGCCGACGTGAATGCGGTGCCTCCCGCCGGAATTGCCGGCATCGGCCCCCATGACAAGGGCGCCGCCTTGCCCCATGGTGTGGGTATCGGAGCCCTCGCCATCGGAAATTTGAAATACCGGGTCCAGCACGCGTTGCTCCGGCGCCTGCACGATACCGACACGGCGCTTTTCATCGGCCTCGACGAGGCCCTCGCGTTGGCCAGAGACATGGCCGCACCGTCGCAAACAGCGGGTTGAGCCTATGGATCTTGCCGTCATCGCCCTGTCCGCGCGTCCCCTTGCGGCGAGCGCTGCCCGCGCCGGGTTCGCGGCCCTTTCCCTTGATCTGTTCGCCGATCTCGATACCTGCGCCAATGCAGCCCGCTGCGTCCGCGTGCACAAGAAAAACGGGTTCTCCTTCGACGGCGATGATCTCATCCAGGCGCTGACGAATCTCTCTCCCCCCGGCCTGCCGGTAGTGCTGGGCGGCGGGTTCGAGGACGATACACAACTCATGACGCGGATCGCCGAGCGCAACCCGATCCTCGGCAACATGGCCGAGACGGTGCGGGTACTGAAGGATCCGCTCGCGCTCGCGGCCCTGTGCGGCCATCTCGGCATCGCCTTTCCACCTGTCACGCTGGAGGCGCCGGAAGGGGATTTGGCGCGGGGACCGTTGCTTGAAAAGAAAATCGGCGGAGCCGGTGGAGGCCACATCCGCCGCCGTGCACCGGAAGAGACCGGGCCGCCCGCGCCGGGCCATTATCTCCAACGCGAAGTCAGCGGCACGGCCTATTCCCTGCTGGTGCTTTCCAATGGGAAGGAAGCGATAAACGTTGGCGCGAGCTGGCAATGGTCCCACGCAGACACCATGCACCCCTTCCGCTACGGCGGCGCTGTGGGACCAGTTCCTTTGCCGGCGAAACACTCGGCGGCAATCATTGCCGGCGCTTTGCGCATCGCCACTGTCTGCGGCTTGGTCGGACTGGTCTCGGTGGATGTGCTGGTCGAACAGGACCGCTGGTGGCTGGTGGAAATCAATCCCCGCATTGGCGCAAGCCTCGACATCTTTGACGTGGATCCAATGCCCCCCCTCCTCGCGCTGCATCTCGCGGCCTGCGGCGGCAAGCTCCCCAAGGCCCTGCCCACGCCTAAGGGCGCGACCGCCGCCGGTATCCTTTATGCCGAGAGCGACGTGATGATCCCGACAGGGGCTTGGCCCGACCATGTGTGCGACCGCACCGCGGCGGGTACCATCATCCCCGCCGGCGCGCCCATCTGTACCGTGAAGCGCACCGCAAGCGACACATCTGCCGCCGTGGAGCAGGTGCGCGAAGGCCTGCGCGAAATGCGCGGCCGCCTCGGCCTTCCGAACGCGCAGCCGCTGGTGGCTAACGGCGCATGACCCGGCCCAATCTTTCCACACGCGCCGCAATTCTGGTGGATGCGCTGGTGCGCGACGCCGATGCCCTGCGCCTGAACGTTGCCACCGGCCCCCACGGAGCGCGGATTGTCGATGCCGGTATCGCGGCGCGCGGCGGGCTGGAGGCGGGACGGCGGATCGCGGAGATCTGCCTCGGCGGCCTCGGGCAAGTCAGCTTCCAGACCAGCGACCGCTTCGCACCCTGGACGACACTCATCACCGTAGGCACGCACGACCCGGTCCTCGCCTGCCTCGGCAGCCAATATGCCGGCTGGCAACTTTCATCCGGCGATTTCTTCGCCCTCGGCTCCGGCCCCGGCCGGGCGACGGCGGCGAAGGAACCCTTGTTCGCCGAACTCGGCTTTCGCGAACAGGGCGCGCATATCGTCCTTGTGCTGGAGACCGCTCAAACGCCGCCCGCACAAGTGATCGAGGATATCCAAGCCGCGACAGGGGTTTGCGGTGAAAACATCACCCTCATCCTCACCCCCACCAGCAGCCTTGCCGGAGGCGTGCAGATCGCCGCGCGGGTGCTGGAGGTTGCCCTGCACAAGGCGCATGCCCTGCACTTCCCGCTCGATCATATCCTGGATGGGCGCGGCAGTGCCCCCGTGCCGCCCCCGACCCCGGATTTCATTGCCGCCATGGGCCGTACCAATGATGCGACTCTCTATGGCGGCGAGGTGCAGTTGTACGTGAGTGGCCCGGCCGATGCGGCGCGCGACCTCGCGGAACGCTTGCCGAGTGGCACGTCGCGCGACCATGGGCGCCCCTTTTCTGAGGTGTTCGCCGCTTATGAATGCGATTTTTATCGCATAGATCCTCTGCTGTTCTCCCCGGCCAAGGTGGTTGTCACCGCCGTCGACCATGGCACGAGCTTCACCGCAGGGGCTGTCGATAGCGCTCTGATCGCTCGTTCATTTGCCGGCTGAATATCAATGAATGTGGCATTTGACCCCCGCATCGCAATTTTCGCCGAGCGGGCGGACTGGCACACTCGCCGGCTGGTCCGCGCGCTGCGCGGCCTCGGGTGTTCCGCCCGGCTGGTCTCGCTGAAATCCTGCGGCTTCGCCGTCGGCGCCACGCCCCACGGCCTGCTTCTGCCCGGCTTCGAGGAGAGGCTGCCGCAAAGCGCCTTTGTGCGCATCATGCCCGGCGGCACCACCGAGCAGATCACCATGCGGCTCGGCGTGCTGCATGCCCTTAGGGACTCAGGCGTGAAGGTGATGAACGATGCCCGCGCCATCGAGCGCTGCATCGACAAGAGCATGACCACCTTTCTCCTTGCCCGCGCCGGCCTCCCGACCCCGCGCACCCTGGTGCTGGAGGATGCGCAGGCCGCACAGATGCTGGTTGATTCCGCCCCAGGCGATACGGTGCTGAAGCCCCTCTTCGGCGCCCAAGGGCGCGGCCTGCGCCGGCTCGCGCCCAAGGACGCGCTGCCACCGGCCGAGGACATGGATGGGGTCTATTATCTCCAGGACTTCGTTCCCCCCACCAAAGAAGGACACGCGGACTATCGCGTGTTCGTGGTGGGCGATCGCGCGGAAGGGGCCATGCGGCGGGTGGGCAGCCACTGGATCACCAATATCCACCAGGGCGCCAAAGGCGAAGCGGTGGAGGCGATCGGCGAACGCGCCGCGCTCGCGGTCGCGGCGGCGCAAGCGGTCGGCGCGCATTTCGCCGGCGTGGACTTGATTGAAGACGGCGCAGGGCAACTCATGGTGCTGGAAGTCAATTCCATGCCGGCCTGGATCGGACTGCATGCCGCCACCGGCTTGGACATGGCACAGCCCCTTGCAGCTTTGCTGGCGGGTGAAAGAGCATTGGCGTGACGCCCGATACCACGGCCCGGCTGTTCGAAGCGGTCTGTCTCGCCGAGTTGCACGCCCTTAAGCCTGGAAATGTCCATGTCCATGCCGGCGGTCACGGCATGGAGGTCGCCCAGTTCGAGCGCGCGGCGGCAGCGGCGGCGCCGGCCATTGCGACGCCGGGACTCGGAATCGGAGCGCGCATCGAGGCCGCCGTCTCGGCTTCTCTGGCGGCTGCGGGATGCAACACCAATCTCGGCATCATCCTGCTCTGCGCGCCGCTGATCCAGGCCGCGCAGGATCGGCAGACAGGTCCATTGCGGGAGCGGGTTGAACAGGTGCTGGACGCCCTCACGGTCGAAGATGCGGCCTGCGCCTTTCGGGCCATCACGGCCGCCAATCCCGGCGGCCTCGGCACCGCTCCGGCCGATGTGCGGGCACCCACCACTCTCAACCTCAAAGCCGCCATGGCACAGGCTGAAGACCGCGACCGCATCGCATTTCAATACACCCACGGCTTTGCCGACATCTTCCATATCGGCACCGCGCGCCTGCGCGGCAGTTCGGACCCGACCGGGGCCGAAGTCGTACAGGCGCTCTATCTGGATTTTCTCTCAGCTTTTCCCGACAGCCATATCTCCCGCAAGTTCGGCCTGACCACGGCCGAAGGCGTGAGAGCAGAGGCACGCCGGCTTGTGTCAAACCTTGCCGGTGCAACACACGAGGCGCGCCATGTCCGGCTCCTGGCCTTCGATGCCGACCTGAAGGCACGCGGCCTCAACCCCGGAACCAGTGCGGATCTCACTGTTGCAAGCCTGCTGGCGCATCTGCTGGAGGTGCGCGCCCATGGCTGAGCGGCGAATGTCACACAAAGCCTGCAAGCTGGTCCGAAGACAAGCGTCCGTCGTGGAGTGCCGTGGCCACCAGCGCGCCGCTGATTCCCGTGGCTTCGAGGGCTTTGAGATCGTCCATATCGCGCACGCCGCCGGCGGCAAACACGGAAATGCCGGACCGCATGCCCCGGATCTCCGCCAGCCGGGCAAGATCTGGACCCGACCCCGACCCGACCTTTGCAAGCGTCATCGCGATGACCCGGGACGGCCAGAGCGCGGGCTCGGTGTGCACCTCAAGCGGCCCGCGCGGGCCTTGTGCATCATGATCGAGCGAGAGCACGAAATCCGCCCCCCTCATTTCAGCCAGCACCCCCGCGCTTTGAAGAGTTTCGCTACCTACGACAGGGGTTCCCCCATCCCCCGCATGGCGCGCGGCAAGTGCCTCTGCGCTATTCTCACCCGCATCGACCCACAGGGCGAGGTCCGCAAACGCCACGCGCAGGGCGCGGATGGTGCGGGAATTGTCGCCGGTGCCGGAAATGGCGTCGAGATCGGCCACATAGAGGGTTTTGAACTGCGCCAGGGCAGTCAGGGCGCTCACGATGTCCAGCGGCGCGCTGCCCGCCGCCAGCGGCGACACAATGGGGGCATAGAGATGGCGCGCACCGTGCCGGGCATGCACCACAAGACCTCCCTTAAGATCGATCACCGGGATAACCTGCATCTTCGGATCCGGAGCTATTACATAAAGGAAAGCGCATGCGCGTCTTTGTCTGCGAGTTCGTGACATCCGGAGGCCTGCGCGACAAGGCGCTTCCCGATGCCCTGCTGCCCGAGGGCACTCTGATGCGCGACGCCATGGTACGGGATCTTGAAGAAATTCCCGGTGTCCAGGTGGTCCTATGCCACGATGACCGACTTACAGCCCCGCGCGCGGATAGCTTGGCCGTGGGCGCGGGCGATGATGCCTGGGCGATCTGGGCACGGCTGGCGGGCGAGGCCCATGTGGTCTGGCCGGTGGCGCCGGAAACCGACGGCCTGCTGGAACGGCTTGTGGTCCTGGCCGGCGCCGGGGGCGCGCGGGTGATCGCCAGTGACCTCCAGGCGCTACATATCGCCGGGCGCAAAAGCCTGACGGCGGAACGGCTCGCCACGGCGGGAATATCCCACATCCCGACGTTCCTCGCTGACGCGGTGCCGCAGGGGCTCGCCGGCCCTCTGGTGACCAAGCCCGATGACGGCGCAGGCGCGACCGAGACCCGGATCTGGCCGGATGCCGAAGCCGTGCGTACGGCAATTCCGCCGGACGCCGGATTCATCGTTCAGCCCTATGTGGCAGGCGTGCCCGCAAGCCTCAGCGTGCTGTGCCGGCCAGATTGCACGGCCCTGCTTGTCGCCAATCTGCAGACGATCACGCAAGAAGCAGGGACCCTGCATCTGTCCGCACTCACCGTTGGCGGCCTTCGCGACCCGGACGGCGCGCTGGCGGCCCTTGCGCGCGACGTTGTCGCGGCGATCCCCGGCCTTTCCGGCATCATCGGCATCGACCTGATCCTCACCGAGGGCGGGCCGGTGGTTGTCGAGGTCAATCCGCGCATCACGACCTCCTACGCGGGCCTGCATGCCAGTCTCGGCATCAATCCAGCCGCCTTCCTGCCCGAACTCATCCGCGACGGTCGCCCGCCCGCCTTGCCCCATCTGCCCCTGGCGGTTCCGGTCGAGGTGAAGGTGCGATGAGCGACTTCGCCTCTCTCGGCTGGGACGTGGGGGGCGCCCATCTCAAGCGCGCGACGTTCGATCGGACCGGGACTCTGCGCGCCGTTGATATGGTGCCCTGCGCGCTATGGCGCGGCCTGGACCAGTTGGAGGCCGCGCTGGACAGGCTCGGCACCGCGCCGGGCCGGCCCTCCGCCGTGACCATGACCGGCGAACTGGTGGATCTGTGGCCCGATCGGGAGACCGGCGTAAAGGCGCTTGCGGCGGCGCTGGGCGAGCGCCTCGGGCCTGATTGCCTGATCTATGCCGGGCCGGACGGCCTCGTTCCCGCCGATACGGCCGGCGATCATGTCGCCGGCATCTCCTCGGCAAACTGGCACGCAACCGCCGCCGCCCTCGCCCACGTCATGCCGTGCGGGATTTTGGTGGATGTCGGCTCAACCACCACAGATCTTATTCCCTTCTCGAAAGGCGCGGTCGCAGCGCGCGGTTTCACCGATGCCGAGCGCCTCGCCACGAGCGAACTGGTGTATAGCGGCGCAGTGCGAACGCCAGTGATGGCACTCGCGCCGGCCTTGCCCTTCGCCGGCCACTTCGTGCCACTGATGGCGGAGGTTTTTGCCACGACGGCAGATATCTATCGCCTCACCGGTGCGCTGCCGGACCATGGCGATTTGCATCCCTCAGCAGATGGTGGACCGAAGACGCTAGAGGCCAGCGCCCGCCGCCTCCTGCGCATGGTGGGGCGTGATCTCGGCCCGGCGACGCTGGACGAAGCGCGCCTGCTCGCGGCATACGCGGCGGCAGTGCAGCTCCATACCTTGCACGGGGCGCTCGCCTGCGTGATGTCGTGTGCGGCCCTTCCGGCGAATGCGCCGCTCGTCGGCGCGGGGATCGGGCGTTTTCTCGCGCAGCACCTCGCTGCGCGGGTAGGCCGTCCCTACGTGGATGTCGGCGGCGTCTTCACCGGTGATCCCGCCCTTGCGCCGCGTGCCGCCGATTGCGCGCCGGCCGTCGCGGTCGGCGCGCTTGCCTTCGCGCGCGGGCGGGTGCGACTTTCCCTCTCCAACCTCGCGTGAGTCCCATGATCGATCCCAGCGACCCGGAAGCCCTTGAAGCGGCGGATGCCGAAGCACCCGCGCCTGCGCCGCGCCGCGACCGCCTGTTCCTGCGCGCCCTGCCCTTCTTCGCGCGCCATGGTGTGTTCGATGCCGAACAGCAGCTCGGCCAGCGCTTCGTGGTGGATGTGGACTGGTGGCTCGACACCCGGCCTGCCGCCTGGGCCGACGACCCGGCGCTCACCGTCTCCTACCAGACAGTCTACGAGCATGTGAAAGCGGTGGTGGAGGACGATATCGTCCATCTCGTCGAGACCCTCGCGGAGCGCATCGCCGCGCGCCTGCTGGACCATTTCCCCGAGGTGGAGCAGGTGCGGGTGGTGGTGCACAAGCCGGGCGCACCGATCAGCGGCGTGTTCGGTGACGTGGGCGTCGAGATTTTCCGCGCTCGGTAAGCCCGCAAGGCCAACCTACCGCAGGCCAGCGTGCAGCGGGAGCGCCGCCGGGCCTGTGGAAAAATGGTGGGCCCGGAGGGACTCGAACCCCCAACCAGACCGTTATGAGCGGTCAGCTCTAACCATTGAGCTACAGGCCCTGACCACGTCCTATCAATCCCAAGGCGTGTGAACAACCGGAACGAACGCGGCTTCGCCCCATTGGCGCCGCCTTCCCACAGTGCTGTGTGAGTTCACATCTTTAGCGGAGCGTTTCATGCCTTTCCCCCTTCCGCCGCGCCGCACCCTGCTGGGCGCCGTTCTCTGCGCGCTTGCCCTCTCCGCACCGCTCGGGGTTGCACCGGCATTTGCAGAGGATCTATCGCGCGCAACCCTTTCCGTGGTCGGGCACGGGGAGGCGAGCGCCGCGCCCGACATGGCCAGCCTTTCCACAGGCGTCGTCACCATGGGCAAGACCGCCGAAGAAGCCCTTGCCGCCAATTCCAAGGCGCTTGAAGCGGTGATTGAAACGATAAAGGCCGCAGGCATCGAGCCGAAGGACCTTGTCACCTCGGGCTTCGCCATCCAGCCGCAATATGTCTATCCCCAGCAAGGTGGGCGCGAGGCCCCGCGCCTCACCGGCTATGAAGTGCGCAACATGCTGACGGTAAAGGTGCGCGACCTCGATAAGCTCGGTTCGCTGCTGGACAAGGTGGTTCAGGCGGGCGCCAACCAGGCCAGCGGGATCAGCTTTTCGCTCGCCGACCCCTGGGCGATCGAGCAACAGGCGCGGCTGTCGGCGATGGAGGATGCCAAGACCCAGGCGCAGACCCTCGCAGAAGCGGTGGGGATGCGGATCGTGCGCATCCGCCGCATCAGCCCGCAACAGGAGATGGGCTCGCTCGCCGGCGCCCCCATGATGATGAAGGCGGATGCCCGCGCTGTGCCGGTGCAGATCGGCGAAACCACCGCCCGGGCCCAGGTGGCGATCGTCTACGACGTCGAGCCCCGCTGAACGGCTTCAGGTCACATCGTCAAGCCGCGCCTTCGCGGCGCGCTGCACCGAGGCGGGCGGCAGCAGGAGGGTCAGGGCCTTCGGCATGATGCGATAGTGCAACGGCATGGTCTCGCGGGTGATCTCGCCGTCGGTGGCGACCCACGCGCGGCGGCGGCGCGGGGCATGGATGGTGAGCGCCTTGGCGCGAAACGAGTGGATGCCGGGGTTGTTGCGCCAGGAATCGACGAGAAGATCGGCACCGACCCGCACCTTCGCCAAGGCGCCGCGCTCCTCGGCAATGTGGATTTCCAGTTCCCCGGCATCGAGCCGGGAACGGTGCCAGCCCGGCGCATCGAACGGATTGTTGGTCACCAGGGCCGCATAGGCATCGATGGGTTCGCGTCGGTCCTCGATCTCGATCTCCAGCGACATACGACCGGAGCGAATGAGCGCCTTGCCCAGCGCCATGAGCCAACCGACGATGCGGCCGCGCGAATCACGCACCGCCTCGCGCGCGAGCGCCATCTGGGAGAAGAAGCCGACCCCGGACACGCCGTGAAAGGCGCGCCCGTTCAAGGTCGCGACGTCTACCCGCCTGGGCTCGGCATCGCGCAGACCCTGCAGCGCGCCCGGCAGGTCGCGCGGCAGGCCGATGTCGTGGGCCAGCAGGTTCATGGTGCCGAGCGGCAGGACGCCGAGCGCGGTTTCCGTGCCCGCAAGCACCGAAGTGGCGTAGCTCAAGGTGCCATCGCCGGCGCCGACCACCAGCGCGTCATAACCTTTGCGCCGGACGGAGCGGATCGCTTCGATCATCTCGTGCCCCTCCAGCACAACCACGTCGACGTCTTTTCCCGGCCCGGTCAGCGCCTCATCGACCTCACGGCGCAGCCGCTCCCCGCCAAGGTCCTGGACCGTGCCGGCTTTTGCATTGAGTACGACCAGGGTTCGCCCCATCTTCTGTCTCCGGTTGCCGCCGGCATCAAAGCCGCGGACGTAGGGTTGGCTATCGACGATAGGGAGTGTGGGAATGACACACATTGAGGGGACGCAGAGCCGGCCATGGATTTTTCGCCTGCGCGCCGGCCTGCTTCTGCTGGCGGCCCTGGTCTTCTTCAGCATTTCCAGCGGCAATTTCGTCGCCCGCCAATTCGGTCTCACCTGGATCTGGGCGGCGGGGCTGGCGTTCGTGTTTGGACTGCTGATCGGCTACGGCGTTTCGCGCCTGACACGGGCCATGTATATCGGCGGAGCCGCAATCGTGACCTTGCTGACAACATATCTCGCCTATGACTTCCTGCGGAACGCCGTCGGCTGGTCGCAGACCACGTCGCTGCTGCTGGCGGCTGTGCCGTTCGTGCTGATGGGAGCCGCCTTCTGGGACTTCCGCCGGCTGAAAGCGGAGATCCGCACTTGGGCGGATGCGCGCTGAGTGGCGCGCGGGTAGGGAACGAAAGCATTGCCTTTGTGGTTCCACGGCGGAATGCTTTCTGTGGAGTGCGGCAATGCTGAAATATGCGGTGATCTTTCTCGTTATTTCGATGATCGCGGGGGCAATGGGATTCTTTAATGTTTCGGCGGTGGCTCGCCGCATCTCCTTTGTCCTGTTCGCCATTTTTCTCGGCCTTGCAGCACTCGTCCTGCTGTTTTTCGTACTGCTGGGCCAGGCGACCGGCTAGCTCGCGCGCCTGCCTGCCTTCATCGCCAATAGGACGAAATCCTGCGCCGGCCCGTGGCCGGCTGCATGCGGCGCCCCCGAAGCGACGTTTTGGGAGTTGAGCCCGCGGCCTCGGCGCAATAGCCTCATGGGGATGAAGCCGGACAACGGCTTCGGGGGTTTCCAGAGGAGAATATGATGCGCCGCCTTGCCCTCGCCGCAGCGTTTGGGATGGTCGCCTTCGGCGCCTTGCCCGCGCTGGCCCAAGAAAAGGTCGTGAACGTCTTCAATTGGTCGGATTATATCGACGAATCGGTGCTGGAGGATTTCACCAAGGAAACCGGCATCAAGGTTCGCTACGATGTGTTCGATAGCAACGAGGTGCTGGAAACCAAGCTTCTTGCCGGCAAGACCGGCTATGACGTCGTGGTTCCGACCGGCTCGTTCCTGCAGCGCCAAATCACCGCGGGTGTATTTCAGAAACTGGACAAATCGAAACTGCCGAACCTGCAATACGCTTGGCCGGAAATCACCAAGCGCCTCGCGGTCTACGATCCTGGCAACGATTATGCCGTGAACTACATGTGGGGCACGACCGGCATCGGTTATAATGTCGATATGGTGAAGCAGCGGCTGGGTGATATCCCCCTCAACACCTGGGATATCGTGTTCAAACCGGAAAACCTCTCCAAGCTGAAGGATTGTGGCGTCTATTTCCTCGATGGGCCGGAAGAGGTCATCCCCTCCGCGCTGCGCTATCTCGGCATCGATCCCAATTCCAAGAATCCCGAAGACATCGCCAAGGCCGGCGAATTGCTCATGACCGTGCGGCCGTTCATCCGCAAGTTTGATTCCTCGGGCTATATCAATGCGCTGGCCCGTGGCGACATCTGTATCGCCGTGGGTTGGTCGGGCGACGTGTTCCAGGCCAAGACCCGCGCCGAGGAAGCCGCCAAGAAGACCAAGAAAAAGCCGGTCAACATCGCCTATGTCATCCCCAAGCAGGGTGCGTTGATGTGGTTCGATAATTTTGCCATTCCCAAGGATGCAAAGAATGTCGAAGCAGCCCACACCTTCATCAATTACATGATGCGCCCGGAAGTGGCCGCTAAGAACTCCAACTATATCTCCTACGCCAACGGCAACCTTGCATCGCAGAAGTTCATCGACAAGGCGATCCTGGACAATCCGGCCATTTACCCCGACAAGGCGACGTTCGATCTTCTGTTCACCGTCACCACCTACCCGATGGATATTCAGCGCGTGGTGACGCGGACTTGGACCAAGTTCAAGCGCGGCAAGTGATCCCCAGCCGGCACACCGCCTGAAGCTATCTGCGCCTCGCGGCTCGGTCGCGGGGCGTTTTTTATTTGCGCGACCTCAGCCCCGCGCCCGCAGTTCGCGGCGCAGGATCTTGCCGGTGGCGGTCATGGGCAGGGCGTCGGTAAAGGCCACGTGGCGAGGATATTCATGGGCTGAGAGGCGCTCGCGCACATGGCGCTGGATGTCCGCGACCAGCGCATCATCGCCGGCATACCCCTCCTTCAGCACCACCCAGGCCTTCACCGCCTCGGTGCGTACCGGGTCGGGGACGCCGATCACAGCCACGAAGGCCACGGCAGGATGGCGCAGGATGCAATCCTCGATCTCGCCCGGCCCGATGCGATAGCCGGCCGAGGTGATGACATCGTCTGAGCGGCCGACATACCAGAGATAGCCGTCCTCATCCTGTTGGCCCCTATCGCCGGTCAGCAGGAAGTCACCGGCGTATTTCTCTGCCGTCGCTTTTGGATTGTTAAAATATTCCAGCATCATGACCGGATCACCCCGGCGCACCGCCACATGCCCCTCCGTTCCCACGGGCAGCTCATCGCCGGCATCGTCGACGATCCGCACGTCATGGCCGGGGATCGGCTTGCCCATGGCGCCGGGGCGGATGGGGAAGAAATTGGAATTGGAGCCCACCACCAGATTGCATTCGGTCTGGCCGTAGATTTCCCGCGCCTCCACGCCCAGGCGCTCCTGCACGAAATCCCCGAGTTCCGCGCCCAGCGTCTCGCCGCCGGTGAGCAGCGAGCGCAGGTTCAGGCTTGCCGGGCGGCGCACATCGGCCTGCCGCAGCAGTTTCAGCGCGGTCGGCGGCAGGAAGACGTTGCGCACCTTGTGGTCCGCCATCAGCGCCATGGCCGCGTCCGGATCGAACTTCTTCGCCCGATAGGCGAGCACCGGCACGCCGAGATAAAGGCTCGGGAACAGCACGTCGAATAGGCCGCCGATCCAGGCCCAGTCGGCCGGCGTCCAATGCAGGTCGCCCGGCTGGGGCATGTATTGGTGGACGAATTCGATGCAGGGCAAATGCCCCAGCAGCACCCGGTGGCCGTGCAGCGCGCCCTTGGGGTTTCCCGTCGTGCCCGAGGTGAAGATGATGATGCCGGGATCGTCCGGCCCGGTATCCACTGGGGTGAAGCGGTCGCTCGCACGCGCCAGCGCATCGTCGAAGGAGAGCGTGCCGTCATCGCCCTTGTCCGGGCCGATGACAAACACATGGGTGAGGTCGATCAGTTGGTCACGGATGCGCTGGAGCTTGGCGAAGCCTGGCAGATCCGTCACCAGCACCTTGGCGCCGGAGGCGTTCAGGCGGAATTCCAGCGCCTCGTCGCCGAACAAAGTGAACAGTGGCACCGAAACCATGCCAGCCTTGAACGCGCCGATATGGGCAATGGAGGTTTCCGGCGCTTGGGGCAGAAACACCGCGACCCGGTCGGTGCGGTGAAGTCCGCAAGCGAGAAGGACATTGGCGAAGCGGTTCGTGAGGGCCGCCAGATCTTCGAAGGAATAGCGCGTGACCGCACCGCTCTCCTCCACGAAGATCAGCGCTGGTTTGTTCTCACCGGTGGCATGGGCATCGGCGCAGGCAACGCCCATGTTGAAGCGCGCGGGAATATTCCAGCGGAACGCGCGCACGAGGGCGTCATAGGTCGGGGCCGGGCGCAGCATGGGTTTCCTCCCGCCGGTTTCTTGTTCCCGTGTGCCCTGGGCATACGGACCGGCTTAATAGGAAACGATCGAACGTTTTTTTAATGCCGGCGTCAAGATGGATGGAAGCCCTTCGCCGTTTCCTCCCCTCTCCCCGCCGGGGAGAGGTCGGCCGCTTAGCGGCCGGGTGAGGGCGGAGAGCTTAGCCGGGCGGCGCGGCCCCCTCACCCCAACCCTCTCCCCCACGGGGAGAGGGGGATTTGCGGGCTTATGTCTTCAAGCCACCAGTCCGAGCGCACTTGCCGCACGCTCGCGGATCGCCGCGATATTGGCGCGATAGCCCTCGATCCCGCCCTTGAACACGGCGGAACCCGCCACCAGAACATCGGCCCCGGCCTGCACGCACTGGGCACCGGTCTGCGGGTTCACGCCGCCGTCGATCTCCAGGCGGATGTCGCGGCCGCGGATCATGTCGCGGATGCGCTCGATCTTGGGCAACACTTCCGGGATGAACGCCTGCCCGCCGAAACCTGGATTGACGCTCATCACGCAAATGAGGTCGGTCTTATCCAGCACATAGTCCAGCACCCGCTCGGAGGTGGCCGGGTTCAGGGCAACCCCCGCCTTCTTGCCGAGCCCGCGAATGATCTGGAGGCACCGGTCGAGATGGTCGGTGGCTTCCACCTGCACGGTGATGATGTCCGCCCCCGCCTTGGCGAAGGCCTCCAGATAAGGCTCCACCGGCGAAATCATGAGATGCACGTCGAACACCTTTTCGGTGTAGGGCCGCAGCGATCGGATGATGTCCGGCCCGAAGGTGATGTTAGGCACGAAATGCCCGTCCATCACGTCGAGATGGATGTAGTCCGCCCCGGCGGCGGCCACGTCACGCACTTCCTCGCCGAGGCGGGAAAAATCGCTCGCGAGGATCGAGGGTGCGATCAGCGGGTAGATCATGGCTTCAACTCCTCAGCGGCGCGGCGCCTGCGCCCGTCATATGGGAAAGGCGGCCGCGTGCCGCCATAGGCCTCAATAATAGCTGGCGATCTTGGCCACTTCATCGCGCGAGCCGAACACCAGGGGAATGCGCTGGTGCAGCTTCTGCGGGACGATGTCGAGGATGCGGGTGGTGCCGTCGGTGGCGGCGCCCTGCGCCTGTTCCACCAGGAAAGCGACCGGATTGGCCTCGTAGATCAGGCGCAGGCGGCCTTCGCCATAGCCCTTGCGGCTGTCGCCGGGATAGAGATAGACGCCCCCGCGAGTGAAGATGCGGAACGCATCGGCCACCATGGAGCCGACCCAGCGCATGTTGAAATCCTTGCCGCGCGGCCCGTCCTTGCCGGCGAGGCAATCGTCCACATAAGCGCGCGTGGGCGCGGCCCAATGGCGGACGTTGGACTGGTTGATGCCGTATTCCTTCGTCGCGGCGGGCACTTCGACGGTGGCGCGGGCGAGGATGAAATCGCCGCTCGCCCGGTCCAGGACGAACACCTGCGTGCCCGCGCCCACGGTGGAGACCAGCAGGGTCGAGGGGCCATAGACCAGGAATCCGGAGGCGAGCTGGGCCGTGCCCTTCTGCTTGAGCGCGTCCACCGGATCGGGGAAGGCGGCGGCGCTGTAGGGCAGCACAGAATAGATGGTGCCGATGGAGACGTTGGTGTCGATATTGGAGGAGCCGTCCAAGGGATCGACCGCCACCACCAGGGTGCCCGCATCGTTCAGCGCAATCGGCGTCTCGCTCTCTTCCGAGCCCAGGAAGGCAACCGGAGCGGTCTTGAGAGCGGAAACGATGGCCTCCTCGGCGATCACGTCAAGTTCCTTCTGGGCATCGCCGGCGGCATTGGCGTCCTCGCCCCGGATCCTGGCGAAATGCTCGGCGAGCGGGCCGCGCGCCACCATGTCGGCGATCGCCACACCCGCCTGCGCGAGCCGCTCCACAGCGACAGCAACGGCCTTACGGGTGTCATCCTCGCCCGCCCAGGTGCCGAGATAGCCTTGCAGGGTCACGACGTCGCTCACCTTGTGCCTCCATAGATCCGCAGCCACAGCGCCAGGGCGCGTTCGGCGCTCTTATGGCCCATGGGGCGCGGATCGTCGAGCTTTGGGTGTGCGCACGGGCTGGGCAAATGCCCGCGCTGCGAGACGCAGCACGGGCGCGCGCGCTTTAAATCTGATGCACCCGTGCCGCACCGAAGCGCCGTGTCACCAGCGGCGCCCGTTCGGGGAGAATGCGGAGGGCGAAATGCATCACGCCGTCGTCATCGGTGCGACGCTCCAGCACCTCGCCGTGGCGATAGAGCCAACCCTGCCCTTCGCCATCGTCGGCCGCCACGGTGACGTCAAGTGTCACACGGCCGGCCGTGATCTGGCGCTCCACCACATCCAGTAGATCCTGCGTACCGGCGCCCGTGAGCGCCGAGACCAGGATCGGCCGATCAGCAAGGTCTGTGCGCGCGGCGGTATTCTCCATCGCCTCGCGCGCCTCCTGCGAGAGCAGGTCGATCTTGTTCCAGACCTCCAGCACCCGGCCGCTGGCCTCGAAATCGATTCCAAGTTCGGTGAGCACGTCCTTCACATCATCCGCCTGCGCCTGGCTGTCGGGATGGGAGACGTCGCGCACGTGGAGGATCACGTCCGCCTCTATCACCTCTTCCAGCGTGGCGCGGAAGGCGGCGACGAGCTGGGTGGGCAGATCGGAGATGAAGCCCACCGTATCCGACAGGATGATCCGCGTGCCGTGCGGCAGGTCCACCGCCCGTAAGGTCGGATCGAGGGTGGCGAACAGGAGATCCTGGGCCATCACATCAGAACGGGTCAACCGGTTGAAGAGCGTTGATTTACCCGCATTGGTATATCCCACCAGCGCCACCACGGGATAGGGCACACGCTTGCGGCTTGTGCGGTGCAGCGCGCGGGTGCGCTTCACCTGTTCGAGATCGCGCTCGATGCGAATGATGCGTTCGCCGATCTGCCGGCGGTCGGCCTCGATCTGGGTTTCGCCGGGGCCCCCCAAGAAGCCGAAGCCGCCACGCTGGCGCTCAAGATGGGTCCAGGACCGCACCAGGCGCGAGCGCTGGTAGTTCAGATGGGCGAGCTCCACCTGAAGCGTGCCTTCCTTGGTGCGGGCACGGCTACCGAAGATTTCAAGAATCAGAGCGGTCCGGTCGACCACCTTGGTCGACCACGCCTTTTCGAGATTGCGCTGCTGCACAGGGGAGAGCGCGGCGTCGAAAAACACGAGGCCGATCTCTTCCGCCTGCACGATGCCGGCGATCTCTTCCACCTTGCCGGAGCCGAGATAGGTGGCAGGCTTCACCTCCGCGAGAGGCACGAGCCCGCGATAGGCCACATCAAGATCGATGGCCATGGCGAGACCGACCGCCTCATCAAGCCGCGCTTCGGGAGAGCGGCGTTCGTGCGCCGCGCCCTTCTGCGTCCACCGGGCCCGATTGGATGAAAACGGCGTGATGACGGCACACCGTGTGGGCGGCGCCTGGCGTTCAACGCTTTTGGCTCCGACCTTCGGTGCGCCCCGTTCCTCGTTATGCTCCACGTATCGTTACGCCTTCTCCGCCACGACCTCGTCGGTCGGGTCAAACAATTGCACGGGATGACCGGGCATGATGGTCGAAATCGCGTGCTTGTAGACAAGCTGAGAATGGCCATCGCGCCGCAGCAGGACGCAGAAATTATCAAACCACGTTACCACACCTTGCAACTTCACCCCGTTCACCAAGAAGATCGTGAGGGGAGTCTTGTTCTTGCGGACGTGATTGAGGAATGTGTCCTGCAGATTTTGTGTCCGTTCCGCCGCCATTTTCGTATCCGTTTCTTTCGGCGTTGCCCCGCCCTACCCGACGCAAAGCAGCGATCGAAGGGCGGGAGTTAGCAGCCTAGGATGGCACAGCGAAAAATCGGTGCAACTGCAATTTTTGCCCCGCAGCATTGCCGTGCTGTGCTGCGTCAAGCCGAGGCTTCGGCGAATTTGTGAAACTGCGCGCGCAGCGACCGCGCCACGGGGCCGACCTTGCCGTCGCCCACGGCCGTTTCGTCGATGAGGATCACGGGGGTCACCAGGGCGCTGGCGGAGGAGATGAAGGCCTCCTTGGCCGATCCGGCCTCTGCGAGCGTGAACGGGCGCTCCTCAACCCGAAGCTGCATCGCTGCCGCAACCTCCATCACCACCGTGCGGGTGATGCCGCGCAGAATGCCGTGCTCCGCCGGGCGCGTGACCAAAGCGCCATCCTGCGTCACGATCCAGGCATTGGTGGAGGCGCCCTCGGTCACGAAGCCGTTCGCGTCCACGAACCAGGCCTCGGTGGCGCCGGCTTCGCGCGCCGCCTGCTTGGCGAGCACGTTGGGAAGAAGGCCCACGGTCTTGATGTCCACCCGGTCCCAGCGGTTCTCCGGCAAGGAGATCACCTTGATGCCGGCCGCGGCGACCGCATCGCTCTTGGCGAAATTGGCGGAGCGGGAGGTCACAACCAGGCTCGGCGGAACGCTCGCGGCGGGGAACCCATGGTCACGCCGGGCAACGCCGCGTGTCACCTGGAGATAGACCAGGCCGTCACGCACGAGGTTGCGCCGCACCGTCTCGCGCAGCACCAGCGACAGCGCGGCGCGAGACATGGGAGCTGCGATGCGCAGTTCTTTCAGGGAACGGTCGAGCCGGTCGAGATGGCGCCGCTCGTCGATCAGCTTGCCGCCGCGCACCTCGCAGACCTCATAGACACCGTCGGCAAACTGATAACCCCGATCCTCCACATGCACGCTCGCGTCGCGGTGGGGGAGATAGCGGCCGTTCACATAGGCGATGCGGGACATGGCAGTCGTCGAGCCTCAATTGCGCCAGAAGGCAAGGTGGATCAGCACAAAGGCGCCGACTGTTTCCAGCCGGCCGGCGATCATGGCGAAGGCGGCGCCGAGCATGGAGAGCGGCGGCAGGGAGGAGATGGCCGGCCAGTCGGAATCCGTGGCGTCATAGATCGGGCCGGTATTGGTCAGCGCCGCAACCGCCCCGGTCACCGCCGCTTGCAGGCTGGGCATGGAAATGCTCATGAGGATGGTGGTCGCGGCAAGCGTGGCCATCAGTGCGACCGCGCCCACCCACACCCCGCGCATGGCCGAGCCGACGCCCCCCTCCCCGGTGCGCGCCGGCTGGACGAGATGGGGCGAGATCAGCCGCATGAGGTCACCTTGGGCGCGCAGCAGCATGGCGCGCAGGCGCATCAACTTGAGCCCGCCGGTGACCGAGAGGGCGCCGCCGCCGATCAGCGCCATGCCGATCACCAGGGCCGGCGGCAGGATGTGATAGACGTCGGCACCGGCGGCGAAGCCGCTGGTGGCGATCAGCGAAGCGGCGCTGAACAGGCCCATTTCCACAGCGGCGCGAACCGAGATATCGGAGGGGTCACGGAAGATGATGCCACCGAGGATGATGCCAGCCACCACCCAATAGCCCAAGAGAAGCAGGCTTTCCGATTGCTCGGGCGCGGCATGGATGCGGCGTGTCACCAATGCGCGATGCCAGCGCACGCTGGTGGCCGACCACAGGATGAACGGGATCATCATCATCGGCGTCGCAACCCCAGCGCGCAGCGCCTCCATCGCCTGGGGCGGCACGTGGGAACCCGAAGATGTGGCGGCCGAGGCGAGGCAGAGGGCGACATAGAGGGAATTTCCGCTCGCCAGCAAGACCACCAATGCCAGCAGCGTCGCCGCCCCATAGATCGGCGCCACGTCCCGCACCACGCCGGCGGTATCGACGATCTCAAGCCCGTCCACACCGGCCTGGGCCCGGTGCGGCAACCCGGCGATGCCGGCCGGCGCGAGCACGGCGACGCCGGAGACGATGGTCAACAAGCCGCCGCTCCATTGCAGCAAGGCGAACCAGACATACAGGCTGCGCGGCGCCTCGTGCACCGCCGTGAAACCGGTGGTCGTGAACGCGGAAAGCGCCTCGAACCAGGCGCGCCACAGATCTAGGCCTCCGGCCACCGACACCGCGGGCGCAGCCACCACCGGCACCAGGAGCCACAACGCGGCAAGTGCGGCAAAGGCGTGAAGCCGGCGCATTCGCGCCTTCACTCCGGCGCAGGAGAGCCGGAGCGCGCCTGCGAAGAACACGCAAGCGAGCGTAGTGGCGAGGAAAATGGGCGCCGTCCCCTCGGCATTTCGCGCCGAGACGAGGGCCGGCAGCAAGGCAGCTCCGCCCACCCACAGGAGCGCCAACGCGATAAGCCGGAGGATGGAGGGCATCGAGGCAGGCTTCAGAAGAATTCGAGGCTTACGCGGAACAATTGTTCCACGCGCTTAATACGCTCCGCCAAGGCAAAGAGGATTACGCGGTCCTGAGCGCGCACCACCATGTCGCCTGTCGGCAGCAGCACCTCGCCGTTGCGCACCAGGGCGCCCACCCGCAGGCCCTTCAGCAGGTCGATGTCACGCAACGGCATGCCGACCAGAGGCGAGGTCTCCAGCGCCTCGGCCTCGATCATCTCGCCGGCCCCGTCGAGCAGCGAATGCACGCCCCGGATGCGCCCGCGCCGCACATGCTGCAGCACCTTGGACACCGTGATCTGGCGGGGATTGACGTGAGCGTCGATGCCGAGGCCCTGGGCGAATGTGGTGTAGCCCGGCTCGTTCAGCAAAGCGAGAATGCGCCGCGCCCCAATCTGCTTCGCCAGCAGGCAGCTCACGATATTGATGCGGTCGTCATTGGTGAGGGCGATCATGGTGTCGGCGTCGCCGACGCCTGCCTCGTCCAGGATCTCGCGGGAAAGGGCATCCCCGTTCAGGACCACGGAGCGCGAAAGGGTCTCGGCGATCGCCTGGGCACGATCGGGGGAACTCTCGATGATCTTGATCTTGGCGATCGGATTGCGGCGCTCGAGTTGGTCGGCGACATAAAGCCCGATATTGCCGCCGCCGGCGATGACGATGCGCTGCCCCGGCACCTCGTCATGGCCGAAGATGGAGAGCGTGCGGCGCACCTGGTCGGACTTGGCGACAAAATAGGCGATATCGCCCGCCTGCACGGCGTCGCCCGACGTCAGCACGATCGGCTTGCCGCCCCGGTTCACCGCGACGATGGTCGCGCGCAGGTCCGGGAACAATTGGGTCAGTTCGCGCAGCGGCGTGTCGAGGATAGGGCAGTCTTCGGAGCAATAGACACCCGCGACCACCACCGCCCCGTCGGCAAACGTGACCGTATCGATGGAGCCGGGCAGCGACAGGCGCCGCAGCACCATTTCGCCCACCTCGATCTCGGGCGAGATGACCACGTCGATGGGCAGATGGTCGCGCGAAAGCATGTCGCGCCATTCCGGCATCAGATAGGTCTGGGCGCGGATGCGGGCGACCTTGGTCGGCACGTTGAACAGGGAATGCGCGACCTGGCACGCAATCATGTTCACCTCGTCGTGCAGGGTCACGGCGATCAGCATGTCCGCCTGCTCGATGCCGGCCTTGGCGAGCACGTCGGGGTGCGAGCCATGGCCGACCACGCCGCGCACGTCCAATTGTTCGGTGGCGATCTGGATGCGGCGTGCGCTCGCGTCGATGATGGAGACGTCGTTCTGCTCGCTCGCGAGGCGCTCGGCAATGCCGAGCCCCACCTGCCCCGCTCCGCAGATCACGACCTTCATGCGCGATTCCCCCTGACCCTGCCTTCAGCTTATCCCCTCGACGCCTAAGCGCCTATGATTACCCTACGCCCAGCGCCTTGAGCTTTCGATGTAGGGCCGAGCGCTCCATGCCGACAAACTCGGCGGTGCGCGAGATGTTGCCGCCGAAGCGGTTGATCTGGGCTGCGAGATATTCGCGCTCGAACACTTCGCGCGCCTCGCGCAGCGGGAGGCCCATCAGGTGCTCTCCGCCATTGCCGTTTGGCAGGTTGGGCACCAGCGCGCCCACGTCCGGCGGTAGCATGGAGGCGGTGACGATGGCATCGGGATCGCCGCCAGCCAGGATCAGCACCCGTTCCACATTGTTGCGCAACTGGCGCACATTCCCCGGCCAATCGTGCGACTGCAGCACCGCCATGGCGTCGTCCGCGATCTTCCGGCTTGGCAGGCCGGTGGTCTGGGAGATCAGGTCGATGAAGAAATCCACAAGGTCGGGGATGTCCTCGCGCCGCTCGGCAAGCGGCGGCACGCGGATCGGGACGACGCTCAAGCGATGGTAAAGGTCCTCGCGGAACCGCCCCTGGGCGATCTCCTCCTCCAGGTTGCGGCCGGTGGAGGAGATGATGCGCACGTCCACGCTCACCTTGTCGGTGCCGCCGATGCGACTGAAGGTCTGCTCCACGAGCACCCGCAACACCCGATTCTGGGTCTCGCGCGGCATGTCGGCGATCTCGTCCAGGAATAGCGTGCCGCCGTGGGCTTCCTCCAGCGCACCGCGCCGGGCCTCCCGGCCTTCCCCTTCCTCGACCCCGAACAACTCGTATTCCAGCCGCTCCGGCGTGATGGCGGCGGCATTGATGACGATGAACGGCCCCTGGTTGCGGGTCGAGGCGGTATGCACCATGCGGGCGGTCAATTCCTTGCCCGACCCCGAGGGGCCGATGATCAGGATTCGACTGTTGGTTGGGCCCACCCTGTCGATGGTCGCCTTGAGCTGCTGGATGGCGCTGGAACGGCCCACCAGTGTCTGCGGCTGCGTCATCTGCTTGAGTTCGCGCACTTCCCGGCGCAGGCGCAGGGTTTCCAGCGCGCGCTCCGTGATGACGATCAGGCGGTCGGCATTGAACGGCTTCTCGATGAAATCATAGGCACCGCGCTTGATCGCGGCGACCGCGGTTTCGATATTGCCGTGGCCCGAAATCATGACCACCGGTACGTCGGGGTGCGCCAGCTTGATCGTGTCGAGCAGTTCTAGCCCATCCATGCGGCTGCCTTGGAGCCAGATGTCGAGGAAGATCAGGTTCGGGCGACGGGTCGCGATGGCGGAGAGCGCGCTGTCGGCGTCACGGGCGGTGCGGGCGGAATAGCCCTCATCCTCCAGGATGCCCGCCACCAGCCCGCAGATATCAGCTTCGTCGTCGACGATCAGAATGCCGTGGGCCATGGATCAAGCCCCCTTCTTCTGCTCAATGGGGGCAAGGATCGGCCCGTCGGCGCGCATGCGCAGCCGGATCCAGGCGCCGCGCCCGTCCGGAGAATCGTAAAGCTCGATACCGCCGCCATGCTCTTCCATGATCTTCCCTACGATGGCGAGGCCGAGGCCCGTGCCCTTCTCACGCGTCGTCACATACGGCTCCAGGAGGCGGTTTCGCTTCTCCTGGGGCAGGCCGGTTCCGTTGTCGATCACATCAACCACCAGATCTTCGCCGGACTGTTCCGCCTTCACGCGGATCAGCCCCTTGCCGAGGGTTTCCGCCGGAACGGCCTCGATGGCCTCCGCGGCATTCTTGAGGATGTTGGTCAGCGCTTGGGAAATGAGGCGGCGGTCGAACCGCGCCGGGAGCGAGGGCGGGATGTCGGCCTCGAACGTGACTTCGGGATGGCCGACCTTCATTAAAAACAGGGTTTGCCGCAGGGTTTCCGCGAGATCCTGGCTGTCCACCACCGGCTTCGGCATGCGGGCGAAGGAGGAGAATTCATCCACCATCCGGCCGATGTCGCCCACCTGGCGGATGATCGTGTCGGTGCATTGGTCGAAAACGTCGCGGTCCTGGGTGATGTGCTTGCCGTATTTGCGCTTGAGCCGCTCGGCCGACAATTGGATCGGGGTCAGCGGATTCTTGATCTCATGGGCGATACGCCGCGCCACATCCGCCCATGCGGAGGTGCGCTGAGCCGAAATCAACGCGGTGATGTCGTCGAGCGTCACCACCCAGCCGTGGTCGGCCTCGGAGGATTGCTCTGTGGTCACGCGCACTGCGAACACACGTTCGCGCCCCTCGCGCTGGACCGTGATGTTGCCCTGGACGATGCGCTCGCGCCCCGCCTCCGCCTCGCCGATCAAGTCTGCGGTCTCCGGCACCACCTCGGCGAGCCGATGGCCCAGGGCATCGGCCTCCTTCACCCCGAGCAGGCGCTCGGCGGACCGGTTGAGGATGGTGACCCGCTCATCGGAATCGAGGCCGATCACCCCCGCGCCCACACCCGAGAGTACCGCTTCCGTAAAGCGGCGGCGCACGTCGATCTGGTCACGGGCGCGCAACAGGGCATCGTGTTGATTGCGCAGCTCGGCGGTCATCTTGTTGAAAGTCTCGCCCAAAGTCGCGAAATCACCTTCGGAGCGATATATCGGCACCTGAACATCAAGGTTGCCCGCCGCCACATGATCCGCGGCCGACATCAGCCGGCGGATCGGCGCCACCAGCCATTTCGACACGTTTATGCCGAGCCAGACTGCCGACAGCAGCACGATCAGCGTGATGACCGCATACATCAGCGCGAACGCGACCTGCACGCCGAAGCGGCGCTCCTCGAGGCTCTGATAATCCGCGAGGGTCTCGCGGGTGGTCTTGAGATAGCCGATGACGCGCGGATCGATGGGCCGGGCGACATAGAGATAAAGGTCGTTATAGTCCTTCAGCTTGATCAGGGCGCCGACGAAATCCGCGTCGGACGGCAGATAGATAATGGGCTGATCGGCGGTGGCCTCGCCGATGGCGATGTTCGCGGGCACCAGGAATTCGCGCCCGGTCATCACCTGGGCGCGCTCTATCACCTTAAGATCGTGGTCGATCAGCAGCGTACCGGGCAAATTGCGCAACGCCGCCTGGGCGGTCAGGATCTGGCGGAAACGCTCCATATTGGTGTCGTAGAGCGGCTTCAGGCGGTTCAGATCGGCGCTCATGGCCAGCACGTCGCCGCGAATGTTCAGCGCATGCTCGCGCACATAAGTCTGCGCCACCTGGACCGCGCTTGCGACGATTTCCTGCGTCCGCACGGAGAACCAGCGGTCGAGCCCGCGGTCCAGGGTCAGGCTTGCGACCACCGCGACTAGGATCGCCGGCACCACTGCCACCACGGCAAACAGGCCCACGACCCGCACGTGCAGGCGTGAGGCGGCTCGGCCGCGCGCCCGGGCCCGCACGATGCGCCATACCTCGCGCCCCACCATTGTGGAGAGGATGGCCACCGCCAGCGCATTGCCCGCCAGCAGCCCGATCACCACCTCGTGGCTCGGCACGATTGGCGTCAGGCCCATCAGGATCAAGAAGGTCGCGAGCGCTGAACATAACGCCAGAACGACCATGGCCGGCGCAAAGATGCCCACGGCGAACATCGGCGGCGCCCCTGGAATGCCGCCGCCCGCGGTACGGTTGGAAGCGGAGTCCAGGCTGGCATTGGTCATGGATGGGTGAACCCTGCGGAACGCCGGGAATCGGCGCGCCTGATGCAATGGGACAACACTGGTGCAAAAATGTGACAATTGCGACCCGCGGCGTGGCTAGTTTTCGGCTTCGGCCGAAAAGCTTCAGGCCACCCAGTCGCCGTCAGGCCACGTGCGGGCCTCGTCCTCCGACATGGGGCGGCCCACGAGGTAGCCTTGCACGCAGTCGCTGCCAAGGGCCACCACCTCGGCGAGCGAGTCGGCCGTCTCCACGCCCTCAGCCACCACCTCGATGCCGAAGGCGTGGGCGAGGTCCACCATCACCCCGACGATTCGGCGCGAGCGGGAGTTCTCCACAATCTCGCGGATGAAGGAGCGGTCGATCTTCAGCACGTTCACAGGCAGACGCTGAAGATAGCTGAAGGAGGAGTAGCCGGTCCCGAAATCATCGATCGCCACCTTGCATCCGAGCGACTGCAATTGGACCATCACTTCCACGGCTTTTTCCGGCTCCGAGAGCAATGTGCTCTCGGTCAGCTCGAACAGCACCTGCTCGCCACTGAGTTTCACCTGCCGCAGGACCGTGTCGATCCGGCTCGCGAGGTCAGGGGCCATGACTTGCGGAGCAGAGAGATTGATCGAGATATAACGTGGCCCGAGGCCCTTGACGGCACGTTCGTGATTCCAGCGGGCGCAGGCGGCGACCGCCCGTTCCAGCACCAACTCGCCCAGATGCTCGGAAAGGCCAGAGGCCTCGGCGACGGGAACGAATTCGGCCGGCACCACATTGCCGAGCCGGGGATGGTTCCAACGGGCCAGGGCCTCGAACCCCATCACTTGACGGGTCCGGCAGCACACGATCGGCTGGAACATCAGGTAGAGGTCCTGCGAGCGGCGCAGGATCGCGTCGCGCAGGTCAGTCTCCAGCGCCAGCCGCTCCTGATGGTCGGCCCGCAGCGACTGGTCGAACACAACGGTATGCCCGCGCCCCTGGGCATGGAGCGCCATCTCGGCATCGCGGAGCATATGTTCCAACGGCGCCAGCCCGCGGGCAATGCCGACCCTGGCGCGCAGGTAGAATCGCCGGCCGTCACTTTCAAGCGGCGCCTGGAACAGGACATCGACACTGCGCCCGGCCGCCAGCGCATCGTTACCGCGAAAAAGCACAATGGCGAATTCCCGCTCGCCGATGCGAGCGAGCGTTGCATCGCCTCGCAGCGCAAGGCGCAGGCGCAAAGCGAGTTGCGAAACCAACGGCTCGGTGAATTCCCGCCCGAGGCTCGCCGCCAGCACGTCCAGATCGCGAAAATGCACCACCACTACGCCGGTCGGGGCGGTCGGGGCGGTGCTGACTTCGCGCAGCAGACCGGCGCGGTTGGGCAGGCCGGTCATTGCGTCCAGATAAGCGAGGCGCTCCAGCGCCTCCTGAGTATTCACGAAACTGGAAATGTCGCGCAAATAGGCCGTGAAGAAGCGGCGCTTGCCGGCCCTGATTTCCGTGATGGTTAGCTCGACCGGAAACACGGACCCGTCGGCGCGCTTGCCCTCCAGCTCCACGCGCCGTCCGAGCACAGAGGGCTCACCGCCTGCCAGGTAGCGCTTCAGACCCTCCTGGTGAGCGATCGCATAGCGCGACGGGATAATGGTTTCGCTGAGCACGCGGCCGATGACATCGGCGCGTTGATAGCCGAAGGTCCGCTCGGCGGCGGGGTTGAATTCCAGGATCAGCCCGGCCTCGTCGATGGTCACCACGGCATCGAGCGCCGAGCCCACCATGCTGCGCAGCGTGATCTCATTGATGTCCCGCTCGGCCTGTGCGCGTTCGGCGGAACGTCCCACCAGGGAGGCAACGAGGTGACACAGCGCCTTGGAGGTCTCGTCCCAAGGCTGGTCGGGGTCGTCGTGGGCAATGCAGAAATGGCCCCACCAGTGTCCGGCGGTCATCACCGGAACGGTATAAAAGCGCACGATCTGCAGTTGGTCGAACACGCTCCGCAAATAGCCCGTGAGATCGCGGGTAAGTCCTTCGATGACCTCGCCGCGGGTACGGCGCCCAGCCCATTCGCGTTGGCTGTCGTCGGCGCTGTCGTGGGCGACCGGACGGTGCCACATGCGCCCGATGGGCTCAAGGCCTGGGCGCGCCCAATCCGCCCGGCAAAGAACGCCGAGCCCCGAGGCTTGGTCTTCCTGCACCTCGAACAAGGCCACGCGGCTGAGGCTGCATTCCGATCCCACGAGCGTGCAGATCGTAGCGAGTGTGTCGCCCCAAGCGTCGCCATCGTCGCTCTGAGCGATGAAGGCATTCATCACCCAGAGCAGCTGGCTCGACGCTACTCCACTCATCTGAAATTCCTGACTACGGGCGCCGTTAAGCAGGACACCTATCGCACGTCACCTTGTGACGCGACTGTACGCAAGCTGATACTATTCCTTCGGTTAATTCCTTGCACGCACAAGATGGCACCAGCCGCTGTAATCAGCGGCTGGTGCGGATCACCTGTATATCGAGATCGCGGATTTTCTTGCGCAGCGTGTTGCGGTTGAGGCCGAGCAGTTCGGCCGCCTTGATCTGATTGCCCCGCGCTGCGGCGAGTGCGGCCGACAGCAGGGGATATTCCACATCCCGCAGGATGCGATGATAGAGGCCGGGCGGCGGCAGGTCTTCGCCGAAACCGGCGAAATATGTGTTGAGGTGCCGCTCCACCGAGGCCGCGAGCGTCGCATCCACGGGCCCGTCCTCCGTCCCGGCACTCGGCACGGGTTCGGAGAGTTCCGCCTCGATGATGCTCGGCGTGATGATTTCCTGGGGGTAGAGGGCCGAAAGGCGGCGCACCAGATTTTCCAGCTCGCGCACGTTGCCCGGCCAGCGATAGCGTTTCAGCCGGTCGAGCGCGGCGGTGTCGATCTGCTTTGCCGGCAGGCCCTCGCGCTCGGCTTGCAGGAAGAAGTGCCGCACCAGGTCCGGCACGTCTTCTGAGCGCTCGCGCAGCGGTGGCAGGCGCAGCGGCACCACGTTCAGGCGGAAGAACAGATCCTCGCGGAACAGGCCCTGCTGGATCAGCGTGCGCAGATCCTTGTTGGTGGCGGCGATGATGCGCACGTCGGTCTTGATGGGCGTGCGCCCGCCGACGGTGGTGTATTCCCCTTGCTGGAGCACGCGCAGCAGACGGGTCTGCGCCTCCATGGGCATGTCACCGATTTCGTCGAGGAACAGCGTGCCGCTCTCCGCCTGCTCGAACCGGCCGGGATTGCGCGTGGTCGCGCCGGTGAACGAGCCCTTTTCGTGGCCGAACAATTCGCTTTCGATGAGGTCGCGGGGGATCGCAGCCATGTTGATGGCGACGAATGGACCGGTGCGGCGCTTGCCGTAATCGTGCAGGGCGCGGGCGACCAGTTCCTTGCCAGTCCCACTCTCGCCCGCAATCATCACGGTGAGGTCGGTCTGCATCAGGCGCGCGAGCAGGCGGTAGATTTCCTGCATCGCCGGGGAGCGGCCGACGAGCGGTATATTGTCCTGCTCTTCCGAACCGAGCGGATGGTGATCCGACTTTTTCGGCTCCGCCAGAGCGCGGCCGACGATGGAGATCAGCTCCTTCAGGTCGAAGGGCTTGGGCAGATATTCATAGGCGCCGCGCTCGGAGGCGCGAATGGCGGTCATGAACGTGTTCTGCGCGCTCATGACAATGACCGGCAGGTCCGGCCGCGCCTTCTTGATGCGCGGCAGGAGGTCGAAGGCGTTCTCGTCCGGCATCACCACGTCGGTGATGACGAGGTCGCCATCGCCCTGGCTCACCCAGCGCCAGAGGGTGGCCGCATTCCCGCACGAACGCACCTCATATCCGGCCCGCGAAAGGGCCTGATTGAGCACGGTACGGATCGCAGCATCGTCGTCGGCGACCAGAATGCTTCCCGTGGGCATGGATACCTCAGTTGTCCTCGGAGGCGACACGTGTGCCGCGATACATGGGAAGGAGAACCCGGAAGCTGGTTCGCCGGGGCTGGCTATCGCATTCGACGATCCCGCCGTGGTCGCCGATGATCTTCGCCACCAATGCAAGGCCGAGGCCACTACCGGTCGGCTTGGTGGTCACGAACGGGTCGAACAGATGGGGCAGCAGGTCGTCGGGGACGCCCTTGCCATTGTCCTTGACGCAGAACTCGAGGGGCAGGCTGACGCGGGAGGAGGCGCCGGGCACGGTGAGCCGCACGCCGGGGCGGAACGCAGTCGTCAGGTGGATTTCCCCGTCGGTCTCCGAATCGATCGCCTCCGCCGCGTTTTTCACCAGATTGAGGAACACCTGCACCAATTGGTCGCGGTTGGCATAGACCGGCGGCAGGGAGGGGTCGTATTCTTCAATGAAGCGGATGTGCCGTGCGAACCCTGAAGAGGCGAGCGTGCGAACATGTTCCAACACCGCATGGATATTCACCGGCTCGCGGGCGATCGGCCGCTCGTCCGAGAACACCTCCATGCGGTCCACCAGCTTCACGATCCGGTCCGCCTCGTCGCAGATCAGCCGGGTCAGAGCGCGGTCCTCATCGCCCGCCGACTGCTCCAGCAATTGGGCGGCGCCGCGGATGCCGGAGAGCGGGTTCTTGATCTCGTGCGCCAGCATGGAGGCGAGCGCACTCACGGAGCGGGCGGCACCGCGATGGGTGAGCTGGCGGTCCATCTTGTCGGCGATGGTGCGCTCCTGGATCATCACCACCACGTGGCCGGGCCGCTCCGAGACCGGGGCGACATGGATATCCACCACGCGCTCGCCGCCGTTCTTGGGCGTTCCGAGGTCGACGCGATATTCGTTCACCGGAGCGCCGCGCGCCCGCACCTGGTCGATCAGGCCGAGCAGCGGGGTGCCGAACGGCACGAACTCGGCGAACGGTCGCCGCCGCAGGACCGGCAGGCTCACCTCGAAAAAGGCCTCCGCCGCGACATTGGCATCGACGATCTGACCGGTGTCCGAAACCGTGATCACCGGATGCGGCACGGCATCGAGAATGGCGCGGGTAAAGTTCGGTTCCGGCTCGGGCCGTCGCTTTGCGTCCGCCTTCATGCCGCAGCCCTCCAGTTCACGTCGTCGAATGCGGCACGTATGCCGTCTGCCACCTCCCGCGGCGCCTCCGCGCGCAGCAGCTTAGCGCGCCAGAGCTTGATCCAGTCTTGCTCACGCCCGGCGCTGGCCGCAGCCGCCTCGAGCGCCCAGCCCAGATGCTTGCGGGCCTGCCGCACGCCGAGCCCGACGCCGTAAAGCGAGAGCCAACCTTCGTACATCTCCAACAGCACGTCGCGCTGCTCGGTGATGTCCGGCTCCGCCGGCACGCGCCCCGCTTCCAGGAATCCCGCCACTTGCCCGGGAAACCAGGGCCGGCCCTGGGCCCCACGGCCGATCATCACCCCGTCCGCGCCGGAGGCCGCCAGCATAGGCGCGGCATCGGCGCAGGCGACGAGATCGCCATTGGCCAGCACGGGGACCGAGACCTCGGCCTTCACCTCGGCGATCGCCTCCCAGTCCGCCCGCCCGGTGTAGAATTGGCAGCGGGTGCGGCCGTGGATGGTAACCAGGGCGACGCCGGCCTTCTCCGCAATGACAGCAAGGGTCGGCGCAGTGGGTGCCCCCTCGTCCCAGCCGAGGCGGGTCTTCAGCGTGACCGGAACGCCGACGGCTTCACGCACCGCCTCGATGATCCGGGTCGCAAGCGGCAGATCGCGCAGGAGCGCCGCGCCGGCGGCGCCGGTCGTCACGCGCTTCGCGGGGCAGCCCATGTTAATGTCGATGATATCGGCGCCCTCAGCCTCCGCGAGACGCGCCGCCTCGGCCATCCAATGGGGATCATTGCCGGCGAGTTGCACCGCATGGAGCGGAATTCCGGCGCGGCCGGCGCGCAAGGTGGTTTCCGCGTGTCCATCCAGCAGCGCCTCGCTCGCCACCATTTCGGACACGACGAGGCCTGCCCCGTAGCGCACCGCCATGCGGCGCAGCGGCGCGTCGGTAATGCCGGCCATCGGTGCGAGCACCACCGGATTCGGCAGAACGTGCGGGCCGATTCGAATAGCCGAAAGGGAAGATGGGAGAATGTCTTGCACAGATTTTAGGCCACCTAGAGAGTGCCTACATTCTAGACATTTGCGATGCACGCGCAAGGGCAGCTTTGTCTTAGGACCCATGCTGCATTGCAAAAGGTGCCGAAGGCAGAGGCGGCCGCCGCTTTTTTATCCCCTTGCATGTCGTTCTGGAGCGCGGTTCAAGGGGCGATTGACGCGAAACTAGGAACCGGCCTCAATGTCGACGTGCGCGGTGATCGTGGTTGCGGCGGGACGGGGCACCCGCGCCGGCGGCAACCTGCCCAAACAATATCACGCGTTGGGCGGCGAATCCGTGCTGCGCAGGACCCTGCGCCTATTCGCTGAGCATCCCGGCATCTGCGCCGTTCAGGTGGTCATTCACCCCGACGATGCGATGCGCTTTGCCAACGCCGCCGCCGGCCTGCCCAAGCTGCGGGCGGCGGTCCACGGCGGGCGCGAGCGGCAGGAGTCGGTGCGCGCGGGGCTCGATGCCCTTGCCGAGGACGCTCCCGATCTCGTTCTGGTGCACGACGCCGCCCGCCCCTTCGCCAGCCCCGCCCTGATCGCTCGCGCCATAGTGGCAGCGCAGATCCATGGCGCTGCGGTTCCCGTGACGGCGGTGACCGACACCGTGAAGAGCGTGGACCAGGACGGCATCGTGACCGCAACACCGGACCGGGCCGGCCTGCGCGCCGTGCAGACACCCCAAGCTTTCAGCTATGACATGCTGCGCACCGCCCACCGCGCGGTGCAGGAAAGCGGAGTTGAAGGGCTCACCGACGATGCCGCTGTCGTGGAATGGGCCGGCCACAAGGTGGCGACCTTTGAAGGAGAAGCCGGCAACATGAAACTCACCAGCGCCGAGGATCTCGCCCGTGCCGCCCGCGATACGGGCGCACTCCTGCCCGACGTGCGCACCGGCACCGGCTTCGACGTGCACGCCTTCGGACCCGGTGACCATGTGATGCTGGGTGGCCTCGCCATTCCCTTCGACAAGGGCCTCGACGGCCATTCGGACGCCGATGTCGGCCTGCATGCGCTCACCGATGCGGTGCTGGGCGCCTTGTGCGACGGCGATATCGGCGCCCATTTTCCTCCCTCCGACCCGCAATGGAAGGGCGCTACCTCCGACCGCTTCCTGGTGTTCGCGCTCGACAAGATGCGCGCGCGCGGTGGAGCGGTCGCTCATCTCGACCTCACCTTGATCTGCGAGGCGCCGAAAATCGGCCCGCATCGCGACGCCATCCGCGCCCGGATTGCCGAGATCACGGGCGTCGCGCTCGGGCGCATCAGCGTGAAAGCCACCACCACGGAGCGGCTCGGCTTTACCGGCCGGCGCGAGGGCATTGCCGCGATGGCCTCCGCCACCATTCGCCTGCCCCTGGAGGATGCCCTGTGAGCGATCTGGAGACAGAAAGCCGCGCCAAGCGCGTTCTGGACGCCTGCCGCGCCGCCGCCCTGACGCTCGCCACGGCGGAATCCTGCACTGGCGGCCTCGTGATCGGCGCGCTCACCGATATCGCAGGATCCTCGGACGTCGTCGATCGCGGCTTCATCACCTATTCCAACGCGGCCAAAATGGCCATGCTGGGCGTGCCGGACGCCATCCTCGCCACCCATGGCGCGGTGAGCGAGGAGACCGCCCGCGCCATGGTCAAGGGCGCGCTCGCGGCCTCGGGCACGGGGATCGCTGTTGCCATCACGGGCGTCGCCGGTCCCGGCGGCGGCTCAGAGGACAAGCCGGTGGGCCTGGTGCATTTCGCCGCCGCGCGGCGCACCGGCCTGTTGGTGCACCGTGAGGAGCGGTTCGGACCCCTCACGCGTGGCGAGATCCGGGCCCAGTCCGTACTGGTCGCCCTGGAAATGCTGGAAACCCTCGCGCGCTTCTGAGCGCTGGCGGGCGAAGCGTCAGCACTTCTCGCCGGTAGGCCCGGCAACCGAGGGGTTGACCCCCTGGACGGTCGCGGGTTGCTGGTCAGGGGAGCCAGAGGTTCCCGAACTGGGATGGGTGCCGATATAGGACCCCCCCGTCCCACCCGACCAACCGGAGGAGCCGGCGCCGCCAGGCGCGGTTCCCGATCCCGCCCCCTGTGCGGGAGGCGTTGCAGAAGCCTTCGCCTCGCAACCGGAATCCGTCTTGATCGGCGATGCCTGATCCGCCTGTGGAGTAACGGCGCCTTGCGCAAAGGCCGTGCCGGCCCACCCAGAAACGAGCGGAAGGGGAAGACTAAGCGCCAAGCCAAGCGTCACGGCAGAAGCAAGTGTGACGGCGCTGGCCGTACACGGGATGAAACGGGACACGATGTGCCCTCCGGGGCTGTTATTATCCCGAAGCCAACGCTGGAAGCCGGGCTCGCGTTCCCTAACGTCCCGCGCGCACCTTCGATCTCGCTTCCGTCACGCCTCCACCGCCACCTTGCCCTCCCCCGCCTCAATCCGGCCGATGCGGCGCGCGGCGGGATATCCGGCCTCAACGATCTGCGCCAGAAGCCGGTCGGCCTCCTCCTGCGCCACCGAAACCAGCAGGCCGCCGGACGTCTGGGGGTCGGTGAGCAGGTGGCGCTGCCACTCCTCGAGACCGGCAGGCAGGTCGATGCCGTCCTGATAGCTCGCCCAATTGCGGTGCGAGGCACCGGTGACAAACCCCTGACGGACCAAAGCTTCGGCATGGGCCAGGACCGGCAGGCTCGCCATGTCCAGGCGCACACGCACCTGCGAACCGCGCGCCATTTCCAGGGCATGGCCCAGCAGGCCGAAGCCGGTGACGTCGGTAATGCCATGCACGGCATCATCCTGGGCCAGGGTGGCACCGACCCGGTTGAGCAAGGTCGTGGAGGCGATCATCTCCTCATAGCCGTCGGGCGAGAGCGCCTCCTTCTTGAAGGCGGCGGAATAGATGCCGATGCCCAGCGCCTTGGTTAGAATAAGCGCATCGCCCGGCTTGGCATCGCTGTTGCGGCGAATTTGGTTCTTGCGCACCGTGCCGATAACCGCGAGGCCGTAAATCGGTTCGCCGGTATCGATGGAGTGGCCGCCGGCGACGGGAATGCCCGCCGCCGCGCAGACCGCCGATCCCCCCTGGAGGATCTCCCGCACCATCTGCGGTTCCACTTTGCCGAGCGGCATACCGAGAATTGCCAAGGCCATGATAGGCGTGCCGCCCATGGCATAGACGTCCGAAATCGCATTGGTGGCGGCGATGCGCCCGAAGTGGTCGGGATTGTCCACGACCGGCATGAAGAAGTCGGTGGTGGCGACGATGCAGGTCTCGCCATCCAGATCCCATACCGCGGCATCATCACCGGTTTCGGTGCCCACCAGCAGTTTCGCGAACGGCTGAGCCATGGGCTGGCCGCCGAGAAGCTCCTGCAGCACCGAGGGAGCAAGCTTGCAGCCGCAGCCGCCGCCATGGGCAAGGCTGGTGAGACGGAAGGCGGGTTCGGTCATGGGCACTCTTTCAGGGGTTTACGATGACGGCGCCCTCCCCCTCGGGGGAAGGCGAGCACGTGGGCCTGCGGGCGGACCTCAAACAGAAATCTCGGTCGCCCGGATCGAATAGCGGAACGTGTCGGGGTCGAGGCAATCGAGACGCCCCGCCACAGTTTCCGCTTGAGGATACATCAGAAACCCCAGCTTTGGCCCGCTCGAGCCCGGCAGAGCCACGTCGTGGGCGACATTATAGGCCATCCAATTGCCTTCCCAGGCGCCGAACAGGGTGCGGCGGGCCGCCACCACCTTGGGATCGTCGATGCCGAGCTTGCCCGGGGGTTCTTCCAGCACGACCTTGCGCACATCCGCCGGATCCATCGGCACCCAGCCGTAGCCGGTCAAGAACACTTCCGAACGGCAGTGCTGGGCCTTGGTCACCAGTTCGGAATTGGCACCCAGGCTTTTGTAGCCGAACTTGGACGGGGCGATGCGCAAGCCGTAGACATCCCGGGCGGGAATGCCGGCGGCGCGCACCAGCCCAACGAACAAGGCGTTCAGGTCCGCGCATTTGCCGCCGAGGTCCCCGCTCTTGAGCAACGCGGCGATGTCGCCGATTCCACAGCCGCGGGTCGCGGGATTGCGATAGGTGTTGTCCACGATCCATTCATAGATGGCGCGGACCTTCTCCTCTTCCCGGTTCGCCCCGGCGGTGATCTTGTCCGACGTCTGCTTGACGATGCCGTCGGTAGGGATGAGATCGGTCGCCGCAAGAAAGATCGCCCGCTCACGGTTCGGCAACGGCGCGGCGGTGCCGGGCTTGGAGAGGTCGACGGCGCGGTCGCGGGTGGCGACTTTGCTGGTGATCTCGACCGAGGGAGCCCCCTCGCTGGCCGACCATTCCAGCGCCAGCATCTGGGCGCCGAAGCGCGGATCGCCGACCACCTCGGCGGTGGAGGCATTGGTGCTCCAACTACTGCCGCCGGGGCGGAACCATTGGTCCTCGGAAAAGGCCGGCAGTGGCACCCAGGCTCGGACCTTCCCGTCGGTCTTGCCATCCGGCTTGGCCACCTCGAGGCGCGTGACCACCTGGAAATTGCGCCATGCGCCCGGCTCAGGCGCGAATGCGGGCTGCGCGAACGCCCCCCGGGGAAGCAGCGCCGCCGCCGAAAGGGCGGCGCTTGAGGCCATGAAGGCGCGACGTGTGATCATTGGGCTGATCTCCCGATGTCTCGTGATGTGCGTGGACTTTGTGGGATTTGGTCGCTCCCGATGGCCTGCGTCGCCAGGAGCCCGGTTATCACGGCTTCAGCTTCAGGCCGGTCCCATTCCACCGGCCCCTCGGAGCGGGCGCGCAGGTGTCCATCGGGCCCAATCAGGAATGTGGACGGCAGGACCGTCACGTCCCAGGCGCGCGCCGCCGAACGATCACGGTCCATCAGGATGGGGAATTTGACAGGCGTCGTTTCCATGAAGCGCCGCACCTTGGGGTCGCCCTCCCCTACGTCGACGCCGAGGATAGCGGTCGTCGTGTCGGCATGGCGGGTCGACAGCCGGTTGAGCGCGGGAAGTTCCTCCCGGCAGGGTTCGCACCAGGTGGCAAAGAAATGCACCAGCACCACCCGTCCGGCGAAACCGGAGCGGTCGATCACCGGCGCCGCGACGCCGACCGGGGGGAGTGCCTCCAACGCGAGGGCGGGCGCCTGCTCCGGTGGGCCCGCCCCCACCACCAGTTCGCTTGCACGCACCGGTGAGACTGTCAGGAACGCAGCGGCAAGAAGGGCGCACCCAAAACCCGCGGATGACAGCTTGCCAGCGTGCTGACGCGCCCTTACCCACGTCGCAAAGCGATCAAGGCCCCGGATACAGAGCGCCGTCGAGCGCGGGGCGGGCATGGCGCCCGCGCCCCGGCCCGTCCTGTCGCCGGATAACGCCCCGCTCGCCACCACGCCGCGCGCCAGCGTGCGGTGACCTATGGTGCGGCGACCTATCGTGCAAATCGGCAAAGGTGGAGGTTCGAACCTGATAAAAAGCGCGTATCCTCGTACCGCAATGCAAATGCAGCCGCTCGCGCCGTGCCAAATATCGCCCCGAAACTCGGGAGCCAACTTCAGGTTCACCACCGAATAGTGAGCCAGCGTTACCCAGAACGTCAATGGTTTTGGGAATCAAGATTCCGTGCGCGGATGCGATGAACACCATCGCATCCGGCTCGGTTATCTTCGCTACTGCAGCATAGCTTCAGCCATTCATTTCGCTAACGCAGCGTAAGATGGAGAAAATCTGGATTCAGCATGACCGAATTGAGATATTTTTTTCCTGTAACACAGGCATTTGTTCATGCGAAGTTTGACATGTTTCCAATTCCAAAATACCGTCGAAGCGAGCCGGAATCCCGGACAAAGGGCGGTTTTTGACCCTTTTGGTTGGTCCCCCGTTGGGGGCACGTATCGGAGGTAACCTTCGATGAACATGGAGCTCTCGCGGCGCCAGTTCTTGAAAACGGCGGGTGCGGGAATCGCGGGCACGTCGCTTGGGGCCTTTGGCTTCGGCGGCATCGAACAAGCCTACGCAGATTCCATTCGCCCGTTCCGACTGTTCAACACGACTGAGACGCGCAATACTTGTACGTACTGCTCGGTTGCGTGCGGCATCTTGATCTATTCCAAGGGTGACCTGAAGAAGGGCGAGAAGGCCGAAATCACCCATATCGAGGGTGACGTCGACCACCCGACCAATCGCGGCACCCTGTGCCCGAAGGGCGCGGCCCTCCTGGACATCGTCCATTCCAAGAGCCGCCTGCAGGCTCCGATGCTGCGCAAGGCCGGCTCCGACAAGTTCGAGCAGGTGAGCTGGGACGTGGCGCTGGACAAGATCGCGCGGGTCCTCAAGGACGATCGCGACAAGAACTTCATCGCCAAGAACAATGACGGCGTGACCGTCAACCGCTGGGTGACCACCGGCTTCCTTGCCGCCTCGGCCACCACCAACGAAACTGCCTGGTGCACGTACAAGGTCGTGCGCAGCGCCGGCATGCTGGTATTCGACAACCAAGCGCGGGTTTGACACGGCCCCACGGTGTCCAGTTTGGGCCCAACTTTTGGCCGTGGCGCGATGACCAATTCGTGGACTGATATCAAGAACACGGATCTGGTTGTCATCATGGGCGGCAATGCCGCCGAAGCGCACCCTTGCGGGTTTAAATGGGTTACGGAGGCGAAAGCCAACCGTGGCGCGAAGCTCGTCGTCGTCGATCCGCGCTATACGCGGTCCGCGGCGGTCGCCGACTATTACGCCCCGATCCGCCAGGGAACCGACATCGCGTTCCTCAACGGCGTGATCAATTACTGCATCCAGAACGACAAGGTGCAGTGGGAGTATGTGAAGGCCTTCACCAACGCGACCTATGTCGTGAAGGACGGCTTCGAGTACAAGGATGGCCTATTCACCGGCTATGACGAGAGCAAGCGGGACTACAACCGCTCGACCTGGGACTACCAGATCGGCGCCGATGGCTATGCCGTGGTCGACGACACGCTGCAGAACCCCCGGTGCGTGTGGAACCTGCTGAAGCAGCACGTCTCCATTTATACCCCAGAGATGGTCGAACGGATCACCGGCACGCCGAAGGACAAGTTCCTGAAGGTGGCGCAGATGATCGGCGAGTGCTCCACGCCGACCAAGACCATGACCTCCATGTACGCGCTCGGCTGGACCCAGCACTCGAAGGGCTCCCAGAACATCCGCACCATGGCGATGCTCCAGCTCATCCTGGGCAATATCGGCGTGCGCGGCGGCGGCATGAATGCTTTGCGCGGGCATTCCAATATCCAGGGACTGACCGACATCGGCCTGATGTCGAACCTGATCCCCGGCTATCTCACCTTGCCGACCGAGAAGGAAGCCGACTTCCCCACCTATATGTCGACCCGCGGCTTCAAGCCGTTGCGGCCGAACCAGATGAGTTACTGGCAGAACTACAAGAAGTTCTTCGTCAGTTTCCAGAAGGCCATGTGGGGGCCGGCTGCGACGGCGGAAAACAATTTCGCCTATGATTACCTGCCGAAGCTCGATGTGCCCGCCTATGACGTCCTGCGGGCCTTCGAGCTCATGAAGCAGGGCAAGATGAACGCCTATTTCTGCCAGGGCTTCAACCCCCTTCAGGCGTTCCCCAACAAGGCCAAGCTCGCCGAGGCCCTCGGCAAGCTGAAGCTGCTGGTCATCATGGACCCGCTGGAGACCGAAACCGCCCGGTTCTGGGAAAATCACGGGGTCTATAATCCCGCCGATCCCGCCAAGATCCAGACCGAAGTGATCCAGCTTCCGACTACCTGCTTCGCCGAGGACGAAGGCGCGCTGGTGAATTCCGGCCGCTGGCTCCAATGGCATTGGGCCGCCGGCTCGCCTCCGGGCGAATCCAAGACCGACTCTTGGATCATGGCGCAGATCTTCCTGCGGCTCAAAGCCCTGTACCAGAAGGAAGGCGGCGCGTTCTCGGACGCCATCGTCAACCTGCAATGGAACTACAAAGACCCGAACGAGCCCACCCCCGAGGAGCTCGCGAAGGAAATGAACGGTTATGTCGTGAGCGACGTGGCCGATCCCAACGATCCGACCAAGAAACTACTCGAGGCCGGCAAGCAATTGCCGAGCTTCGCGGCCTATCGCGACGACGGCACCACCGCCGGCGGCTGCTGGATCTATTCCGGCTGCTTCACCGAGGCGGGCAACATGATGGCGCGCCGGGACAATAGCGACCCCGGCGACACCGGCGCCTATGCGAAATGGAGCTTCTCGTGGCCGGCCAACCGGCGCATCATCTACAATCGCGCCTCGGCCGACATTAACGGCAAGCCCTGGGACGACACCCGCAAGCTGCTGTGGTGGGACGGCGCCAAATGGACCGGATACGACGTTCCGGACATCGCACCCACCGCCAAGCCGCAGGATGTCGGCCCGTTCATCATGAACCCGGAAGGCGTCTCGCGCCTGTTCGCCCGGGGCATGATGCGCGAAGGCCCCTTCCCAGTGCACTATGAGCCGTTCGAGAGCCCGATCGCCAATGTGATCGCCCCGAAGATCCGAGGCAATCCGGTGGCGCGCGTGTTCAAGGACGACTTCGCCCAGTTCGCCGACGTGGGCTCGGCGGAATTCCCCTATGCGGCGACGTCCTATCGCCTCACGGAGCATTTCCACTACTGGACCAAGAACAATCATGTGAACTCGGTCCTGCAGCCGGAATTTTTCGTGGAGATTTCCGAACAGCTCGCGAAGGAAAAGAACATAGCCAACGCAGGATGGGTCCGCGTGTGGTCGAAGCGTGGATCTGTGTTCGCGAAAGCTTATGTGACGAAGCGCATCCAGCCGCTCGTCTGCGACGGAAAGACAGTGCACATTGTCGGCATTCCGATCCACTGGGGCTTCGTCGGAGCGGCCAAGAAGGGCTTCCCCGCCAATGTACTGACGCCTTTCGTCGGCGACGCCAACATCGAGACGCCGGAATACAAGGCGTTCTGCGTCAACATCGAGCCCACGACCGGGCCGGTGGCGTGAGGGAGGTGAGATAATGTTTCCCCCAGCCCCAAATCCCCCGGTTGCCCCTGTTGCCCCCAAATACGGGCAACAGGATCTGATCCGTCGGTCGGCGTCCACCATAACGCCGCCCGCCCAGCGCCAGACTGAAGTGGCCAAGCTCATCGACGTGTCGAAGTGCATCGGCTGCAAGGCTTGCCAGGCGGCGTGCCTGGAATGGAACAATCTCCATGAGGAGATCGGGACATTCAACGGCACCTATACCAACCCGCCTGACCTCACTCCGGCGAGCTTCACGCTGATGCGGTTCACGGAATGGACCAATCCGGAGACGCAGAACCTGGAATGGCTGATCCGCAAGGATGGCTGCATGCATTGCGAGGACCCGGGCTGCCTGAAGGCCTGCCCGGCGCCTGGCGCGATCGTGCAATATTCCAACGGCATCGTGGATTTCGACCACGATAAGTGCATCGGCTGCGGCTATTGCGTGAAGGGTTGCCCCTTCAACATTCCCCGCATCTCGCAGGTGGACCACAAGGCCTATAAGTGCACCTTGTGCTCGGACCGTGTCGCGGTCGGCCAGTGGCCGGCCTGCGCCAAGGCATGCCCCACCCAGGCGATCGCCTTCGGTACCAAGGACGACATGAAGAAGTGGGCCGACGGGCGTATCAAGGATCTGAAGTCGCGTGGCTACGCCAATGCCGGCCTCTATGATCCTCCGGGCGTCGGCGGCACCCACGTCATGTATGTGCTGCAACACGCCAACACGCCGGAGATTTATGCCGGCTTGCCCAACAATCCGACCATCAGCCCTGTGGTCGAGATCTGGAAGGGCATGACCAAATATGTCGGCTTTGCCGCCATCGGCTTTGCCGCGGCGTTCGGCGTGCTCCACCATCTCGTGAACGGCCCCAACAAGGTCAGCAACGAGGATGAGGAGAATGCTGAGAAACTGACCGGGAGTGACCGGCGATGAGCAGCGAATATGATGTCGAAACCGGCGATGGGGTCCACAAGGGCCACCCCGTCACCGTCGATCGCTACACGCTCGGTGCCCGGATCAACCATTGGGTGACGGCCATCAGCCTGATCCTGCTGGCGCTCTCCGGCATGGCCCTGTTCAGCCCGAAGCTGTTCTTCCTCACCGCCCTGTTCGGCGGCGGGCAATGGACGCGCGCGATCCACCCCTGGATCGGCGTCGTCCTGTTCTTCTCCTTCGCCGGACTGTTCCTCCGCTTCTGGAGGGCAAACCTCTGGAAGAGCGAGGATGGCACTTGGCTCGCGCGCATCCGCGACGTGCTCGGGGGCCATGAGGAGCGGCTACCGGAAGTCGGCAAATACAATGCCGGCCAGAAGTTCGTCTTCTGGGGCATGTCGCTCCTGATCATCGTGCTGATCATCAGCGGCTTTGCCGTATGGGACCAGTATTTCTACCAGTTCACCACCATTCCGCAGAAGCGGGTGGCGATCCTGGTGCATGCGCTGGCGGCCATCGCCATCATCTGCGTCTGGATCGTGCACGTCTATGCGGCGATCTGGGTGCGTGGCACCATCGGCGCCATGACCAAGGGTCAGGTGACCGGTGGATGGGCGTGGCGCCACCATCGCAAATGGTTGCGCGAACTGGTCTCGAAGGACAAGCCGGGCCGCACTCCGGCAGAGTGAGACGCGAGCGGCACGTAGGCGGCGCTTTCCCGCGTCCCTCTTGAATTCGCCGCAAGCGGCTCATAGGTGGAAAATCATTGGGGGGCGGAGCGCCGGAAGGCTTCTCCGCCCCCTGCATTCGCTTCGTATCCTTAAGCTTAACCACGTGGCCCGTGGGGTTCGTGAGGATGGTCATGTCTGAGTTTTCCGGCGGTCCGGGCGCCATTGAACCCGATCCGAGCCTCATCGGCGGCATCGCCCAGCCGCCTCTCGCGGTGCTTCCCGATCCCGCCACCTTGTTCGCCAAGCGTGCCCAACGCTTCCGCGATCTTGCGCCCCACAGCGAGCTTCGACCCTATCTCCTGTTCCTGGCGGATCTGGTTCAGGCCCAGCACGACATCCAGGACGGATTGCCGGAACCGTCGGTTCCCGACGAAACGGCCCGCAAGCGCGCGGCGGAATTCGCCATGCCGCCGCTGGATCGCAGCCAATTCACCTTCGACGACGCGTTTGGCACAACGTTCGACCGCCTGCTGAAGACCATGCAAGGCGTGGAAAAGCCGGAGGCAGCGCAAAACGCGCTCGACGCCTTGGTGCGCGCCACGCCGGTCGCCCGCGAGGCGATGATCCTGAACGTGCTCGCGGATTCCATCCCGGTGGAGGCCATGGCGGAGCATGTCTATGTGGCAGCCGCCCTTCAGGTGCATTTCGCCCGGCTTTCGGCGCGGCTCGACGCCGACCGGCTGGTGAACGTCGGCGACGGCCTTTGCCCCTCCTGCGGCGGCCCCCCCGTGTCCAGCCTGATTGTGGAATGGCCGAGCGCACCGGGCGCGCGCTATTGCGCCTGTGCGCTGTGCGGCACCCTGTGGAATCAGGTGCGGGTCCGCTGCGTGTTCTGCGGCTCCACGAAGGGCATCGGCCTGCAGGAGGTGGAGGGCGCCTCGGGCGTCGCCAAGGCCGAGACCTGCGACACCTGCCATTCCTACTCCAAGCTGTTCTACCAGAATAAGGATCCCGCAGCCGAGCCGGTGGCGGACGATGTGGCCTGGCTTGGACTGGACCTGCTGATGCGCGATGGTCCCTATCGGCGTGGCACCTTCAATCCGTTCCTGCTCGGCTATTGAGGCGGCCATGAGCGATCCTGCCGGCACGGCGCATGCGGCATTGCGCGCCCTCCCCTCCGTGGACCAAGTGCTCAAGCTCGATATCGCCCAGGCGGCGCTGGAATGGCATGGGCGCGCGGCGGCGACCGATGCCGTGCGGGCCGCCCTCGATGCCGCCCGCACCGCAACCCGCGCCGGCGGCGGACCGATCGGCGCTGCGGAGATCGCGGGCGTCGCCCTTCGCTTGCTGGAGGCCAGGGCCAGGACGAGCCTGCGGCCGGTCTTCAACCTCACGGGCACGGTGCTCCACACCAATCTCGGCCGTGCCATCCTGGCCGAGGAAGCGGTCGAGGCGGCCACCCGCGCCATGCGCAGCGCCGTGGCGCTGGAATTCGACGTGGATAGCGGCAAGCGCGGCGAGCGCGACGACCATGTGCGCGGCCTGTTGTGCGAACTGACCGGGGCTGAGGACGCGACCGTCGTCAACAACAATGCCGCTGCTGTGCTACTGGTGCTCAACACGCTGGCGCTGGGCAAGGACTCCATCGTCTCGCGCGGCGAGTTGATCGAGATCGGCGGCGCCTTCCGCATGCCGGACATCATGGCCCGCGCCGGCACCAAGCTGGTGGAAGTGGGAACCACCAATCGCACCCACCCCAAGGATTATGTCGGCGCGATCGGCCCCGAGACCGGGCTGGTGGTGAAGGTCCACACCTCCAACTACCGCATTGAGGGCTTCACCGCCGAGGTCACGCCGCGCGATCTCGCGGACATTGCCCACGAGCGTGAGGTCCCCCTGTTCCACGATCTCGGCTCCGGCACTCTGGCGGATCTCGCGCGCTATGGGCTGGTGCACGAACCTACCGTGCGCGAATGCGTGGAAGACGGGGCCGATATCGTCACCTTCTCCGGCGACAAGCTGCTGGGCGGGCCGCAGACCGGCTTCATCGTCGGCCGGCGCGATTTGATCGCCGCCATCAATAGGAACCCCATGAAGCGGGCGCTGCGGGTGGACAAGATCCGCCTTGCCGCGCTGGAAGCCACTTTGCGGCTCTATCGCGATCCCGACCGCCTCGCCGCCCGCCTGCCGACCTTGCGCCTGCTGGCGCGCCCGCGCGCGGAAATGGAAGCGCTGGCCGCGCGGCTGCTGCCGCTGATCGCGCAGCGGCTCGGCGCCGCGTTCGAAATTGCCGTTGCGCCCTGCAAGAGCCAGATCGGCTCCGGCGCCCTGCCGCTGGAAACCTTGGCAAGCGTCGCACTCGCGCTTCGCCCGGCGGACGGAAGCGGGCGCGCGCTGGATGCACTGTCCCGCGCCTTGCGGGCACTGCCGGTGCCGATCATCGGCCGCATCGAAGACGGGGCCTTGGTGCTGGATCTGCGCTGCCTACTGGACGAGGCTGGGTTTTGCGCCACCATCGCCGAACTCGCCGCGCCGCCGCAGGAGGTGTCACATGGGGTGGCTTGATGTTCTTCTGCGCGGCCGCAAGGCGGCGACGCCCGGCCCCGCCACATCATCTGCTGAACCTCTTGACCCCGCGCAGATGATGGCCGACGCCCTCTCCGCCGCCCAGGTGGGAGATTACGAGACCGCCCTGTTCCTCTGGGAAAAACTGGCGCGGGGCGGACTCCCACGGGCGCAGAACAATATCGGCGCCTGCTTCGCGGAAGGGCTCGGGGTGGAACGCGATCCAGCCCTGGCCTTCCGCTGGCTGCACCTCTCCGCCGAGAACGCCGATCCCGTTGGCCAGCGCAATCTGGCCGCGCTCTATTTCAAGGGCGAGGGCGCGCCGCAGGATTATCTGCGCGCCGCCGAGTTGTATCGCGCTGCCGCCGACCAGGGGGACGCGTCGGCGCAGGATATGCTGAGCTGGATGCTGCTGGAGGGCGAAATCGTGCCCTTCGATGCCGCCGCCGCCCGCCGCTATGCGCTGCTGGCCGCCGACCAGGGGATTGCCTCCTCCATGACGCGCCTCGGCATGCTCCACCACAATGCGCTCGGGGTCGAGCGCGACCCCTCGGAAGCTGCCCGCTGGTGGCAGCGTGCAGCCGAACGCGGCGATGCCGACGGGCAGGCGATGCTGGGCGCGGCAGTGCATCTCGGCTCGGGCGTTCCACGCGATCCCCTTGCCGCCTATGAATGGCTATTGCGCGGCTATAACGGCGGCAGCGGACTGGCCACGCCGTTCATGGATGCGGTGCGCGCTGCTTTGTCGGAGGAACAGCAGGCCGAGGCGGAACGCCGGGCCGCCCTGCCCTTGCCTGGGCTGCCTTTGCCTGAGCTGCCCTTGCCCGAGCAGCCCTCGCCGGAGTCTCCGCCCACGACGGTCGCAGAGGCGGCCTCATGATTATCGGCACAGCCGGCCATATCGACCACGGCAAGACGGCGCTGGTGCGCGCGCTGACCGGCGTTGAGACCGACCGCCTGAAGGAAGAGAAGGCACGCGGCATCACCATCGACCTCGGCTTTGCCTATCTGCCGCAGGAGAATGAGGAGACGCTGGGCTTCATCGACGTGCCCGGCCACGAGCGCTTCGTTCACACCATGCTGGCCGGGGCGAGCGGCATCGATTTCGTGCTGTTGGTGGTGGCAGCGGATGATGGGGTGATGCCCCAGACCCGCGAACACCTCGCCATCGTCGATCTGCTTGGCGTCTCCCACGGCCTCGTGGCGCTCACCAAGGCGGATCTGGCGGATGACACCCGTCGGGCGCAGGTGACGGCGCAGATCGCGGCCACCCTCGTCGGCACCGCGCTGGAGGGCGCCGAGATCATCCCGGTCTCCACCATCACCGGGGAAGGCGTGGATGAGGTGCGCGCCCGCCTCGCCGAAGCGGCACGGCAGCGCGCCCAGCGCGCCGATACCGGGCGGTTCCGCCTCGCGGTGGATCGCTCCTTCACCCTGTCTGGGGCGGGCACCGTGGTGACGGGAACGGTGCTGTCCGGTGTGGTGCGGGTGGGCGACCGGGTGATTGTAAGCCCCTCCGGCCTCGCCGCACGGGTGCGCTCCATTCGCGCCCAGGACAAGCCGGCGGACGAAGGCCGGGCGGGCGACCGCTGCGGCCTGAACCTGGCTGGCGACAGCATCACCAAGGAAGCAATCGCGCGTGGCGACGTGGTGCTTGAGCCGAGCCTGCACGCACCCTGTGACCATATCGATGCCACCCTCACCGTGCTCGCCAGCGAGGCGAAGGGGGTGGGCCAATGGTTCCCGGTGCGCCTGCACACCGCCTCGGCGGAACTGGGTGCGCGGGTCGTTCTGCTGGGCGATACCATCGCCCCCGGCGAGAGCGGACTTGTGCAATTGGTGCTGGAGCGGCCGATTGCGGCGGCGGCAGGCGATCGCTATGTGGTGCGCGACACCTCCGCCCAGCGCACCATCGGCGGCGGTCGGCTGCTGGACCTGCGAGCGCCGAGCCGCAAGCGTCGCAGCCCCGAGCGCCTCGCCCAATTGTCCGCCCACGCTTTGGTCGACCCGCGCGACGCGGTGCGCGCGCTCTGCGAGACCGCCCCCTTCTTTCTCGATCTTCCCGCCTTCGTCCGCGACCGCGCGCTGGCGGCCGGAGAGGCTGATGTGATCGCAGAGGCGCTCGGCCTCGTGCGCCTGCCCCTCGGCGAAACCGTGCTCGCGCTTTCCGCCGCGCGCTGGCAGGCCTTCCGCGATGAACTGATCGCCCGTCTCGATACCTATCACGCGGAAAATCCCGATCTTGCCGGCATCGGCCGTGAACGGCTGCGCCTGCAATTGCAGCCGCGCCTCCCCGCCCCGGCTTTCCTGGCCGCTTTGCAGGTGATGGCGCGCGCGGGCACAGTGGCGCTTGATGGCGCCTGGGTGCGGCGCGCCGGGTTCGAGGTCCGTCTCACCCCGAGCGACGAAACCTTGTGGGCCTCCGCCGTGCCGCTGCTCCAGGGCAGCGAGCGCTTCCGTCCGCCCCGCGTGCGGGACATCGCCAATCTGCGCGCCCAGCCGGAAGCCGACGTGCGACGCATGTTCAAGCTGCTCGGCCGCATGGGGCGGGTGGACGAGATCGCCCACGATCATTTCTTCCTGCGCACCACGGTGGCGGAAATGGTGGATATCCTGGTTCAGCTCGGTGCGGCGCACGGCACCTTCACCGCCGCGCAGTTTCGCGACCAGGTGGACAACGGCCGCAAGGTCGCGATCCAGATCCTGGAATTTTTCGATCGCCATGGCGTCACCTTGCGCCGGGGCGATTTGCGCCGCATCAATCCCCATCGGCTGGACCTGTTCCGTCCTGTAGGCAATGATGCGCCGGCGCAGGAACCGGCAAACATGCCGGCAGCCATTGGAAGAGAAGCGTCCCTGGTGGGGCGTCCGGACTTCAAATCCGGGAGGGGCCGCGAGCCGGTCCTTGGTGGGTTCGACTCCCACTCTCTTCCGCCAAAATCTCCGAGCTCCGACCGGAACGATTCTTCTGCCGGAAACGGGGCCCCGGCCGACAGGACATCGCCCGTCCGCACCGGACCGCATGCCGCCAAGGCCACGCGAGGACGCAGATGACCCCCCTTTCCGCCTATCTCGCCGACCTAGAAACGGCAGCGGCAGCGGCCGAGCGGGCCGAGGTCGAGTTCCGCCGCGAGACCGAAGCGCACGCCGCCGCGCTGGCCAACGCCCGCGCCCATGCCCATCGCCGCAGCAATCTGATGGCGACATTCGCCACCCTCGCCGAGGGTGCCGAGTCGCCGGAACTGGCCGTTGCCGCCATTCAGGCACACCTGCGGGTGCGGCTTGGCTGGGACGACATGAGCGATGCCCGAGACGCCGTGCTCACCCATTTCGCGCCGGTCGCTCTGGCCCTGTTCGCGGCCGCCCATCCGGAATCGGAGGTGGAATCCGCGACGTCCGGGGCCGAGTCCTCCACCGACCCCGCACAAGCTCTTGCCGTATTCGAAACCTGGTATGGCGAGACGCGGGAAAGCCCGTTCTGGTATCTCTTCGAGCACTACATTCCGGAGACGCCGCGTGTCGACTACTAGCCGCAAGGGCCGGGCGGACCTCACCGAATTCGACCAGTGGCTGCGCGATGCGTTCGCCCAGCACGGACCTTTCACCGCCCTGGTGGTGCTGGTGCGGATCGGCGGGCTGGAGGTGGCGCCGCTAGCCTCCACCTTCTTCAACATCATCGGCGACGAGATCCGCTGGCCGCAGATCGTGGCGCTGTTCGCCGGCTCGGGCAAGACATGGGACGGATGCGCCTTCTTCCCCGTGCTCGATGCCGGAGGCCCTCTGCTCAATGGGGAAGCCCGCAGCCGCCTGCGCGCCCTGGAAGCGCGGGTGAAGGCAGACCGGCTGGTGCTGAACGAGGGCCAATTCTTCGACACTTGGGGCCGCCGCTTGAAGGTCGAGGAAGCCACCGCCCATTGAGACGCGGAGGCTTCAGCGGATCGGAAAATCGAAATAGGTGTCCGGGAACGGCTCCTCCGCCAGGGTGAAATGCCACCATTCCTTTTCGAACGGCACGAAGCCGTTGCGGATCATGGCGTAGGTGAGCCGGCGGCGATTGGCGCGCTGCTGCGGGCTGACCGAATGATCGGCGGGCCAGGAGCGCGGGCTGAACAGATCGAACGGCGTGCCCATGTCCAATTCCCGCCCGCCGGCCGCCTCGACCAGGGTCAGGTCGAGCGTGGAGCCGCGCGAATGGCCGGAGCGGGCGGCGATGTAGCCTTCGGCGAACAGGTCCTTCTTGTCCACGTCGGGATAATATTCCGCCTTGGTGTGCTGGTCCGCGAGATCTGCCGCCCAGCGGGCAAAATGCGCCACCGCACGGGTCGGCCGGTAGCAATCGAAGATCAGCAGGGCGAGGCCGTCCTTGCCTACGTCCTGCGCGACGGCGGCCACGGCGGCGGCGGCCGGACGGGTGAGATAGCAGCGCGGCGCCTCATAACCGTCCACGCGCGTGCCGACGAAATTGTCGGCGCCGTGATAGCGCACATCGAAGCGCGCGCTCGGAACCACAGATGCCACGTCAACGAAATCGCTGGGCGGCGCCTCGTCGGCGCGCGCGGCAGGCATGAGGCCGCCCATGGCGAGGGCAAACGCGGCGGGTTTGACGATGCGGTCGATCATGGGCGTCCGGTCAAGCGCGGGGGGAAGGTCGGCAGAATAAACCACCTGCACGCCGGCGCCATCCCACCGCGTGGAGACCGCGCCCCCGGGGGAGCCTAGGTTTCTCTTTGTGGCTGGCGAGCCCCAGCCATTGCGCCGGGGGGACGGCTCTGGCATGTGAAGGCCAAATATACCGCACCCATCAACCCGCATCGGCTCGGGCCATTCATGAAGACCATCATCGTCACCGGAGCCGCCGGTCTTGTCGGACAGAATCTCGTTCCGCGCCTGAAGTCCCGTGGCTATCGGGTGATCGGCATCGACAAGCACCCAGCCAATACCGCCCGGCTGCGCCAGCTCCATCCCGATATCGAGGTGATGGAGGCCGATCTCAGTGCTCCCGGCCCCTGGATGGACGCCTTCGCCGGTGCCGATGCGGTGGTGATCAACCAGGCCCAGATCGGCGGGCTCGACCGGTCCGAATTCGTCGCCAACAACGTCACGGCCACCGAGCGCATCATTGATGCGGTGCGCAAGCATGACGTCCCCTATTTCGTCGCCATCTCCTCCTCCGTGGTGAATTCGGAGGCCAAGGACTTCTATGTGGAGACCAAGACGGCGCAGGAGCGCTTCGTCGATACGGTCAAGACGCCCCATGTGGTGCTGCGCCCAACGCTCATGTTCGGCTGGTTCGACCGCAAGCATCTCGGCTGGCTGCGGCGATTCATGGATCGTGTGCCCGTGTTCCCGATCCCCGGCTCCGGCAAGTTTCGCCGCCAGCCGCTTTATGCGGGCGACTTCTCCGCCATCATCGCTTCGGCCATCGAGAGCCGCATCACCGGCACCTACGACATCTCGGGCCGGACCGAGATCGATTATATCGACATCATCCGGCTCATCAAAAGCATCACCGGCGCCAAGGCGCGGATCGTCAAGATTCCCTATGCCGCCTTTTATGCCCTCCTGAAGACCTATGCGCTGGTGGACAAGAACCCGCCCTTCACCGTCAACCAGCTCCAGGCGCTGGTGATCCCGGAAGTGTTTCCGGTGATCGACTGGCCGAAGATCTTCAACGTGCCGGAAACGCCGCTGAAACAGGCTCTTGAGGAAACCTTCCTCGATCCGCGCTATTCCAAGATCGTGCTGGATTTCTAGGAGCGGCCCACATGGTAAAGACCGTGATCATCGGCGCTGGGGCCATGGGGCTCGCCGCCGCCCATTATGCCCTCTCCCTCGGCCACGAGGTGGAGGTGGTGGAGGCCGATTCTGTGGCCGGCGGCATGGCGGCCCATTTCGACTTCGACGGTCTGTCCATCGAGCGCTTCTATCATTTCATCTGCAAGCCGGACGCCCCCACCTTCGCCCTGATGTCCGAACTGGGCATCGCCGACAAGATGCGCTGGCGTCCGACCTCCATGGCCTATTTCAAGGACAACGCCCTGCACAAATGGGGCGACCCCATTTCCCTGCTGGCCACCTCCCTGCTGAATCCGCTGGAGAAGCTGCGCTACGGACTGCAGATGTTCGCCACCTCCAAGCGCACGTCATTCGACGACCTGGAGACGGTTTCCGCGCGCGACTGGATCGAAAAGGGGTCCGGTGCCAGCGTCTACGACAAGCTCTGGCGTCGCCTGATGGAGCTGAAATTCTATCAATATGCCGACGACGTCTCGGCCGCCTGGATCGCGACGCGGGTGCGGCGCATCGGCAATTCCCGCAAATCCTTGTTCCAGGAGGAACTGGGACATATCCAGGGCGGATCGCAGACCCTGGTGGACGCTTTGATGCGTTCCATTGAGGGGCGTGGCGGGCGGGTGCACCTCTCGACGCCCTGCGAACGGGTGGAGACGGTTAACGGCAAGGTGACCGGCGTCCACGCCGGCGGGCGCTTTTTTCCCGCCGAAGCGGTGATCTCGACCGTGCCGACCCCGTTCGTCTCCGAACTCGTGCCGGACCTGCCGCAGGCCTCCAAGGACGCCTATGACGCGATCCGCAACATCGGCGTGATCTGCGTTTTGCATAAGCTGAAGCGCTCGGTGACACCCCATTTCTGGGTGAACATCGTCGATCCAGAAATCGAGATCCCCGGCATCATCGAGTTTTCCAACCTGCGGGCGATGCCGGATCCGGTGGTCTACGTGCCCTATTACATGCCCGCCGACCAACCGAAATGGCAGTGGGACGACGCAGCCCTGATCGCCGAGAGCTTCGGCTATCTCAAGCGCGTCAATCCGCAATTGACCGACAGCGACCGCCTGTCCTCGCGCGTCGGGCGACTGCGCTATGCCCAGCCTTTGTGCGAGCCGGGTTTCGCCGCAAAAATCCCGCCGATCCGAACGCCCATCGCCGGCCTCCAGGTGGCCGATACCTGCTTCTATTACCCCGAGGACCGTGGGGTGTCGGAGGGTACGCGGCTCGCCAAGGAGATGGCGGCAGCCATCGGCACAGACCACGTGCCCCGCCGCGAACCGGTATTTGGATGAGGCGCACGGCGCCTAATGAAGAGATGACATGAAGCGCCTGATCGCCTTTTACATGAACGGCCAGTTCGGCAAATTCCTGCTCGCAGGCGGGTTGGCGGCGGGCTTGAACTTCGGCAGCAGGTTCATTTTCGACCTGTTCTTCAATTATTGGATTTCCGTGAGCCTCGCCTATCTGGTCGGGTTCTTTACCGCATTCACGCTGAACCGCCTGTTCGTGTTTCCCGCCTCGGGGAAGGCATTGCATCGGGAAATGGCGTGGTTTTTCCTGTTCAACGCCTTAGCCTTTCCCCCGGTGCTGGCGGTGGCGGTAGGGCTGGAGCGGGCGTTCTCCCATATCGCGCCGCTATGGATCGCCGAGGCAGCCGCGCACGGCATCGCCATCATCATGCCGGTGTTCGTGAACTTCGCCGCGCACAAATTCATCACCTTCCGCAGCCCGTCGTGACCGCGGCACGGTGCGGTTTCAAAGCCGCAGGATGATTTTGGCGGCGGCAGCCCTACCGGCATCGATGTCCTGGAATGCGGCGATGCCCTCCGCAAGGCCGCGCTCCTCGAACCAGTCCAGCGCCCCCAGGCGACCCGAGGCGAGGGCATCGACCGTCGCGCGGAAGTCGGCGGGCGTGTAGCAATAGGTGCCCGTGACGATGATCTCCTGCAAGGTGATGCGTCGCACGTCGAACCCGTCCACACCCGGCAGCAGGCCGGCATGGACGATCACCCCGCCCGGTCGCACCAGGGCGCTGGCGCTGGCCCGCGTCGCGGCGGCGCCTACCGCGTCGATGACGAGGTCGATGCTGCCCTCCTGCGGCGCACCCGCCTCCCCCGGCGCGTAATAGCGGAAATTTCCGGCCCGCGCCAGCGTCGCGCGTCGTCCCGCATGGGGTTCGGCGACAAAGATCTCCGCCGCCCCCTGCATGGCCAGGACCAGCGCGGCGGCAAGGCCGATGGCGCCACCGCCGATCACGAGGCAGCGCGCGGCGGAGAGCGGCATGTCCAGGAGCCGCGCCCCCTGGTTCACCGCGTGATAGGAGACCGCCACCGGCTCGGCGAGCGCCGCCTTCGCGACCGGAAAATCCTCCGGGATCACGACGAGATTACGCTCGGGCACCCGCACCAGTTCAGCGAAGGCGCCGGGGCGCGGTGGCATGGAGAGGATCTGCCGCGAGGGGCACAGATGCGGCCGCCCGGCCTCGCAGGCGCGGCAGGTGCCGCACACGACGAGCGGATTCACCGTGACCCGCTCCCCCGCGCGCGGCCCGCTGGCGATGCGCCCCGCCGCCTCGTGGCCAAGTACCAGAGGTGCCGGCCGGCGCGCGTCATGGCCGTGATAGGCGTGCATGTCGGACCCGCAGATGCCGACCGCCTCGACCCGCACGAGCACTTCGTCATTGCCGGGCACGGGCTCGGCCACCTCGCCCAGTTCCAGGGAATGGGGGCCGGTATAGACCAGGGCTCTCATGACAATTCCATCATTTGGCGGTGAAGCCGCCGTCCACCGCGAGCACCTGCCCGGTGACATACGCGGCGGCGTCGGAGGCCAGGAACACGACCGCGCCATACAGGTCTTCCAACGCGCCGTTGCGGCCGATGGCAGTCTGTGCCGCGTTGCGGGCGGCGCGCACATCGTCGTCGAACACGGCCTGGGTGAGCGGGGTCGGAAAGAAGCCGGGCGCGATGGCGTTACAGGTGATGCCGCGCGGCGACCATTCCTCGGCGATGGCGCGCGTCAATTGGACGATCGCCCCCTTCGCCGCGCCATAGGGGGCGGAGTTGGGAAAGGCCCGGAAGGATTGCAGCGAGGCGATATTGACGATCCGCCCATACCCGCGCGCCGCCATGTCCGGGGCGAACATTTGCACCAGGCGGAAAGGCGCCCGCACATGCACCGCCATGTGCAGGTCAAAGGCGTCCTGCGTCACCTCCATGAACGGCTGGCGCAGATTGATGCCGGCACCATTCACCAGGATGTCGGGGGAAACCCCGCGTTGCGTCAGCACGGCGGCGATGGCGTCCGGGCCGTCGGGCAAGGCGAGGTCGCCGGCAATCCACTGGCTCGCAATGTCGTCGTCCCGCAAGCTTGCGCTGGCGGTTTCCAAATCCGCGGGGCGGCGCGCCACGAGCACCACCTCTGCCCCCGCAAGCCCGAGCGCGCGCGCCAGCGCGAGCCCGATGCCGGAATTGCCGCCGGTGATGAGGGCGGTGCGCCCCGTCAGGTCGAACAGGGAGTGCAGGCGGAAGTTTGAACCATCCTCAGGCATCGACCGGCGCACCCATATCGAAATTATGGCCGGGGAAGTATTTCGCGAGCCGCACGTCGGCGGTGCGCGCATGGGCTTCCATGCCTTCAAGCCGCGAGATCCGCGCCGTCGCCTGGGCGATGGTCTTGCAGGCATTGCGGTCCATGCGCTGCCAGGTCAGGGGCTTGAGGAATTTGTGCACCGAGAGGCCAGCGGAATAGCGCGCCGCGAACTTGGTGGGCAGGATGTGGTTCGGCCCCGAGGTCTTGTCGCCGAATGCCACGGTGGTCTCCTCCCCTAGGAACAGCGAGCCGTAGTTCGAGAGGTTGGCCAGCCACCAGTCGAGGTCGGACGTGTGCACCTCCAGATGCTCGCTGGCATAGCGGTCGGAAATCTCCACCAGTTCCGCACGGCTGTCGCACACGATCACCTCGCCGTAATCGTTCCAGGCGGCGGTGGCGGCATCGCGAGCGGTCGGCGGCAGTTCGGCGATCAGGCCGGGAATGCGGCGCATCACGTCTTCCGCCAAAGCGCGGGACGAGGTGAACAGCCATGCCGGGCTTTCGTGCCCGTGCTCGGCTTGCCCCACCAGATCCACGGCGACGATGTGGGCATCCGCCGTCTCATCGGCGATCACCGCCACTTCGGAGGGGCCGGCGAATACGTCGATGCCGACCTTGCCGAACAGCATGCGCTTGGCTTCGGCGACGAACTTGTTGCCGGGGCCGACGATGATGTCCGCCGGCTTGCCGGTGAACAGGCCGAAGGCCATGGCGGCAATGGCCTGGACGCCGCCGAGCGTCATCACAATGTCCGCGCCCGCCACCTTCATGGCATAAAGCACGTAAGGATGGATGCCTTGCCCGCGGAACGGGGTCGAGCAAGCGACCACCGTCTCCACTCCGGCCGCCTTGGCGGTTGCCACCGACATGTAGGCAGAGGCGATGTGGGCATAGCGGCCGGTGGGCACGTAGCATCCCGCGACGGTGCAGGGCACCAGCTTCTGGCCGGCAACGAGGCCGGGCAGCAATTCCACCGAGAAATCCTGCACGCTATCGCGCTGCGCCTCGGCGAACCGGCGCACCTGGGCGGCGGCGAAATCGATGTCTCGGCGCACCAGTTCGGGCACCTCGTCGGCGCGGCGCTCCATCTCATCGCGGGTGACGAGGATCTCCCCGTCCCACTTGTCGAGCTTGAGGGCATAGTCGCGCACCGCCTGCTCGCCGCGCAGCTCGATCTCGCCGAGCATTGCCGTGACAACCTCGCGCGCCGTGCCGGTTTCGCTCTCGGGGGTCTTGGTGGCCCGCTTCAGATACTCGATCGCCATCTTCAGTCTCCATGGGGTCCGGCCAGCGGCGCCGGTGGTTGGGTCAGAAAATTCCGGCGCCGCTGCGTGCGGCGTCAGTTCGACTTGTCGAATTCGGTCGCGAACGCCTTCAGCTTGGGATCTGCGGCAACCCGCTTCATGAAGCTGTCGCTCACATAGCTTTTGGGGTCCGGCGAGGCCGAAATGGTGCCGACATCGCTCATGAAGGTGCCGATCCGCGACAGCCAACCGTCCAGTTCGGAGGCGCCTTTGGCGCGGTCCATCAGGTGAAGCTGCTCGCCCAGGGAGAAGGTGGGACGCAGGGCAAATTCCTGGTCGATGGCGGCATCCGACGCCTCGACCCCGCCTTGGGCGTAGAATTGCTTGGCGAGCGCCTTCGCCTCCTTGGGATTAGCCTTGGCCCAGCTCCAGGCCCGCACATAGACCGCGAGCACCTTCGCCACCGCCTCGGGATTCTGCTTGGCATAATCCGCCCGCACCACGAGGGCGCCGGGCACCACCGCATCGGCATCGGCGCCGGAGCACAGCACCTTCGCACCGGCCTTTTCTTCCAGCGTATAGGTATTGGGCGCCCACACGCCCACCACGTCGCCGTTGTTGGAAATCATCGCCGAGATGATCTGCGCCTGTCCAAGATTGACGAACTGCATGTCGGAGGAAGACATGCCCCACTTCTTCAGGCAGTTGCGGGCGGCATAATCGGCGGTGGAATTGGTGGTCAGCAGGAGCTTTTGGCCGACCAGTTTCTTGGGGTCCTTACGCAGGGCCTCCACCTTGTCGCCGCGCGCCATGATGGCATTGGTCTTGGATTCGTCGTTGGTGACGCCGATCGTCATCAGGCCGAAGCGCGCCGCGCCGAGCACGGCGGGCACCGATCCGGTGCCGCCGACATCCCAGGAACTGGCCTGTGCCGCCGCAACCTGCGGTGCGCCCGCCGGGAAGGTGGCGAACGAGGGCACAAGCCCGACGTCCTTCCACCAGCCCTTTTCCGAGGCGATGTAGAACGGCAGCGCCCAATAGAGCGAGGGCTGGTAGGAGATGTTGATCTTCTGCTCCTCGGCCCGCGCCGCAGGAGCGAGGGCGGTGGCGAGGCCAAGGGCCAGGATTGCTGCTTTAAAGCTCGTCTTCATGTGGTTTCCTCCCAGATCGGCCGCTTTGCGGCTCTCAATGGCGGCCCGTCCTCAATGGTCGGTGCCTGCCTTTTCTTCGCGCAGTGACTTCCAGATGTGGGTGCGCAGATGGACGAAGGATTCAAGATCCATCACATCCTCGATGCGGCTGTGACGCTCCCAATTGTCGGCAAGGCGCACCGATTTGACGTCGATGATCTCTTTGATGCGCCCGGGCCGCTTGCTCATGATGGCCACCCGGTCGGCGAGATAGACTGCTTCCTCGACACCGTGGGTGATGAACAGGACCGTGCGCGGATTGCGGCGGGCAAGGCGCACCAATTCCTCCTGCATCACCACGCGGGTCTGCGCGTCCAGCGCGCCGAACGGCTCGTCCATCAGCAGCACCTGGGGGTCGAGCACATAGGCGCGGGCGATGGCGACGCGCTGCTGCATGCCGCCGGACAATTGATGGGGATAGGCCTCTTCATAGCCACCGAGGCCGATCATGCCGACCGCATCGGCGACGCGGGTACGCCGCTCCTCCCGCGCCATGCCCTTGTTGCGCAGGCCAAGTTCGATGTTTTCGGCCACCGTCTTCCAGGGGAACAAGGCGAACTGCTGGAACACCACGGCCCGATCCGGCCCCGGCCGCGTGACCACGCTGTTGCCAACAAGCACCCGGCCGGAGGTGGGAAATTCAAACCCCGCCGCGAGGCGCAGGCAGGTGGTCTTGCCGCAGCCGGACGGGCCCACGATGGCAAGGAATTCCTTGTCTGCGACGTCGAGATTGATGCCTTCGAGAACGGAAACCGCATTTCCGAACGTCTTGCCGACAGCGTCGAAGCGGATGCTGCTCATGGTTCCTCACACTTTTCCGAGCCGGCGGCCGATGCGCGCTTCGACCATACGAAGGGCGACGTCGATCAGGACGCCGACGAAACCGATGGCCAGCATGCCGACCATCACGGTGGTGGTTGAAACCGCGCTCTGCGCCTGCACCATCAGGTAGCCGACACCCGTGGACGCGACGATCAGTTCCGCGCCCACGAGTGACTGCCAGCCGAGCCCGGCGCTGATGCGCAGGCCGGCGACGATGGACGGCACCGAGGCCGGAAGGAGCACCTCCAGGATGATCCTCCAATTGGGGGTGCCGAGCATCTCGGCCGCCTCCAGATAGCGCGCATCCACATAGCGGGCGCCGCGATAGGCATTGATGAGACAGGGCGGGAATGCGCCGGAGAAAATGATCAGCACCGGGCCCCCGAAACCCGTGCCGAACCACAGGGCCGCGAACGGAACCCAGGCGATGGGCGCGATGAAGCGCAGCGCATCGAACATCGGCGTGACGATATCGTCCAGCAGGCGAAAACGCCCCATCAGCAGGCCCAAGGGCACGCCGATGGCCACCGCCAGGAGATAGCCGCTGGCGAACCGCTGAAGGCTGGAGGCGAGGTGGAGCTGAAGCGTGCCGCCGGCGAACGGGGTCGTCAGCAGCGTCAGCAATCGCGCCACCACCGAAACCGGTCCGGGCAGGAAGTCCGGATTCACGAGCCCGCTCGCGGCAAGCCCGGCCCACAGTGAAAGGAAGGCGAGAAAGCCGACGACCCCGAGCGTGAGACGATGGAGCGGCGAGAGCGTCGCGATCATGCGGCAGCTCCCTTCACCCGCACCCAGGTCACCACATGGCGCTCGGCATAAGCGAGCAGGCCTGTGGTAAGGGCACCGAACACTGCCACCGAGATCATGCCCACCAGGATCATGCCGGGGAAAAGGTCCTGCTGGGCCACGTTCAGCACATGGCCGAGGCCGGCGAGCGCACCCACCAGTTCGGCGGCGACCAGGGTGGTCCAGCTCGCCTGGAGCGAAAGGCGCAGACCGGTGAAGATCATCGGCGCCGCACCTGGCACCAGCACCTCCCACACGAACCGGGCGCGCGGCGTCCCGAGCATGCGCGCCGCCTCGATCAGGGGCCGATCAATATTGCGCACCCCGGCATGGGTATTGATGACCGAGGGGACGAAGGCGGCGAAAAAAATCACCATGATTTTTGCGGAATCACCAAGACCCAGCCAAAGAATAGCCAGCGGGATCCAGGCCAGAGGCGGGATCGGCCGCAGCAGAAGGAACACCGGGTTCAGCAGCGCCTCGGCCACCGGGTTCCAGCCCATCAACAGGCCGAGCGGCACGCCCACCAGGATGGAAGCCAGGAAGCCGAACACCACCAGCTTCAGCGACTGAAGGATATGGATTGGCAAGGTGGCATCGGCATAGCCCCGGCCGAGCGATTGGGTCACGGCGGCGAACGTATCCGCCGGCGCAGGGAACCGGCCGGGCGAAATCAATCCGGTTGCGCTGGTCGCGAGATACCACGCCGCCACCAGGACGACGATCGTCGCAAGACCAACCGCAGACCTCCGGTCGAGCGGCATCTCTTCCTCCCTATATCAGGCGCCTCATCTGACGGAGGCGTCCCGCACTTCATGACTGAACCAATGTAAGCGCTTTCATTTACGCTATCAGACGGCGCCTGCCTGTCAACCGCGCGGCGCAGATTTTTCGCTTGGGATTTGTTTCAGTCCTGAAGTTTAATCGCGAGAACTTCTGCGGAAAAGCGGATACATCTGCAGAACATCCGGTGAAAAGCGGCGAACACGCATGAACTTCAAGGGCAAAGCGACCCTCGACGATGTGGCCCGGCTGGCCGGGGTTTCCACCGCCACCGTCTCGCGCACCCTCTCCCGCCCCGACCTGGTGCAGCGGGACACGCGCGAGAAGGTGGGCGATGCGGTGCGTCGCCTGAACTATGTGCCCGGCGGCGCCGCCCGCGCCCTGGCCTCTGGGCGCACCTTGACGATTGGCGCGGTGGTACCGACGCTGGACCACGCCATCTTCGCCCGCGCGATCCAGGCCATGCAGACGGAACTCGCCGCCAACGGATACCAACTCCTTGTCGCAGCTCATGAATATTCTCCCGCGCAGGAAGCGGTCTCGGTCCGCGCCTTGCTCGCACGGGGCGTCGATGCCTTGATGGTGGTGGGTGCCGACCATCTCGACGAGACCTGGGATCTGCTGGGCGGCGCGACGGTGCCGGTGATCCTGAGCTGGTCCTTCGACCCCCGCTTCGCATCGGTCGGCTTCGACAATGAGGCGGCGGGCCGAAGGGTGGCGGAGCACCTGCTCGGCCTTGGCCATCGCCGATTCGGCATGATTTCTGGTTATACCACCTCCAACGATCGCGCCCGCCTCCGGGTGGCCGGCGTGCGCGCCGCATTGGCGCGCGAAGGATTGGAATTGCTTGAGTCCTGCGTCGTCCAGCAACCCTTTACGCTCGCCGGGGGCCGCGTGGGGATGAACGAATTGATGGGCCATGCCCTTCCCCCCACGGCGATCATCGGCGGCAATGACCTGCTGGCCGTGGGTGCTCTGTTCGAAGCCCAGGCGCGTGGAATCGCCGTGCCGCAGGCGGTCTCGATCGTGGGCATCGACAATCTTGAGATCGCCACCCATGTCACCCCGCCCATGACGACGGTTCACCTGCCCACGGCCCAGCTCGGCCGCACCGTCGCCGCCCATCTGCTCGCGGAGCTGAAAGGGATGCCGCAGGCGAAACGGACCGAACTGCCGATTGAACTTGTCGTGCGCAAATCCACCGCCGCACCCGCCGGGGGAGGTGATAAGGCGAAGGAATTCCCCGCGAGCGCCGAAGGTTAGACCACACCCAGGACGCGGATCAGGATGATGCTGGCGATCAACAGCAGCGCCAGCGAGAGCGTGACGACCAATGTTGCCCGCCCGCCGACCCGACCCAGCACCCGCAGGTCCACCCCTAGCCCGAGCGCGGCCATGGAGAGCACGGTGAAGACCGTCGTCACCAGCGCCAGCGGCCCCAGCAGGGCTTGGGGAAGCAGGCCCAGGGATCGCAGGACTGCGAACAGGATGAAGCCAACGATGAACCAGGGCACGAGCTTGTGGAGCGGAAGGCGCGGCGGCTGCGCCACCACGGATGCGCCCACCGGCACGGCCCTCGGAGAAGCGAGCGAGCGGCCATGAGCCAGCGCGGCGCAGAACACCACCGGCCCCAACATCAACACCCGCACCAGCTTCACAACCGTGCCGATCTGAGTCGCAAGGGGTCCGATGGGCACAGTGGCCGCAAGAACCTGCGGCACAGCATAGACCGTGAGGCCCGCCAGCACGCCATATTGGGTATCCGACAAAGCAAGAATGGGAATCAGCAGCGGCAGGCTCAGCACCACGATGACGCCAAGGATGGCGGTGAAGGAGATCGAGGAGGCCACATCGTCGCCTTCCGCTTCGATCACGGAAGCGACTGCAGCGATAGCGGAATTTCCGCAAATGGAATTGCCGCAGGCAATCAGCAGCGCCATCTTGTGCGGCAAGCCCAGCAGTCGCCCGACGCCATAGGAGGCAAACAGCGCCACCGCGACCACCCCGGCAATGCCGACGAGCAGTGCCGGCCCAGCGGCCGCAAGCGCTGCGGCACTCAGCGAGGCGCCGAGAAACATCACCGCAATCTCCAGCAGGATCTTCCCGGAAAAGGCTATTCCCGGCTTGAAACGCGGGCCGGGCGTCCACAGGGTGCGCAGCAGGGTGCCAATAAGGATGGCGAGCACCAAGGCTTCCACGTAGGGATGGCCGCTGAGGTGCTCCTCAATGATCTGAATGGCGTAGGCCACCCCCGTGACCGCTGCGCACAGCGCCACACCTGGGATAACATCAAGCAGCCAGTTCGAGGCTTTTGGCACGGCGCAACTCACCTGTTCGTTCTTAGGGGTTCTAGTGCACACGCACGGGCCAGAAGCGCAAATACAGTTTGCTCACTCCATCATGAAGTGCGGTTATGGCGATAAATCTCCATTTACTTCGTCTATTTACTTCCGTGGCGGAGCAGCACAGCTTTTCCCGTGCGGCGGAGGTGCTCAACATCAGCCAGCCCGCGGTCTCCAAGGGGGTGCGGGAACTTGAGGGACAGCTCCATTGCGTGCTGCTGGAGCGCAGTCCCGCCGGCGTCCGCCTGACCGAAGCCGGCAGCGTCCTGCTCTCGCATGCGACCGCGTTGTTCGCCGCCGAGCGGCGCGCCGAAGAGGAGCTCCAGGCCCTGCGCGGTCTCGCCCAAGGCGAATTGCATGTGGGGGCAAGCACGACCATCGCAACCTATGTGCTGCCGCGCCTGCTGGGCGCGTTCCAGGACATTCACCCGGATTTGCACCTTCGCCTGACCAGCGCCAACACCCAGGACATCGCCGATCGATTGCTGTCCCGTGACATTGACGTGGCTCTGGTGGAAGGGCCGGTTGAACATCCGAGCCTGATTTCCCATCCCTGGCTGACGGACGAATTGGTGGTCATCGCCGCTCCCGACCATCCCCTGGCGCAGATGGAAGGACCGGTCTTGCCTTCGGATCTTGACCACGCGCGCCACATCGTCCGCGAGGCGGGATCGGGGACCCGCGACGTGGTGGTTCTGGCGCTCGAGGCATTTGCCGTGCGGCCACGCATGGTCATGGAGGTTGGAAGCACCGAAGCCATCAAGCAGGTGGTGGCGGCGGGGCTCGGGATCGCCATTGTTTCCGCCGCTGCGGCCAAGGATCAGATTTCACTCGGGGTGCTCAAGGTGGTGCCCGTGGAGGGCCTCGTGGTGCGCCGCCCGCTCTACCGGCTGACGCTCAAGGGACAGCATCTGCGCTTTGCCGCAGCCGCGTTCGAAGCCTTCATCTGCCGGCCAGACATTCAGCCCACATAAGTTCTGGCCCAGGGCGGGCTATTTTAACTCGAATTTTTTGTTATTTTTTATATTCACAAAATCATGTAGGTATATTTCCGCTTCGGATGAGTGGATTTGTGCTTTGTCTCATATGACCAAAATCGCTGTGCAGAATTTGCTCGCAACGGTGCTCGACACGGTCGGTGCGCGCGCACCCGGCGTGCGAGCGTCCGTCCCCCACCTGGGCTTGAGCGAAAGCGATAGATCCGGCGATGCGCGCAAGGAGCCCACATTCCGGATCACCGCGCTTTGCGCGCCTGATATGGTCGAGATCGAAGATGCGCACGCGGTGCGGCAGCGCGTCGTGCTCAGCTTCGGCGCGCGCGAAATGCTGGATATCGCAATGAAACGCGAGTGCCGCGAGAGCCCAGTGGGCCTGCGGATCCGGCGCGAGGCGTTCGAAGTCGAAGGCGTGGCGTTCTCGCGCTGGAGCCTTGCCGACTGACAATCTCACGCAGCGCGCCGCGCCTAAAGACGCGGCGCCCCTCCTCTGGACACAGAGTGATCAGATGCGCGGGACGATCTCGGCCCCTTCAGCCTCGGCCGGCGCGCCTGTGCAAGTCAGCCAGGATTTCCGGGTCCACCTGAATTCCCTCCCGCGCGGCGCGCTGTCGTGCTGTGATGCGCCGCTCGCCCGGCAGGCGCGTGCCCTTCTCGCCGAGGATCGCCGCGAGCAGGACTTCAAGCCGCGCGGAAAAATCCGCACCCCCGAGCCGGACCGGATCGAGGGCCAGGAACAACTGCCCGATCCGCGGCGCCGGCCCCTCGGCGGTAAAGAACGAACTCGCCTCGAATCCGAACTGCCCGCCGGTGAGCACCGTGGCGAGGATTTCCACCATCAGCACCAACGCCGCGCCTTTGGCGTCGCCAATCGGCAACATCGTACCGGTGAGCGCGGCCTTGGCGTCGGTCGTCGGCGCTCCCTGCGCGTCGAGCGCCCAGCCCTCGGGAATCGGCGTTCCCTTCTGCGCCGCAATCATGATTTTGCCGCGCGCCACCTTGCTCAACGACGCGTCGATGACCAGCGCGGGCCCTTGCCCACGAGGCACGGCAAAGGCGATGGGATTGGTGCCGAACAAGCCCCGCGCACCGCCCCAGGGAGCAATCGCCGAGGGCGAATTGGAAAAGGCGAGGCCCACCAGCCCTCGGTCCGCCAGCCATTCCACGTGGTGGCCCATGACCCCGGCGTGATGGGAGGCCCGCACCGCGACCGCGACCATGCCGGTTTCCCTGGCGCGCGCTTCGGCTGCCTCCAGGCCAAGGGAGATGGCGGGAAACGCAAATCCGGTCTTGGCATCCACCCGCAAGGTGGAGGGGCCGGTCCAGTCCAGGCTCGGTTCCGCAAAGCCATCGATCTTGCCGGAGATGGCCTGTTGGGCATAGGCGGGCAGGCGCGCAAGTCCGTGGCTGGTAATGCCGTCGGCTTCCGCGGCAACGAGCGCAGCGGCGGTCACACGGGCATTATGTTCGCCGGTGCGGGACGCCAGGAGTGCCGCCACAGCAAGGTCGCGGGCAGCATCGAGGGAAAGGGCTGACGAAGTCGGGGCGTTCATGGCCGATCTTTCAGAAACTGGCTGACTTTTGCAGCGATGAGGGCGCTCACCCGCACGTTTGATTCTTCCGTGACGCCGGCGATATGCGGCGTCAGGATGAGATTCGGCACGTCGCTGAGGCAGGTCCCCGCCGGAAGGGGTTCGGCCTCGAACACGTCGAGCATCGCACCTGCAAGCCGCCCGCTTTTGAGCGCGGAGGCAAGGGCAGCCTCTTCGATAACCCCGCCCCGCGCGGCATTGATCAGCACCGCTCCACCCTTCATGCGGGCGAGCGCGCCCTCGTCGATCAGATCGCGGGTCTGAGGCGTCAGAGGCACATGGAGACTGACGGCATCGCAGCCCGAAAGCAGGTCATCAAGCGACTGCGGAGCAACCCCAAAAGCGCGCCAAGCGGGATCCTCGCTGGAAACGAACGGGTCGAAGGCCACGACCTCCATGCCTAGGGCCCGGGCGCGCTGCGCCGTCTCTCGGGCGATGGCGCCAAAGCCCACAAGGCCGAGGCGCTTGCCGCTCACCTCCCGACCCATCAGGCGGGTGCGCGGCCACGCACCGGCAGCCACCTCGGCGCTCGCATGATAGGCCCCGCGCAAAAGCATCATCACACCGCAGACGACATATTCGGCGACTGCAACGTCGTTCGCGCCGGTCGCGGGATAAACTTCAATGTCACGCTGTTTGCAGGCGACGACGTCGATATTGTCGAGACCGACCCCCAGCCGGCCCACCACGACGAGCTTCGAGGCTTTGCCCAGCAGCGGCCCGCGCACCTGGGTTCGGTTGCGCACGATCAAGGCGCGGGCCCCCTGCACCAAATCTTCCAGGGCCTCGGCCTTGTCCACCAATGCCGGATCGTAATGGACGTCGTGATCCGCCCGCAGAGCATCGAGTGCAGCGGCATCCATGAATTCAGTGACGATGATTTCGGGCATGGGATTTCCAGGGAATTTTGGCAACGCCCGTGCCCCGGGGGCACGCGTGGCGGAAGATCCGGATTGGGCTGGCGGGCAGCGATATTTACGCTATTATATATAAGACAGATGACACAAGATGAAATCGACACTGATCCACCTCTGGTGTGACACGTCCGGCTCATGCATAAAAGGAGCATCACGTGAGAATCGATGGAAGCGGGATGGCACGGGGCCCTAGCGTGGAAGTGTCGGAAAAGCCGGAGAGCTTCGGCTTCCGACCGCTCTATCGCCAAGTGCGGGAGGCCCTCATCCGCCGCCTCGTGGACCGCGTCTGGGCGCCCGGTCAGCCGCTGCCGAGCGAGATGCAGCTTGCCGCCGAACTGGGCGTGAGCCAGGGCACGGTGCGCAAGGCGCTGGACGAGATGGCGGCCGAAAATCTGGTGGTGCGCCGTCAGGGCCGGGGCACGTTCGTCGCCAGCCACGACGAAGACCGCATCCTGTTCCAATTCTTCAAGCTGGTGGCCGACGACGGCGAGCGCCGCTTCCCGGAAAGCCAGGTGGTGGCTACATTTCGTGGGCGCGGAACCGCTGCCGAACGCGAGGCCCTCAGCCTGCCGAAGGACGCGCGCATCATCCGCATCCGCCGCATCCGCCGGCTCGACGGTGTGCCTCTGATCGTCGAGAACATTACCCTTCCGGAGAGCCTGTTTCCCGGCCTCGGTGATGCTCCGTTACCGAACAATCTTTACGGCCTATACGCCAGCAAGTTCGGCATCGGTATCGGTCGCGCGCGCGAAAAGTTGAAGGCCATCGCAGTGACTGCTGAAGATGCCCTCGCGCTCGGCGTCGCCGCGGGCACCCCTGCCCTTCTCATCGACCGGCTGGCCCTTTCCCTTGAGCAGACGCCGATCGAATGGCGCGTGAGCATCTGCCTCACCGAAGGCTTTCACTATCTCTCAGAATTGAGCTGAGCCTGTTGGCGGGCCGTCCCGTCGCCCTTGCGAATTTCCCAGCGCGGCTCCCGGCTTCAGTAGCGGCGCATTCCCAAGCCCCCGAAAGTCTTGCGCCACTGCACGCAACGCACTGCGCTGGGTCAAGTCTTATAAATGATATTAGACCACTTTACATCTGAGGGAGGCTCCTTTAGCGTCGTGAAGACGACAGGGAATAGAGCGTGCTGGGGTCCATGAGAGGCCCGTCGCCACACACGCTCAACCGTTCGACGAAGGAAAAGGGGTGACCTGATGCCAACGCCGAAGCGCCCTCGCTAATTCACCCATACCAACCCTGCGGCATGACCGCGGGAAAGACCCGCGTTCGAATCTGTCTTTCAGTTTCGATTTCGCAGAACAAAAACCAGAAGAACAAAGCAGCAGAAGCTGCTTTATCCCAAGGGAGGTCCATAATGGACGCACAGGAACCTCTTCTGGAGGTCAAGGGCGTAACGCTGCAATATAAAACCCCTCATCTCCTGATTACCGCGACCTATCGGGTCGATTTCAACGTCATGAGGGGGGACCGCTTCATCCTGCTCGGCCCGTCTGGCTGCGGGAAGTCGACCCTTCTGAAGGCGGTGGGCGGCTATATGGCCCCGACCGAAGGCGAAATGCGTCTCAAGGGGCACGTCATTCATGCCCCCGGCCCGGACCGGATGATGGTGTTCCAGGAATTTGACCAACTCCTCCCCTGGAAGACCGTGCGCCAGAACGTAGCATTCGCGCTCGAGGCCTCTCGCCGCCTCCATGGACGCGAGGCCGATGAGCGCGCAATGCACTACATCGAGAAGGTCAATCTCACGAAATTCGCGGACAGTTACCCGCATATGCTGTCCGGCGGCATGAAGCAGCGCGTCGCCATTGCGCGCGGCATGGCCATGGAGCCGGACATCCTGCTCATGGACGAGCCCTTTGCTGCGCTCGATGCCCTCACCCGCCGCAAGATGCAGGATGAACTGCTCATGCTGTGGGAGGACACCAAATTTACGGTGCTTTTCGTCACCCATTCCATTGCCGAGGCGATCAAGATCGGCAACCGCATCCTCCTGCTTTCGCCGCATCCCGGGCGGGTCAAGGCGGAATTGAACAGCACGACGGACTCCCCCGCTGCCGCGCTGCTTGAGAGGCGAATTCAGCACATGCTGTTTTCCGGTGAGATGAAGGAAGCGGCCGATGCGTGACTCTGCGAATGTCCTCTCGAACGTGCACGCGTTGCGCCCCGAGATCGTGCGCGAGGAAGAGCCCGTTTCGACGATGACGATCGTCGAAAAGCCGCTCTCGACGCTGGAGATGATCTACAACATCGCCACGGTGCGAAAGATCATGATCTTGATCGCGCTCGCCGTGATCTGGGAGATCTACGGTCGAATCCTGAACAACGACCTGCTCTTTCCGACGTTCAGCGCAACCGTTACCGCTTTCTTTCAGAATGTGATGAATGGCGTCTTGCCGGCCCGGGCTTGGGCGTCCATCAAGGTTCTGCTTGCAGGCTACGCACTGGGCGTGTTGCTCGCCGCAGTTCTCACCGCCCTTGCCATTGCATCGCGGATTGGGACTGACTTTCTCGAAACCATGACGTCCATGTTTAATCCTCTGCCGGCCATCGCCTTGCTTCCGCTGGCGCTGATCTGGTTCGGTTTGGGGAACGGAAGCCTTGTCTTCGTTCTGGTCCATTCCGTGACATGGGCGATCGCCTTGAATACCCATTCCGGCTTCCTCTCCGTCAGCAAGACGCTAAAAATGGTGGGGCGCAATTACGGCCTGGGCGGCCCGCGCTTCATCTGGAAAATCCTGATCCCGGCGGCATTTCCCAGCATCCTCACCGGCTTGAAGATCGGTTGGGCGTTCGCCTGGCGCACGCTGATTGCAGCGGAACTGGTGTTCGGTGTTTCCTCCGGGTCCGGCGGTCTGGGTTGGTTCATCTTTGAGAACAAGAATATGCTGGATATTCCCAACGTATTCGCCGGCCTGCTGACCGTCATCATTATCGGCCTCATTGTTGAAAACCTGATCTTTCAGACGATCGAGCGCCGCACCATTGCTCGCTGGGGCATGCAGGCCTGACCCGGCACATGGCTCGCCATGTCCCGACTTCGCCAGGTATCCGTTCGGCTTCGGAAATGTCTTGCATCATATATATGATGTAAGATGGTTGACAGTATCGACTTGAACTGTACGCTTTGAAAACGCTCATAAAATCACAAAAATAGCCGCGCAAAGTCGCGGCGAGGGAGGCGCGCATGACCAGGAAACTTCTGAAGACTCTCGGGTTCGCTGCTGCAATCGCGGTCAGTTTCGCTGGCGCAGCTGCGGCGGAGGTGGATACGGTCCGCCTCGCCAAGCAGTTCGGCATTTCCTATCTGCCGCTCACCGTGATGGAAGAAGAAAAGCTTCTGGAGAAGCATGCCAAGGACCTCGGTCTAGACGTGAAGACCGAATGGCTGCGCTTCACCGGCGGCTCGGGCATGAACGAGGCGTTGCTCTCGGGCAATCTGGACTTCGCCTCGGGCGGCGTCGGCCCGATGCTCACCATCTGGGGCCGCACGCAGAAAAACATCGGCGTGAAGGGCGTCGCGGCGCTCAACGCAATGCCGCTGTATCTTGTCACGGTTAATCCCAATGTGAAGACCATCAAGGACTTCACCGCCAACGACAAGATCGCTCTTCCCACCGTCAAGACCTCGATCCAGGCGGTGACGTTGCAGATGGCCGCCGAGAAGGCATTCGGTGCGGGCCAGCAGAACAAGCTGGATCCCCTCACCATTTCCATGGGTCACCCCGATGCGCAGCTCGCAATGATGGGGGGACGCTCGGAGATCACTGCCCATTTCGGTTCCTCCCCGTTCCAGGATCTTGAGCTGAAGGACCCCCGCGCCCACAAGGTGCTGGACAGCTATGATGTGCTCGGCGGGCCCCACACCTTCAACCTGGTGTGGACCACCACCAAGTTCGCCGACTCCAACCCCAAGGTCATGAAGGCCTTCCTGGCCGCCCTTGAAGACGCCATGGCGCGGATCAAGGCCGACCCGAAGGGCATCGCCGCGCTCTGGCTCAAGGCGGAAAACTCGAAGATGTCGCAAGACGAGGCTGTGGCCCTCATCACCTCGCCGCAGAACGAGTGGACGACCACGCCGAAGAAGATGACGTCCTATCTCGACTACATGAACCGGGCGGGCCTCGTGACCGCGAAAGCGAATGATTGGCGCGATCTGTTCTTCGCCCCGATCCACTCGGCTTCGGGAAGCTGACCGCGGCATCTGACCGGCGCAATGGGCCGCCGCACCCGGCGGCCCTCATTCGAACCGAAGAAGACCGATGAACGCTCGAACCACCACCGAAGCCGCTGTGACAAGCGGCGGAGACCTGACCGTGCGCGTCTGGCGCGGGGCCGAGGCTGGCGGATTTCAGGATTTCGCCACCCCACGCCGCGCCAATCAGACCGTGCTCGATGTCGTCACCGAGATTCAGCGCGAGCAGGATCCCACGCTCTCCTATCGCTTCGCCTGCCGGGTCGGCATGTGCGGTTCCTGCGCCATGGTCGTGAACGGCCGTCCGCGCTGGACCTGCCGTACCCGCGTCGAACAGGTGGAAGAAGATGGTCTGCTCACGCTGGAGCCGCTGCGCAACTTGCCGGTGGTGAAGGACCTGGCGGTGGAAATGCAGCCCTTCTTCGAGAAATGGACCGCGGCTCATGGCTATTTCGAGCCGGGCGCGGAACCGCCGGCGGATTTCGTCCCGGTGGCCCCCAGCGAGCCGCAGCGGCAGGAGGCCGACGCGGGCATTGAGTGCATCAATTGCGGCGTCTGCTATTCCGCCTGCGATGTGGTCTCCTGGAACCCCGAATATCTCGGTCCGGCGGCCCTGAACCGCGCCTGGACGCTCGTCAATGACGTGCGTGACCAGGGCCAGGATGCGCGGCTGGCGGCGGTGTCGGGCGATGCCGGCTGCCACTCCTGCCACAGCCATATGAGCTGCACCGAATATTGCCCGAAGGGGCTGGCGCCGACCTTCTCCATTGCAGGGTTGAAGCGGGCAACCGCCAAGCGAATCTGGAGGGGCGGACGATGACTCCGGTTCTGTATCTCGCCCAACGCGCGACCGCCCTCATTCTCGCGATTGCCGTCAGCGTTCACCTCGCAACCATGATCTATGCGGTGCGCGGCGGCCTGTCGGCGGGCGAGATCCTCGCCCGCACCAGCGGCAACCGCTGGTTCCTGACCTTCTACGGCGTCTTCGTCATCGCCGCCGCGATCCACGCCCCCATCGGGCTGCGCAGCGTGCTGCGGGAATGGACGGCATGGCGCGGGCGCTCGCTCGATCTCGCCATGGTCGCCTTCTGCCTGCTCATCCTCGTGCTCGGCCTGCGGGCGGCATTCGCGGTCTACCAGCCATGAGCATCGCCCACACCCATCTACGCGCCTCGCGGCGCAAGCCTGGCTTCCTTGCTGCCGTTCTGCACCGGGCCTCGGGGGTTGCGCTCGCAATATTCCTGCCGATGCATTTCATCGCCCTTGGCACGGCGCTTGGCGGCGCGGACAAGCTCGATGCCTTCCTTCAGATCACGCATTACTGGCCGGTGCGGGTGGCGGAATGGGGCATGGTGAGCGCGCTCGCCCTGCACATGGCGCTGGGGTTGCGCGTGCTCGCCATCGAGTGGTTTTCGCTGCGCACCCGCACTGGCACATTGGTGTCGGCCTGCTGCGCCGGCGCATTGGCGGTCGGCCTCGCCTTTCTGTTGAGCGGGGCATGACGACGATGTTCGGCATCCCCCTCACCACCCTTTCCGTGCTGTGGGCGGGGGCCTTCATCGGCGCCCTCGCGGCGGGTGGCACAGGATTCGCGTTTGCGATTGCCGCCTCGGCGATTTGGCTGCACGCGCTCGATCCGCTGCAGACCACGGCGCTGATCGTCGCTTGCGGCACGCTGCTCCACATCAGCCTGGTCTGGCCGATCCGGGCGTCCATCGAGGGCGCGCGCCTTTCGCCATTCCTGCTGGGCGCGCTGATTGGAGTTCCCATCGGCGTGGTCATGCTGACCCGCGTGGATTCCGCGACCCTTAAGCTCGCGCTCGGCTGCGGCATGGCGGCTTATGGGATTTATGCCCTGCTCGCCTCGCGCCTGCCGCACGTCGCGGGTGGCGGAAGGGCGGCCGACATCGCAATCGGCTTTTTCGGTGGAATCATGGGCGGCCTCGGCGGCTATTCCGGCTTGCTGCCCACCATCTGGACCCAATTGCGCGGCTGGCCGAAATCTGTCGCTCGTGGGGTCTACCAGCCGTTCATCCTGTTCGCACACGTGCTGACGCTGGCCCTCGTGGGCGCGTTCGCTGTCGATCAGGACGGGTTTGTCCTTTTCCTGCTGGCATTGCCGCCTCTGTGCCTCGGGGCCTGGGTCGGGCTGCGCATCTACGGACACCTCGACGAGGTGCGCTTCAAGAAGATGCTGGCCCTCATGATCCTCGCCTCGGGCGTGCTTTTTCTGATTTAGGAGTGAGCCATGGACTTGGACATGAGTGCGGTCGAAGAGGTCTGCGCAGCCTTGTACGTGCAGGCCCTCAAGATCCTGCCGCCGGATATCAAGGCCGGCTTCAAAACCCTTGTACAGAATGAGACGGACGCCACGGGCAAGACCATTCTCGGCACCATGGTCGAGAACATCGCAGTTGCCGAGCGGACCAAGAACATCCTGTGCCAGGACACCGGCATTCCGATCTACAACGTCACCATCGGCCGCAACGTGCGTTTCGACGGGGCCGAGCTGAAAGCCGCGATCCGGCGCGGCTGCGAGCGGGCGACGAAGGAAAACTCCCTTCGCTCCTCGGTGGTGCACCCCATCACCCGCAAGAACGATCAGACCTCCTGCGGCATCCGCGTGCCCATCATCCATGTGGATTTCGACGCTCGCGAGGAAACTGTCGGCATCGAGATGATCCCAAAGGGTTCGGGCTCGGAAAATGGCTCGTTCCTGAAGATGCTGCTGCCCTCCGATGGCATCAAGGCGGCCAAGCGCTTCGTCATCGACCGGGTGGTGGAACTGGGCGGCCGGGTATGTCCACCCACCATCGTCGGCGTCGGCCTCGGCGGCACATCCGATCTGTGCATGCATCTCGCCAAGATCGCCGCAACCCGCCCCTTGCGCACTGTCTGCTCCGACGAGGAGGGTGCCAAGATCGAGGCGGAGCTGTCGCAGGCCGTCAACGAATTGGGCATCGGGCCGCAGGGCCTCGGCGGACGATCCACCAGCTTCGCCGTGCATGTGGAAGTAGCCGCGACCCACATCACGCAGAACCCGGTGGCCGTGAACATCCAATGCCATTCGGCACGCCGCGCCTTGGCAACCGTTACCCCCGGCGCCATCGCCTTCAGCTGAACACCCGCGCGAGGAACTCCCCCATGACCCATCATGTCCTCGACATGCCGATCGACGCCGATACCGCGCGCAGCCTCAAGATCGGCGATACCGTCACCTTGCGGCGCACGCTGTACGGCATCCGCGACGCGACCTTGATCCACATGTTCGACCGCGATCGCCGCACAAGGCTGGACCTCAACGGCCATGCGGTGATCCACACCGCGCCGAACGTGCACAAGGTGCCGGTCTCGGCGGAAGCGCCGGTGGGCTACACGCCGTTCTGCATCGGCACCACCACCTCCATGCGCATGGAGCGCTTCACCCGTGCCCTGATGGAGCGCGAAGGGGTGCGGCTCATCATCGGCAAGGGCGGCATGGGGCCGGCGACGCTGGAGGCGTTCCGCGATCTTGGTGGCGCCTATCTCGCCATCGTCGGTGGAGCCGCCGCGCTGGAGACCACCTGGATCGAACAGATCGAGGATATCGACATGGACGATCTACACCCCGAAAGCCTGTGGCGCTTCCGCATCCGCGATTTCGGCCCGCTGCTGGTGGGCATGGATTCCCATGGCGGCTCGCTGTTCGCGAATGTTCAGGACGCCGTCGCCGCTCGCCGCGACGCGATCCTCGCCAGCATCGGAGCCAGCGAATGACCCCCGCCCTGCCGACCCTCGATACCGACATCCTCATCCTCGGCGCAGGCGGCGCCGGCCTGTTCGCGGCGCTCCATGCCAAGAAGACCGCGCCTGACCTTGATGTCACGGTGGCGGTGAAGGGGCTGCTCGGCAAATGCGGGTGCACCCGCATGGTGCAGGGCGGCTACAATGTCGCCCTCGCCCCGGGCGATTCCGTCGAGCGCCACTTCATGGACACCATCGAAGGCGGCAAATGGCTCAACAACCAGGATCTCGCCTGGACTCTCGTCACCGAAGCACAGGTGCGCATCCGCGAGCTTGAGAACGAGCTGGGCTGCTTTTTCGACCGCAATCCCGACGGCAGCGTCCACCAGAAGGCCTTTGCCGGGCAGACCTTCGATCGCACGGTGCACAAGGGCGACCTGACCGGCATCGAAATCATCAACCGCCTCTCCGAGCAGGTGTGGCGGCGCAATGTGCGGCGGCTGGAGGATCATCGGGCGCTGGACCTGATTCCCGCCGCCGACGGCTCCGGCCTCGCAGGTGTCGTCATGCTGGACATGCGCACCGGCGAGCCTGTGTTCGTGCGGGCGCGGGCGACCCTGCTCGCCACCGGCGGCGGTCCCACCATGTACAAATATCACACCCCCTCGGGCGACAAGACCTGCGATGGCCTCGCCATGGCCCTGCGGGCGGGCCTGCCGCTGCGCGACATGGAGATGGTGCAATTCCACCCCACCGGCCTGCTGGCGGGTGAGGACACCCGCATGACCGGCACGGTGCTGGAGGAGGGCTTGCGCGGGGCCGGCGGCTGGCTGCTGGATTCCACCGGCGAGCGCTTCATGCATCTCTACGACCAACGCGGCGAACGCGCCACGCGCGACGTCGTGAGCCGCTCCATCATCCGTCGCATCCGCGACGGCTATGCCACGCCAAACGGCGGCGTCCATATTCAGATGAGCCATCTCGGCCCGGCGCAGGTGGCGAAGAATTTCAAGGGCATGGTGGAACGCTGCGCGGATTGCGGCTTCGACCTTGCCGGCGGACGCGTGGAGGTGATCCCCACCGCCCATTACATGATGGGCGGGGTCGAGTTCGCCGGCGATTGCCGGACCGAGATGCCCCGCCTCTATGCGGCGGGGGAGGACACGGGCGGGGTGCATGGCGCGAACCGGCTTGGCGGCAATGGGGTTGCAAATTCCACCGTGTTCGGCGGCGTCGCCGGTCGGTCGATGGCGCAGGCGGTGGCGCGCGAGGGCCGCTTCGCCGACCCCGACAGCGGTGCGATCACCCGCAGCTTGGAGCGCGCGTTCGGACCGCTCGGCCGGCCCTCCCGCGACTTGCCCGCCATCCGTGCCGCGCTCTACGACACCATGTGGAACGATGTGGGCATTTTGCGCACCGCAGAAGGCCTTGGGCGCGCCGGGGCCGCGCTTTCGGAGCTCGCGGATGCCGTGGCGCGGTGCGGCGCACCGGATGGCGAGCGGCGCTACAATCTCACCTGGATGGACCGGCTAAACCTGGAAAACCTGGTGTCGGTGAGCCGGGCGATCTGTGCCGCCGCACTGGCGCGCACCGACAGCCGGGGCGCCCATTTCCGCGAGGACTTTCCCGAGAGCTCGGATCTTGCGACCTCGCGCTACACCCAGGTGCGGCGGGATGGCGATGATCTCTCCATCACCACCGAGCCGGTCGCCTTCACGCGCGTTCGCCCCGGCCAATCCCTCCTGAACGAAGCGGCGTAAGCCGAATTTCGCGCGCATCTCCATTGCGGGAACACCAGATGACCACTCTCCGTGGGGCAGACATCGTCGCCAGGACGCTCGAAAGCCTCGGCGTGACACGCATCTTCACCTTGTCGGGCAACCACATCATGCCGGTGTTCGACGCGCTTTTGTCGACGCGCATCGAGATCATCCATGTGCGCCAGGAAGCTGCCTGCGTGCATATGGCTGACGCGTGGGGGCGGTTGACGGGCGAGGTGGGCGTCGCGCTGGTGACCGGGGGCCAGGGCCATTCCAACGGTGCGGCCGCGCTGTTCACCGCGCTCGGTGCCGAATCCCCGGTTCTCCTGCTCTCAGGCCATGCCGGCCTGAGGGAACTCGGCCGTGGCGCGTTCCAGGAAATGGCGCAGGCCGACATCGCCCGCCCGATGACCAAGGCCTCCTGGACCGCCGCCACAACCGCGGGCCTCGCCGAGGACCTCACCCGGGCGGTGCGCATCGCCCGGGAAGGACGTCCGGGTCCGGTGCACCTGAGCTTGCCGGTGGATCTGCTGGAGGCAAGCGTGAATGGCACAGGCTTCGTGCCCCCCTCCCCCGAACCCGTTTCCATGCGCCATCCCGAGCCTGCGGCCCTTGCGAAGGCGGCCGATCTCCTGCGCCGCGCCGAGCGGCCATTGATCCTGTGCGGTCCCGCGCTCTGCGACATCTCCGGCAAAGCCGCCATGCTTGCGCTGGAGAGTGCCACCGGCATTCCGGTGATCGGCATGGAGAGCCCGCGCGGCATCAACGATCCGAGCCTCGGCAGTTTCGCCGAGATCCTGGCCCAGGCGGACGTTGTCGCTCTGGTCGGCAAGGCGCTCGACTTCACCTTGAAATTCGGCGATGCGCCCGCCGTGCCCGAGACCTGCACCTTCATTGTCTTCGATCCCGATGCCGAGCTGATCGCCCGCGCCGCGCGAAGCAAGGGACCGCGTCTTCTGGCGTCCGGCATCGCCGATCCTCGCCCGACGTTGGCGGACCTCGGCACGGCGCTTGCGGGGGTGCGAGATAGCGGCCCTTGGCTCTCCCAGGTGCGGGACGCCCTGCGCTACGTCCCACCGGCCTGGGATAGCGCCGCCGGCTCGCCGGGGCGCGTGCATCCTGTGGAATTGTGCCGGGCAGTCAGCGCCTTTCTCGACGGGTATCCCGGCGGAACTCTGATCTGCGATGGTGGCGAGATTGGCCAGTGGCCGCAGGCGCTCATCCAGACCGAGCGCCGGCTGGTCAATGGGGTTTCCGGCACCATCGGTGTCTCCATTCCGTTCGCCATCGCCGCCAAGGCGCTCGATCCGCAGGCGCCGGTGGTGGCGATCCTCGGCGATGGAACGTTCGGCTTCCACATGGCCGAGTTCGACACCGCAGTACGCTACGGCCTGCCGATCATCGCGGTGGTCGGCAACGACGCTCGATGGAACGCCGAATATCAGATCCAGCTCCGCAGCTTCGGCGCCGCGCGCGCCCGCCACTGCGACCTGCTGCCCGCACGCTACGATCAGGTTGTCACCGCACTCGGCGGTTTCGGTGCCTGCGTGACCCATGTGGACGACTTACCCGATGCCCTCGAACGCGCCCATGCAAGCGGCAGGCCCGCCTGCATCAATGTGATGATCGAGAGCGTCCCTGCCCCCGTCATTCGCCGCGCCGCGCCCGGATAGGCGCCCCGTCCGCAGCGAACACGTGCCCATCAAGACCAAAAAGCAAAGGGAGTGACACGCATGTTCGGGACACGAGGGATATTGGCCGCGGCGATCCTGCTGGCGGGGGTCGGCGCCGGATCGGCCGAAATGGCCGAGGTGCGTATCGCGCGGCAACCCAGCCTCGGCCATCTGCCGCTGATGATCATGGAAGACCAGAATCTGGTGGAAAAGGAAGCCGCGACGCGCGGCATCCCCGACCTCAAGGTGGGCTATACCACGCTTGCCGGCGGCGCCGCCATGAACGACGCCCTGCTCTCGGGTGCGATCCAGTTCGCCGCAGGCGGCGTGCCGCCGCTGGTGCTGCTGTGGTCGAAGACCGAAGGCACCAAGATGCAGGTCAAGGGCGTGGCGGCGATGAATTCGATGCCGCTGCTGATGAACACCACCAATCCCAACATCAAGACGCTGCGGGACTTCACCGATTCCGACAAGATCGCGTTGCCGGCGGTGAAGGTGTCGGTGCAGGCCATGTTCCTGCAGATGGCTGCGGAAAAAGAATTGGGCGAAGCCCATCGCAACGATCTCGACAAGCTCACCGTCACCCTTTCCCACCCCGATGGCATGGCCGCCATGATTGCCGGCCAGGTCACCGCCCATTTCACCGCCGCTCCGATTCAAGAGCTGGAGCTGAAGCGCCCGGGCGTGCACACGGTGCTCAATACGTTCGATATCCTTGGCGGCCCCTCCACCTTCAACGTGATCTGGGCGTCTTCTTCCTTTGTCGAGCAGAATCCGAAGATCTACGAGGCTTTCACGGCCGCCCTGGAAAAGGCGATCGGCATCATCAATGCCGACAAGCCGGCCGCTGCCGCGACCTATGTGCGCCTCACGAAGGATGCGAGCGACCTCGCCCTCATCCAACAGATCCTCACGGATCCCCAGGTCACGTTCACCACGACGCCGCAGAGTATTCAGCAATATATCGACTTTATGGCGCGGACGAAGGCGATCCGCCGCCGCGCGGAAAGCTGGAAAGAGCTGTTCTTCGCGAACATGCACGACAAGCCTGGAAACTGATTTCGAGGTCTGCAGCGGGGGTAAGAGCGGGTTCCCCGCAAAAGGCGATTGACGTTTTATCATATCTTATGTCTTATAAAAGACATGGGAATTCGGGGGCGAGCCTTCGACCCCTGGCCGACGAAGGAGGACCGCAAAAAATGAGCGCCAATCAAGAAACGCGAGGAAACGGGGACGGCATTCCGCACGTCCTCGCGCACAGCCCGAAGGACAATGTGGCGGTTGCGGTGATCGAGGGGCTGAGCGCCAATACGCAGGCCTTCGGCGTTATCACCGAGGACAATTCCACGTTCGACGTGTTCGTGAAAAACGACATCCCGATCGGCCACAAAGTGGCCCTCGTGGACCTGAAGAGCGGCGACACGATCATCAAGTACGGACAGGACGTCGGCCGGATTGTCGCCGACATCGCCAAGGGCGAGCACGTCCACGTTCACAATGCCAAGACGAAGCGCTGGTGAGGCCGAACATGTCCGAGAACATCACAATCAACGGCGAAAGCCCGACGAACCCGTTCGCCGGCAGTGCGCCCGACCAGCTCGTCACCCCGGCTCTGTCGGCGGACCGGGCTTCCAATGACTATGCCAATGCCACCATCATGGGTTGGCGGCGCGAAAACGGACGGGTGGGCGTTCGCAATCACGTCGTCATCCTGCCCCTCGACGATCTTTCGAACGCGGCCTGCGAGGCCGTGGCGAACACCGTAAAGGGCACGCTCGCTTTGCCGCACGCCTATGGGCGCCTGCAGTTCGGCGAGGATCTGGAAATCCATTTCCGCACCCTGATCGGCATCGGCTCTAATCCCAATGTCGCCGCTGTCATCGTCATCGGCATCGAGGACCAGTGGACCAACCGCGTGGTTCAGGGCATTGCCAAGACCGGCAAGCCGGTCGTGGGCTTCGGCATCGAAGGCCATGGCGATATCGCGACCATTGCCAAGGCCAGCTACCAGGCCAAGCGCTTCCTGCAATGGGCGACCGAGCTGCAGCGCGAGGAATGCCCGATCACCGACCTGTGGATTTCCACCAAGTGCGGTGAATCCGACACCACGACGGGCCTTTCCTCCTGCCCCACCGTCGGCAACATGTACGACAAGCTGATCCCGCACGGCATCTATGGCGTGTTCGGGGAGACCTCCGAGATCACCGGCGCCGAGCATCTTTGCAAGGAACGGGCGGCCACACCTGAGATCGCGGATAAGTGGTTTAAGATGTGGAAGGCCTATCAGGACGACGTCATCGAAGCGCACAAGACCGATGACTTGTCCGACAGCCAGCCCACCAAGGGCAATATTGTCGGCGGCCTGACCACGATCGAGGAAAAGGCCCTCGGTAATCTCGAGAAGATTGGCCACGAGTGCAGCTATATCGATGCGCTCCAGCCTGCGGAGGCCCCTGCCAAGGGACCCGGCCTGTACTTCATGGACACGTCCTCGGCTGCCGCCGAATGCGTGACCCTGATGGCAGCGGCTGGATACGTCGTTCACACCTTCCCCACCGGGCAGGGCAATGTGATCGGCAATCCCATCGTGCCGGTCATCAAGATCTCGGGCAATCCGCGTACCGTCCGCACCATGGGCGAGCATATCGACGTGGACGTGTCCGGCGTCCTGCGCCGGGACATGACGATCCCGCAGGCCGGAGATGCGCTCATCGACATGATCGTGCGCACCGCCAATGGCCGGCTCACGGCAGCCGAATCCCTCGGCCACCGCGAGTTCGTCATGACCAAGCTCTATCGCAGCGCGTGATCGACCTTCGCATGGACGGACCCTGCGGTCCGCCCATGCGACTCTGCAAGAACTGGGTTCGCGTGGACTTGGGGCCGCGATATGTTTGGGCCGCGACAACCGCTTGTCAGAAACGGACGATCAAAGCGGCCATGTGCAGGCAGCCTGCTTTGCGCGATCAAGCAAGATCTAAAGATCAGCTCACCGCTCCAGTAAAGCAGGAAACAACAGCCATCCGGCGGATATTGCGCCGCTGAAGGCGAGATCCCTCAAATAAGGGCAGCGCTGGGTTCAGGAGCACACGTTTACACTATAAATGCGTTTTCCCGCATATGCGCATGAGCGTATTAAAGCTCTATGGAACTTGCCCTCACCCTTCTGTCGGCCCTGGCCGAACCTAACCGCCTCGCGGCGGTCCGCCTTCTGTGGGACGGGCGCGAGCATTGCGTCTGCGAGCTCGTGCGCGTCCTTGGTGTCACCCAGTCCCGCATGTCGCGCCATATGGCGGTGCTCAAGCAGGCCGGCGTGGTGGTGGATCGGCGGGACGCTCAATGGGTGCGCTACCGCCGCAATCCCGAATTGCCGGCCGAGCAGGCGGCCATCGTCGATGCTGTCCTCTCAAGCCTGAACGCTTCATCGAGCAGGAGAGCGGCATGAGCGCCGACCTGTCATTGACCGAGCGCAAACCGCCACGAGATGCGTCGCCTCTGGCCTGGGGGTTGGCAACGCTCGCGGCAATCGCGCTCTGGTTTGTGGTCTATGCCCAGCTTGCGCTCTTCTCCCAATGGCTGGTGGCGCGCCTGCCGGTGCATCGAGCGGGTGACCCCGATGCTGAAATTCGAGTTGCGCGGGGTGGAAGTGACGCTCCATGCCGTTCGGCAGGACGCACCGCCGAAAATCATCTCCGTGGATTACGAACTGATCATCGATACGGATGAGACGGAGCAGCGCCTGGCTTTGCTCCACACCAACGTTCGCAAGTACGGCACGATTTCGAACACCGTGGCGGAAGCGACCCGATTGGACGGGACAATCCGCAGGAAAACGTAAGCCTTACGAAGCCCTGCCCCCACCAAGGCCCGGCGGGGCACTCGACGTTATCACCTTGGGCATCGGCGGCGGCTTTGCGCATTGTCCTCCGCAATAAACACCGCAGGCTGTAGAATAGATTCGATACGCGTTTGCCTTCCCTCCCATCCGCGCTATTCTTCGATTTAAGAAGAATTACAAAACGGGGAGACCCAGGCGGATGGGCGCGAGTTTGTGCATCGACCGCAGGGCGGTCCTTGCAGCTGCTGCTTCCATTGCCGGCACGATACTCGCGCCCCGATTGGCGCGCGCTTCGGCCGGCACCATCCGCTTCGGCCTGACTCCGGTATTTCTGACGTCCGATCTTGAATTGCTCGGCCGGCTTCAGATTTATTTGCGGCGCGCCACCGGCTTCCCGGTGGAACTCGTCAGCCGCCGGACCTACCAGGAGATCACCGCATTGCTGGTGTCGGGCCAGCTCGATGCCGCGTGGATCTGCGGCTATCCGTTTGTCGCCCATCGCGCCGCACTCCAGCTGGTCGCAACTCCGCTATGGCGCGGGCAGCCGCTCTATCAATCCTATCTCATCGTCGATCGGGACCGCGAAGCGCGGGACTTCCGGGATCTCAGGGGTGACATCCACGCGTTCTCGGATCCCGATTCCAATTCCGGCTTCCTCGTCACCCAAGCGCTTCTCGCGGAGCACGGCGAGCGCCCAGCGGCCTTTTTCTCCCGCACCTTCTTCACCTACGGGCATCGCAACGTGATCCGTGCTGTTGCCTCAGGTCTTGCCCAATCCGGCTCCGTGGACGGCTACGTCCTGGAGGTGATGCGGGAGATAGAGCCGGAACTGACGTCGCGGGTCGCCATCCTGCGCCGATCCGAATGGCTCGGGTTTCCCCCCATCGCGGCCCCGCGCCATCCGGCAGACCCACAGGCATTCGCCGCGCTGACGGAGGCGTTTTCACGCATGAACGAGGACGAGGACGGCCAGGCGGTGCTCGCCATGCTGCGGCTCGACGGGTTCGTACCGCTGGAGGCAAGCCTGTTCGACCCCATCGCCGCAAAGGCGGCGCTCGTCGCGGGCACCGGGTGAGATCCATGATCGCGCGCCTCGACCCCCGCCAGTGGCCTGTTACCCTCAAGGTGCCCCTGGCCGTTGCGGCGCTCATGGTGCTGGTGGGGCTTGCACTCTCCGAGCGCGTGCTAAGCCGATTGGGGGAGACGCAGGAGCGTCAGTTGCGCGCTTTGGCGCAGACCTATCTGGACAGCCTCTCGTCGGCGGTCGCGCCAGCGATCCTGAGAGATGATGTCTGGGAAGTCTATGATGCCATCATGCGGGCACAAGATCTCAACAAGAGCCTGCATCCGCTGAGTGCGGTCATCACCGATGCGGAGGGCCGCGTCATCGCGGCATCCGATCCCCGCCGCTTTCCTTTGGGCGCGCGCTTCCCGACCGATCTGGCTGCGCGCGGCGCGGGGCGGGATTTTACCTTCGAAGCCGGTGCGCGCGACGCCAGCGCGACGCGGGTGCTGTCCTATCCCGGGCGTATCGTCGGGATCATCCACGCCACCTTTGATACCAGCCATCTCGCTTTGGAGCGGCGCAACGTCGTCCTTGCGCTCGCGGCCACAAACGGAATGGTCACGCTCCTGCTCGCCGTTGCCGGCTGGCTGCTCGTCGCCCGCATGATGGCGCCGGTGCGTACGCTCTCGCGCTATCTGGGCGCTGCGAGCGAAGGGCGGGCGACGCCCGTGCCCCCGGAGGCGGTCGCACGCACCGGCGCGGAATTCGCGCGCCTGTTCCTCGCCTATAATGCGCTGGTCAAGTCCATGTACGAGCGGGAAGATTTGACCCGGCAATTGGCGGACGAGCATCGGCTCGGTAGCCTCGGGCGGCTCACCTCGGCGCTTGCCCACGAAATCAACAATCCGCTGGGAGGCCTCTTCAATGCGCTTGCGACGCTGAAGACCCATGGCCACCATGCGGCGGTCCGAAAATCCTCCCTCGGCCTTCTCGAACGTGGCCTTGTCGGTATCCGCGACGTGGTGCGCACAACCCTTGCTTTGTATCGGCCGGACCAGGCGCCACGGCCCCTCACCATGGCCGATTTCGAGGACCTGCGGCTGCTGGTGGCGCCCGCGGCACGGCGGAAGGGCGTCGATCTGAAGTTCTCCGGCCCTCTCGACGTGTCGCTTGCCCTGCCCAGCACACCAGTGCGCCAGGCCGTTTTGAACCTGCTGCTGAATGCGGTCTCCGCCGCTCCGCCGGGAAGCGAAGTGGCGGTGGAGGCATCGGTCGGGCCGACCGCTTTGCATGTGGTCGTATCGGATCACGGAGATGGCCTTCCGGACCTTGCGGCGCGCCTTCTTGCGGCTGGCGGAGAAGCCGGCGGCCCACCCTGGGGCGGCGGACTCGGCTTGTGGACCACACGGCGCATCCTGGATGAGCTTGGCGCCTCGGCGCAGGTCGAGCGGCCCTTATCCGGGGGAACGCGGATCCACCTTCTCTTCCCTCTCATCGCCCCCGTGGAGTTGGCCCATGTCGCCTGAGCCTCCCATCATCGGCCTCGTGGAAGACGATCCTATCATGGGCGAGAGCCTCGCCCAACGGCTCGGTCTGGAAGGAATGACGGTGCATTGGTGGCGGACCGGCCGCGCTGCGGTGGCGGATATCCGGAAGATCCGGTTCGAGGCGATCGTGTGCGACATTCGCCTTCCCGATCTTGATGGCGAGGCCGTGTTCCGCGAGGCGGCGCACGTGCCGCAGACGCCGCCTTTCCTCTTCGTCACCGGTCATGGCGACATCGACCAAGCGGTGCGCCTGATGCGGTCCGGCGCGGCGGACTACGTCACCAAACCGTTCGAGATGGACGACTTCCTGGCGCGGCTTACCGATTTGCTGATGCCGCATGGGGCCATGGAAGGTGGCACGCTCGGTGTCTCGCCCGCCATTCGGCAGGTGGAGGCGTTGTTATGCCGGGTGGCCCGCTTGTCCACCAATCTGCTTATCACGGGTGAGACAGGGACGGGTAAGGATGTGGCCGCCCGTTTCGTCCATGGGCATTCGCGGCAGGCGGCTGCGCCATTTATCGCGGTCAATTGCGCCGCCATTCCCGCCGACCTCATGGAAAGCGAGCTGTTCGGCCATGAGCGCGGCGCCTTCACCGGTGCCGCGCAGCGCCATCTCGGCTACGCCGAGCGCGCCGGCGACGGCACGTTGTTTCTTGACGAGATTGGGGAATTGCGTCCGGAATTGCAGGCAAAACTCCTGCGGCTGATCGAGAGCAAGACGTTTAAAAGGGTGGGCGGGGAGAAGGAGATCACCTTCGCCGGCCGCATCGTGACGGCCACCAACGCCGATCTGGCGCAGCGCGTGGTCGGCCGACAATTCCGCGAGGATCTTCTTTATCGGATCAATGCGGTCAGCATTCGCCTGCCACCTCTGCGGGAGCGTCTTGAAGATATCCCCTGGCTCATGGAGCGCTTCTTTTCGGAATTTAGCACCGGCACCGAGACCAGCCTGAAAGGGATCAGCGCCCTCGCTGAGGAGGCAGCGCTACAGCATCCTTGGCCCGGCAACATCCGGGAACTGCGCAATCGCATGGAGTGCGGCGTGGCTCTGGCTCTAGGACCCTGGCTCATGCCCGGCGATCTGTTTCCCGAGCTGAAGGGCGATGGCGCAATCAGTGGCGCGCGGATCGGCTCATTGGAATCCGCGCGCCAGGAGGCCGAGAAGCGTCACATCCTCCGGGCGCTGAACGCGACCGCGGGCGAACTCTCCGCCGCCGCCCGGCTGCTTGGCGTTGGGCGCACCACCCTGTGGGAGAAGATGCGCCGCCTCGGCCTCGGCAGCGGCGGCTGAGGCGACGTTCGCACTTCCGGACAGACGGCGCCGCAGCATGTTCGGGATGGCGGACGTGCACGCCTTGGCCCGCGCCTTAAATCATTGAATTCTCTCCCCTGCTCCGCATGGCGCGGCTTCTGCAGGGTGTTTTGCGTCCGAAAGGACCACTACCCTCTGGGAGGAGCTTCCATGAAGAGATGTCCGAGCCTCATCGATGCCGGCCGCCGCAGCTTCCTGACCGGCGCCGGCCTTGCGACCGCAGGCGCCGCCGTCGCCGCCGTCCTGCCTGCCCAAGCCAAGGCGGCCCCTTCGCTCGCGCTGGTGAAATATCCCGCCAACCGGCTTGCCAATGTGACCGACCTGAAGCTCAACGAGCCGCTGGATGTGGCCTATCCGGACGCCGATGCGCCCGGCGTGCTGCTGAAGCTCGGGACACGTGTGCCCGGGGGCGCGGGCCCCGACGGAGACATCGTCGGCTTCACCGCCGTCTGCCCGCACAAGGGTTTCCCGCTTTCATTCAGCACGACAGACAAGACTTTGAACTGCCCTGGCCATTATTCGCGTTTCGATTGCGAGAAGGGAGGGCAGCAGATCTGGGGCCAGTCAACGCAGAACTTGCCGCAATACGCGCTGCGTGTGGACGCGAAGGGCGACATCTATGCCGAAGGCGTGGATGAGCTGCTCTACGGCCGCCTTTCGAACGTGCTCTGAGGGAGGACACCATGGCTTACAAGCGCCAGATCGGCCAATTGCCCATCATCCCGGCCAATGCGACCGTCCATAACGTCGTCTGCCACTATTGCATCGTCGGCTGCGGCTACAAGGCCTATAGCTGGGACGCCCGATACGAGGGCGGCACGGCACCGAGCGAGAATGCTTTCGGCGTCGATCTTTCCAAGCAGCAGCCGGCAGAAACCGCCGCTTGGTATGCGCCGTCCATGTACAACATCGTCAGGCAGAGCGGGCGGGACGTGCACATCGTTATCAAGCCCGACAAGGCATGCGTCGTGAATTCCGGCCTCGGCTCCGTGCGCGGGGCCCGGATCGCGGAGATGAGCTATTCACGTCAGCGCAACACCCAGCTCCAGCGCCTCACCGATCCTCAAGTCTGGCGCTACGGGCAGCTCCAGCCCACAAGCTGGGATGACGCCCTCGACCTCGTCGCGCGGGTCACCGCCGCGGTCATCGCGGAACAAGGCGAGGACGGTCTGTTCGTGTCCGCCTTCGATCACGGCGGCGCGGGTGGCGGATACGAGAACACCTGGGGTACCGGAAAGCTCTATTTCGGCGCCATGAAGGTCAAAAACATCCGCATCCACAATCGCCCGGCCTACAATTCCGAAGTCCACGGCTCGCGCGACATGGGGGTGGGTGAACTCAACAATTGCTACGAGGACGCGGAACTTGCCGACACGCTCGTGGCGGTGGGCACCAATGCGCTCGAAACCCAGACCAATTATTTCCTCAACCACTGGGTCCCCAATCTGCGCGGAACCTCTCTCGACAAGAAGAAGGCGGAGTTTGGCAGCGAGCCGGTGGCAAAGGCACGCATCGTCATTGTTGATCCGCGCCGCACCGTCACGGCGAATGCCTGCGAGGTGGAAGCGGGCAAGGAAAACGTGCTCCATCTCGCGCTGAATTCGGGAACCGACCTGATCCTGTTCAATGCCTGGCTCACTTATGCGGCAGAGAAGGGGTGGATCGACAAGGGCTTTATCGCCGCCTCCACGAAGGATTTCGACAAGGCCCTGGCCGCGAACAAGGTGAGCGTGGCGGAAGCGGCGAGCGCTACCGGCCTCAGCGAAGCGGATATCATCAAGGCAGTCACATGGATCGCCGAGCCCAAGGCCGGCGCGGCACGCCGGCGCGCCATGTTCGCCTATGAGAAGGGCCTCATCTGGGGCAATGACAATTACCGCACCAATCAGGCGCTGGTAAATCTCGCCCTCGCCACCGGCAATATCGGCCGTCCGGGCGGCGGCTGCGTGCGCATGGGCGGCCACCAGGAGGGCTATTGCCGCCCGTCCGACGCCCATGTGGGCCGGCCGGCGGCCTATGTGGACAAGCTGCTGATCGAGGGCAAGGGCGGCGTGCACCACATTTGGGGCTGCGATCATTACAAGACCACGCTGAACGCCATGGCCTTCAAGCGTGCGTACAAGACCCGCACGGACCTCGTGAAGGACGCGATGAATGGGGTTCCTTATGGCGACCGCGACGCCATGGTGGCCGCCATCATGGGCGCCATCCGCAAAGGCGGGCTGTTCAGCGTCGATGTGGACATCGTGCCGACCCATATCGGCGCGGCGGCCCATGTGATGCTGCCCGCCGCCACCTCCGGCGAGATGAACCTGACCTCCATGAACGGCGAGCGGCGCATGCGCCTCACCGAACGCTACATGGACCCGCCGGGCCAGGCCATGCCTGATTGCCTCATCGCCGCACGGATCGCCAATCACATGGAGCGGGTGTTCCGTTCCATGGGGAAGACAGAGGTGGCGGACAAGTTCAAGGGCTTCGATTGGAAGACCGAGGAAGACGCCTTCATGGACGGCTACGCCAAGAATGAAAAGGGCGGCACGTTCGTCACCTATGATCGCCTGCGGACCATGGGCACCAACGGCTTCCAGGAGCCCGCCACGGCCTTCGCAGATGGCAAGATCGTCGGCACCAAGCGGCTGTTTGCCGATGGCAAGTTCAACAAGCCCGATGGCAAGGCGGTGTTCGCCGAAACCAAATGGCGCGGGCTCCAGGCCCCCGGCAAGCAGGCGGAGAAGGATAAATTCGCCTTCCTCATCAATAACGGGCGGGCGAACCTCGTCTGGCAGAGCGCCTATCTCGACGTCGAGAACGAATTGGTGATGGACCGCTGGCCCTATCCTTTCATCGAGATGAACCCCCAGGACATGGGCGAACTCGGCCTGAAGAGCGGGGATCTCGTGGAAGTCTACAACGAGAACGGCTCGACCCAGGCCATGGCCTATCCCACACCCACGGCGAAGCGGAAGGAGACTTTCATGCTGTTTGGCTTTCCGACCGGCGTGCAGGGCAATACGGTCTCAGCCGGGGTCAATGAGGATATCATCCCCAACTACAAGCAGACGTGGGGCAACATCCGCAAGATCGCGGACGCACCTGAAGGGGTGCGGCACCTGACCTTCAAGTCGAAGGAATATCCTGTCTGACGGCGCACGCCATCGGCCGGCGCCCAGGCGTCGGCCGTCCCCCTCCCCCCGAGCCAAACATCTCAGCCCAACGGGCCGGTGATGTAGGCGCGCGTGCGCTCCTCGGTCGGGTTGGTGAAGATGCGGTTGGTCACATCATATCCACCGGAGCCGATGGGCACAGGCGCCGCGCGGCGTCACACGCCTGACACGAACGTCGGATATCGATCTGTCCATACCTATCGACATAATGACTCATTCGGGCAGCACCCGAATGGGGTGTCGGGAGGACGCAAGGGAGGCCAGCCGTGAATCGCATACTTGCCTTGACAGCCGCAGCGGCGCTCGCGGCCCTATCCACGCTCACGCCTGTCGCGCATGCGGCGGAAGTACGGGGCGCCGGCTCCACCTTTGCCTATCCCATCATCTGGAAGTGGGCCGAGACATTCCGCGAGCGCACGGGCCACCTGGTCGGATACCAATCGGTGGGCTCCTCTGCGGGGGTCAACCGCATCAGGGACGGCGTCGTGGATTTCGGCGCCTCCGACAAGCCGCTGAAGCCGGAGGAATTGGAGAAATATGGCCTTGGCCAGTTCCCCATCGTGTTCGGTGGCGTTGTGCCCGTGTACAATTTGGAGGGCGTGGCGCCCGGCCAGATCCGCTTCACCGGCTCCCTTCTAGCCGACATCTATCTCGGCAAGGTCGCAACCTGGTCTGATCCTGCCATCAAGGCCCTCAATCCCGACATCAAGCTGCCCGACGCCAAGATCGCGGTGGTGCACCGTTCCGACGGCTCCGGCACCACGTTCAACTGGGTGTCCTACCTTGCCAAGGCAAGCCCGGAATGGAAACAGCAGGTGGGCGAAGGCAGCGCGGTCGCATGGCCGGTGGGAACCGGCGCGCGCGGCAACGAAGGGGTTTCCACAGAGGTCAAGCGGGTCGCCAACGCCATCGGCTATGTCGAATATACGTATGTGGTTCAAGCGAAGCTTGCTTATGGACTTGTGCAGAACCGGGCGGGCAAGTTCATCGCACCGAGCGCGGCGTCGTTCCAGGCTGCAGCGATGAGCTTCGACTGGGCGAATGCGAAGGACTTCTTCGTCATCATCAACGATTCCACCGCTGAAGGCGCCTACCCCATCGCCGCGACCACGTTCGCGCTGATGTACAAGGAGCCGAAGGTTCCCGCCAACAGTCAGGCCACCTTTGAATTCTGGCGCTTTGCCCTGGGCGAGGGCGAGAAATATGCTTCGGAGCTGGGTTACGTTCCCTTGCCGCCGGCTCTGGTTCAGCAGGTGAAGGACTATTGGGCAAAAACCTTTAAGGGCGGGGCCTGAGAGCACTGTACGGCGCGGGCGTTTCCTACAGGCCGTTTGAGAAGGCGGAAAATGATGGATGAAACGAGGCTCAACGCGGAAGACACGATCAAGATCTTCGATGCGCTGTCGCAAGGCACGCGTTTCGAGACCTATCGCCTCCTGCTGCGCTATGCCCCCTACGGCTTGCCCGCCGGCGACATCGCCCGCCTTCTCGCGGTGCCGCACAACACAATGTCTACCCATCTCGCTTTGCTTGAACGCGCCAACCTTGTCACGGCGCGCCGCGAGGGTCGGTCCATCATCTATGCGGCGAGCCTTGTGCTCGCCGCCCCCGCGCTGGGGCACCTCATGAGCGAGATGGGCTTCACGCTCACCTCTCGGCGCGGCGCCGTGCAGTCCGCATTTCCGCAGGTGCGCCCTGCGGCTGCCAATGATCGTGTCTACAGTGTCCTGCTGGTGTGCTCCGGCAATTCTGCGCGTTCGGTGATCGCGGAGGCGTTGCTGAACCGGGAGGGCCGCGGCCGCTTCAGAGCCTATTCGGCCGGCAGCCGACCGAAACGCAAGCCGCATCCCATGACGCTCGATCTGCTGGGATCGCTCGGCTACGACACGGTGAACTTGGCGTCCAAGAGCTGGGACGGGTTCGCCGTGGCGGACGCACCGGAGATGGATTTCATCATCACCACGTGCGACGCAGCGGCAGGCGAAATCTGCCCGGCTTTCCCTGGTCATCCCCTGCAGGCCCATTGGGGCCTTCCCGACCCGATCCTGGTGAAGGGAACCGAAGTGGAGCAGAAGGCGGCCTTCCTCGCCACCTATCGCCATCTTGCCGGGCGCGTCTCCGCCTTTGTCAACCTGCCGTTCGAGCAGCTCGATCTTGGTTCGCTCAAGGAACGCATCGGCGAGATCGGGAAGATGGAGGGCGCGACGGACCTCACGCTCTCGGGACAAGCCGCGTAACGACAGCGGACGCCGCCGGCCACGCCAGACGCCCGAGGCCATCGCGGCAAAGCTTACCTTCTCAAGATCACAGGGACTGACGGTGCCATGAGAGTAGGGATCAACGGCCTCGGCCGCATCGGACGGCTGTCGCTGCGCGCGGCCATGGGGGCGGCGCACCGCCCGGACAACGACCCCCGCGGCAATAACCGGCTCGACATTGTCCATCTCAATGAGATCAAGGGCGGCGCCGAAGCCATCGCCCATCTCCTTGAATTCGACAGCGTGCAAGGCCGCTGGCGCGCGCCCATCTCTTTTGATGAGGCAAGCGTGCGCATCGGGGAAAAGACCCTGTCCTTTTCCTCCCATGCCGCCCCCGATGACATCCCCTGGGGTGATCTTGGCGTAGACGTGGTGCTGGAATCCACGGGCAAGTTCCTGACGCCGCAGGTGCTCGAAGGCCACTTCAAGCGCGGCGCCAAGCGGGTCATCGTCGCCGCGCCGGTGAAAGATCCCTCTGTGCTCAACGTGGTGGTGGGGGTCAACGAGCATCTCTATGACCGCGAGAAGCACCCCATCGTTACCGCCGCCTCCTGCACCACCAACTGCCTCGCCCCGGTGGTGAAGGTGGTGCATGAGGCCATCGGCATCCGCCATGGTCAGATCACCACCATCCATGATCCCACCAACACCAACGTGGTCGTGGATGCGCCCCACAAGGATCTGCGCCGCGCCCGCTCGGCCATGCTCTCGCTTCAGCCCACCACGACGGGCAGCGCCACCGCCATCGCCCTCATCTATCCCGAACTGAAGGGCAAGCTGAACGGCCATGCAGTGCGCGCCCCGGTGCTCAACGCCTCGCTCACCGATTGCGTGTTCGAGCTCAACCGCGAGACGACGGCGCAGGAGGTGAACGCTTTGTTCGCCGAGGCGGCCTCCGGCGCGCTCAACGGCATCCTCGGCTTCGAGCCGCGTCCCTTGGTTTCGGCGGACTATGCCCGCGACACCCGCTCCTCTATCGTGGACGGCCCCTCGACGCTGGTGACCGACGGCACCCTGCTCAAGGTCTATGCTTGGTACGACAACGAGATGGGCTATGCCTGCCGTATGGTGGACTTGGCCTGCCATCTCGAACAGGCGGGGCTGTGATGGCAGCCCCCTCCTCCTCCGGCATCCGCAACTACGCCATCGTGACAGCCGCCTATTGGGGCTTCACGCTGACGGACGGCGCGCTCCGGATGATCGTGCTCTTCACCTTCTTCAAGCTCGGCTATTCGCCCTTCACGCTCGCCTTTCTCTTCGTGCTCTACGAGGCGGCCGGCATCGGGGCGAACTTCATCGGCGGCTGGCTCGCGGGCCGCTTCGGCATCACGCGCATGCTCACGGTCGGCCTGACGACGCAGATCTCCGGCTTTCTGATCCTGTCGGCGGTCTCCCCGTCCTGGGAGACCGCCCTGCTGGTCCCCTGGGTCGTCGCCGCGCAGGGCGTCTGCGGCGTCGCCAAGGATCTGACCAAGACCGCATCCAAGTCCGCCATCAAGGTGACCGAGGCCGACGCCAAAGGGGGTAACGCGAACAGCCGCCTATTCCGCTGGGTGGCGTGGTTCACCGGATCGAAGAACGCCATGAAGGGGTTCGGCTTTCTGCTCGGCGGCGCGCTCCTCGAACTCATCGGCTTCCGTCCCGCACTGTGGCTGATGGCTGGCGCGCTCGCCCTCGTCCTGGCCGGTGTCGTCTTGTCGTTGCCGCCCATGTTGGGAAAAGCGAAGTCAAGCAAGAGCATGAAGGAGCTCTTTGCCAAGAACCGGGGCGTGAACCTGCTCGCCCTGGCCCGCGTGGCCCTGTTTGGCGCGCGCGACGTCTGGTTCGTCGTCGGCGTGCCGGTCTTCCTCTACGGGTCTGGCTGGACCTTCATCATGGTGGGCGGCTTCCTGGCCCTGTGGACCATCGGCTACGGCATCGTCCAAGCTGCCGCACCCGCCGTCGTGACCCGCAGTCCGGACGGGCTCTCCCGGGAGGTCCCCGCAGCGCGATGGTGGGCCCTCGCCCTCACCCTGATTCCGGTCGCGATGGCAGGCTGGCTTGCCTTCGCACCGCCCCATGCGGACGTCGTGCTGGTGGCGGGCCTATCCATTTTCGGCATCGCGTTCGCCGTGAACTCCTCCCTGCACTCCTACCTGATCCTGGCCTATGCCGGATCGGAGAAGGCCGCCGAGGACGTCGGCTTTTACTATGCGGCCAATGCCGCCGGACGGTTCATCGGCACGTTACTTTCCGGCCTGCTCTACCAGATTGGCGGAATCTTCGCCTGCTTGGGTGGGTCGGCCCTGATGCTCGCCGTCTGCTTGCTGACAACCTTGCTGCTGCCGACCCATGCCAATGCCGCCGAGAACACAAACCCGCGCCGCGCCCCGGCGGGCGGTTGATCCCGCTGCGTCGTAGTCGGCGCGTCACACAACAGTCGTATTGAACCTGCGATCCAATCGGAGATGAAGCCATGTCGCTCCTGCGCTCCCTGACGTGTGCCGCCATGCTCGCGGCGACCATGCTGACCCCCAGTTTTGCCCATGCCGAGTTCAAGCTCGATCCGCGCTTCACCGACGCCAACGGCGACATGGTGGCTGATACGCCGTCCGACCCGGCGAAGCAGCTGGACCCCGACACCCTCATCTTCGCCTATACCCCGGTGGAGGATCCTGCCGTCTACGCCAAGGTGTGGCAGGAATTCCTCGATCATCTCGCCAAGGTGACGGGCAAGAAGGTGCAGTTCTTCCCCGTGCAGTCCAATGCCGCGCAGTTGGAAGCCATGCGCGCCGGGCGCCTGCACGTGGCCGGTTTCAATACCGGCTCCAACCCCATCGCGGTAGCCTGCGCCGGCTTCGTGCCCTTCACCATGATGGCGGCGAAGGACGGCGCCTACGGCTACGAGATGGAGATCATCACCTATCCCGGCTCCGGCATCACCAAGGTCGAGGACATCAAGGGCAAGAAGCTGGCCTTCACCTCGGAGACCTCCAATTCCGGCTACAAGGCGCCGTCCGCGCTATTGAAGTCCCAGTTCGGCATGGAGGCGGGCAAGGACTTCGAGCCGGTGTTCTCCGGCAAGCACGACAATTCCATCATCGGCGTGGCCAACAAGGACTATCCGGCAGCGGCGGTCGCCAATTCGGTGATGAAGCGCATGATCGCCCGCGGCGTCATCAAGCCCGAGCAGGTGGTGACGATCTACAAGTCACAGACCTTTCCCACCACCGGCTACGGCTATGTCTACAATCTGAAGCCCGAGCTGGCCGCCAAGGTGAAAGAGGCGTTCTTCGGCTTCAACTGGGAGGGAACAGCCCTGCAGAAGGAGTTCCAGTCCGCCGAGCCGCCGCAGGAGAAGTTCATCCCCATCACTTTCAAGGACACTTGGGCAGTGGTGCGGCAGATCGATGACGCCATGGGCGTCAGCTACACCTGCAAGTAAGCTCCGGCGAGAGAGAGATTGCGGGATGCTGACCATCGCCGGCCTGTCCAAGCGCTACGCCAAGGGGGACAAGGCCCTCGACGATGTTTCGCTCGGCATTCCCGCCGGCCAAGTGGTTGGGCTGATCGGTCCCTCTGGTGCCGGCAAGTCGACCCTCATCCGCTGCGTGAACCGGCTGGTGGAGCCCTCGTCCGGCTCCATCCGCCTGGGCGACACCGAGATCACCCGCCTCGGCGGGGCGGGCCTGCGCCGCGCGCGGCGGCGCATGGGCATGATCTTCCAAGAATATGCCCTGGTGGAACGCCTGACCGTCATGGAGAACGTTCTCTCCGGGCGGCTCGGCTATGTGGGCTTCTGGCGCGCCTTCCTGCGCCGGTTTCCCCAAGCCGACATTGACCGGGCCTTCGCCGTGCTGGATCGCGTCGGACTGATGGATCACGTGGACAAGAGGGCCGATGAGCTCTCCGGCGGCCAGCGCCAGCGCGTCGGCATCGCGCGCGCGCTGGTACAGGAACCCGACATTCTGCTCGTGGACGAGCCCACCGCCAGCCTCGATCCCAAGACCTCCCGCCAGATCATGCGCCTGATCGTGGAGGTCTGCGCCGAGCGCCAGCTTGCGGCCATCGTCAACATCCACGACGTGGCGCTGGCGCAGATGTTCGTTCAGCGCATCATCGGCCTCAAGGCCGGGCGCGTCGTGTTCGACGGCCCTCCGGACGCACTCGATACGGCGGCCCTCACCGCCATCTATGGCGAAGAAGACTGGTCGCGCACCATTCGCGAAGCCGAGGACGATGCGGTCGAAGAAGCCGCCGCCCAGGATGCGGCCCGGCTCGTGCGAGCACAGACGACGCCCACCGCCGTCGCGAGGGCATTGTGAACGCCGATCCTGCCCTCGCGCGCCGCTGGCGCCCTTCGCCGTTTATCGCCAATCCCTGGCTGCGTTATGCGCTGCTCGCCGGCGCGGCACTCTATCTCGCACTCGCCTTCGGCAGCGTCGAGGTCAATTGGGCACGCCTGTCGGATGGCTGGGCGCGCGGCCTGCGCTTCGTCTCGGGCTTCCTGGAGCCAAATTTCTCGCGACGCTGGGACGACATCGTCCAGGGCATGATCGAGAGCCTGACCATGACGGTGACCTCCACCGTGGTGGGCATCGCGATCTCGATTCCGATCGGCATCGGCGCCGCGCGCAACCTGGTGCCGCGGCCGGTCTATTATCTGTGCCGGGCGATCATCGCCGTGTCGCGCTCCCTGCAGGAAATCATCGTCGCCATCTTTCTAGTGGCCATGGTGGGATTTGGCCCGTTCGCGGGCTTCCTCACCTTGTCCTTCGCCACCATCGGTTTCCTCTCCAAGCTGCTGGCGGAAGACATTGAGGACATAGACCCCGCCCCCGTGGAGGCGATCCGCGCCACCGGGTCGCCGTGGCCGTCGCTGATCGCCTTCGGCGTTCTGCCCCAAGTGGCGCCGCGCCTTCTCGGGCTGTCGCTCTACCGGCTCGACATCAATTTCCGCGAATCCGCCGTGGTCGGCATCGTCGGCGCGGGCGGGATCGGGGCGACGCTCAACACCGCCATCGACCGCTACGAATTCGACAGCGCCGCCGCCATTCTCATCCTCATCATCGCCATCGTCATGGCGAGCGAATATGTCTCCGGCATCATACGCGGGCGGGTGAAATAATGCCCGTCATCGCCCTTCCCGAAGGCCGCAAATCCTGGCAACGGCGCACCCCGCGTGGCCAGATCGCCGCGTGGTTCGGCTGGCTCATCGCCGTGGCTTTCACCGTGTTCTGTTGGCGGGTGATGACGGAAGGCACGATCTGGGCCTTCGTCTGGGACGCTCCTACCCAGGCCGCCGACATCGGCGGGCGCATGGTGCCGCCGCGCTGGTCCTATTTTCCGGCGCTGCTCAAGCCTTTGTGGGACACGCTCAACATCGCCACCCTCGGCACGTTGGCCGCCATTGCTCTGTCAGTGCCGGTGGCTTTCCTTGCGGCGCGCAACACCACGCCCAGCGCCGCCTTCATACGGCCTCTGGCATTGTTCCTCATCGTCGCCTCGCGCTCCATCAATTCCATCATCTGGGCGCTGCTGCTGGTGGCGATCCTGGGGCCCGGCGTTCTGGCGGGCATTGTCGCCATCGCGCTGCGCTCCATCGGCTTCATCGGCAAGCTGCTCTACGAGGCCATCGAGGAGATCGACGAGCGCCAGGTGGAGGCGATCCGCGCCACCGGCGCCTCGGGCGCCCAGACCCTCGCCTACGGGATCGTGCCGCAGATCATGCCCGCCTTCGCCGGCATCAGCGTATTCCGCTGGGATATCAACATCCGCGAATCTACCGTGCTGGGGCTCGTGGGCGCGGGGGGAATCGGGCTGAATCTGGAAAGCTCGCTCAATACGCTGGCCTGGCCGCAGGTGACGCTGATCCTGCTGCTAATCCTCGCCACGGTGGTGCTGAGCGAATGGGTATCCGCCAAGGTCCGCCACGCCATCATCTGATCCTCGGAGCCTGAACGATGACCGAGCCGCCCCATGTCACCATCTGGCACAACCCGGCCTGCGGCACCTCGCGCAACACGCTCGCCATGATCCGCAATGCCGGCATCGAGCCGGTCGTCGTCGAATATCTCAAGACGCCGCCCGCGCGAGAGGAGGTGGCCGCCGCCATCGCCGCGGCGGGCCTCACGGTGCGCGCCGCGACCCGCCAGAAGGGCACGCCCTATGCCAAACTCGGCCTCGACGACCCCGCCCTCACCGACGATGCCCTCCTTGATGCCATGATGGCCCACCCCATCCTCATCAACCGGCCGTTCGTCTTCACGCCGCTCGGCGTGCGGCTGTGCCGGCCATCGGAAAGGGTCCTGGACATTCTTCCCATGCCGCAGAAGCGGCCATTCACCAAGGAGGACGGGGAAGTGGTGATCGACGCCGAGGGACGGCGCGTTTGTTAAAGCCAAGGACACTTATGGCCGCCCTCTCCCCTTTCTGATGGCCAGGGGCGATGAGCAGGTCCAGTGGGGCGGTCTGATGTCCCGGTGGAACTGTAACGCCCGTGCCGGCTTATTGAGGAAGCGTGGTGGCGCGACGCTTCACTCCTGCCGGAGGAAAGACCGTGAACAGGATAATTCTGAGCCTTATGCTGCTGTGCGCCGGGATTTCGGCGGCGGCGGCGCGGCCCGCCAGCTACACGATGGCATGCGCGAGCGTGGCGGGGCTGGTGAACAGCCGCGGCGCCGTTCTGTTGAGCACCTCCCCCACCACATTCGACCGCTATGTGCGCGACATCACCTTCTGCATGCCGGGTGAAGCCTTGCGGCCGCAGTGGGTGCGCAGCCGGGACAATCCTCAGTGCTTCATCGGCTACACCTGCTACGAGCCGGAGCGTGGCTGGCGCTGGTGGTAAAGCGCGGGCGCACCGCACCCGGAACCGGCGAGAGGGCAGTTGCGGGCGCCCACGCATCCCAGCGCCGCGCGTTCTGATCTGTGCGCCGCCTGCCTGCCGTCCGGGCCGGCCCGGGCGCCGGGCACCTCCCTGATGCCGGTGCGAAGACGCAAGGGCACGCCTTAGCCGGAATGGCGGGTGAAGACACGCCGCGTGAAGGGTGCGGCGCGCTTTCACCCGCGCGTCTTCAGCCGCTGTGTGAGCTGGAGAAGCTGCCGCAGCAGGGCGGAGCTGTCATTGCGGCGGTGGCTCACAATGATGGGGCTTGAAAACGGCTCGTCGATGTCGAGGAAGCGCACGTCGCTGCGGCCAAGACGACGGATGGAGGCCGGAACCACGCAGACTCCCACGCCCGAGGCCACCAGCCCCAGTGCAGTCTGCACGTCGCGCGCTTCCATGCCGATGCGCGGCGTGACCCCCGCCTCGCGATAGAAGGACAGCACTTGGTCAGCATAGCTGGGCCGTGGCGAGTGGGGGTAAAGGATCAAGGGTTCGGCTTCGAGGTCCGCGAACCGTGGGCGATCCGTGGCAGCCTTGAGCTCATGCGACTCGGCGATGGCGACGCACAGCGGCTCCTCGCGCAGCACCTCGCGCACCAGCGCGTCGTCCTCGAAGCGCAGCCGGCCGAAGCCTACGTCGATGCGCCCGTCCTTGAGGGCGGCGATCTGCTCCAGCGTTGTCATCTCGATGAGTTGCACCTCCACCTCCGGCGAGTGAATGCGGAACTCGCGGATCAGTTCGGGAAGCGTGTCGTAAAGGGTGGATGCGACGAAGCCGATGTTGAACTGAAACACAATGCGCATCCCGATGCGCCGGGTGGTGGCCTTTATTTCCTCCACACGCTGAAGCACCTGTGCGCCCTGCTCGAAGAGATGGCGCCCGGCGTCCGTCAGCGTGAGCGGTCGGCCGCGGTTCAGCAGACGGACGCCAAGCTCATCCTCCAACTGCTGGATCTGCCGGCTGAGCGGCGGCTGCGCCATGTTGAGCTTCTCCGCCGCGCGGCTGAACGAGCCTTCCAGGGCGACGGTGGTGAAGTAGCGCAGGTGGCGCAGGTCCATGGTCCGCTCCCGCTCCATGTGACGGATACCCGTCGAGTATGATGGCGGCGCCCCGCCCTTCGTCTCCGGCCGGCTACGGTTACGATGCATTCAGACGCCAATATGCGCGGATAAGACACGCATTGTCCCAGAGCCCATACCTGCGACTATACCTATAAGGTATGAAAATACACCAAATTGATCTTATCTCCCCTTAGCGCTCGCGCGTAACTTCCTCGCCGGGAAGAAACGTTCGATCAGAGGCGCCGCAAGGCCCCGCTTCGAACCAGAATCACGGCGCGCAAGCCGTGGGAGGGGTCATGTCAACCATCCGCCATACATGCGCCGGTCGAGGCGGCATCCATGGGTCCTCGGACAGGAGTGGCGCCAGGCGCCGCTATCCGGGCGCGGACGCCTGATCATGCCGGTGTGGAAGCACCTTCAGGCGCGCGGCTGCCATGCACCGCCGTGGGACCCGGCTTGGCGGCGGTCGAGGCCGTCGCGGGCGGTTTCCACTCCATAGACGTGGACGGCTACGCCGACGACTGCGAGGCCGTCGGACGGATGGACCTGCGCCCGATCCAGGAGTTGGTGCGCTTGCCCACTCCGATCCTCGCGGAGCAGGAAGACCCCGCAGCCCACCTTCTCGCGGTGGGCCGGCCGGAGGGCGTTGCCGCCGAGCTGCGCCGAGCCCTCGCCACGTCCTTTCCACAACAACAGAACATGTGAGGAGACACCATGCCGAGTCCAACCACCACAAAGGACATCAAGGATATCATTGATGCCGGCTCGATGACGGGCCGCCGCTGGGCGGTCGTGGGGGTGTGCTTCGTAATCGCCCTTCTCGATGGCTTCGACACCCAGTCCATCGCCTTCATCGGCCCGGCCATCGCCCAGGAATTCGGCATGAAGCCGGCGGAGATGACGTGGGTCATCACCGCCAGCATCATCGGCATGACCCTCGGAGCCATCGGTCTCGGCAGCTTCGGTGACCGCTTCGGGCGCCGCAAGGCCATTCTGATCGCGGTCTTTCTCTTCGGTCTGTTCTCGCTGATGGGCGCCTATGCCACCTCGCCGACGCAGATCATCGTGCTGCGCTTCCTGATCGGCCTCGGCATGGGCGGCGCCACCCCCTCGCTGCTGGCGCTCGCGGGTGAATACAGCACCGCCTCCAAGCGCGGCATGATGATTACCGGCGTGCTGCTCGGCCTTCCGGCCGGCGCCATGCTGGGCGGCCTCATCGCGGCCAGCTGGCTGCCGGTGCTGGGCTGGCGCGGCATCTTCCTACTCGGCGGCGCGATCCCCCTGGCGCTGATGGCGGTGATCTATTTCCTGCTGCCGGAATCCCCCGCCTATCTCATCTCACGCAAGGAGAATGACGGCCAGGCCCAGGCCCGCAAACTGCTGCAGCAGATGACCGGCCAGTCCATCCCCGCCGACGTGCGCCTCGTCAGCCCGGCTAAGGTGCAGCATGCTGGCTCCATTGCCGGCCTGTTCGAGAATCGCTACCGCAATGTCACGCTTGCGATCTCGGCCGTCTACCTGTTCAACTGGATCGCTTGGTTCCTGCTGCTCCAGTGGCTGCCCACTGCGCTGACGGCCCTCGGTCTCGAGAAGGCGCAAGCAGCCTACGGCACCGTGACGGTCAACGCCGCCTTCATCGCCATGGCACTACCGCTCTCGTCCTTCCTGCCGAAGGTCGATCCGCGCAAGTTGCTGGTATTCATGTTCCTGGTCGGGATCGGCGTCGCCATCGGCCTCGGCATGGCTGGGGATCGCTGGCCGGTGGTCTTCGCGCTCATCGCACTCGCCGGCTTCGGCATCGGCGGCCAGCAGCTCGTGCTCAACTACCTGATCGCCAACGCCTATCCGACGCAGCTGCGTGCCACCGCCACCGGCTGGGGCATTGGCATCGGTCGCTCGGGTGCCATCGTTGGCTCCGCCATCGGCGGGCAGTTGCTCTCGGGTGCCGGGCCGTCCGGCTACTTCATGACGCTGGCCATCCCGCTCGCCATCGCCGCGCTCGCCACGATGATGGTGCGCCCCGCCGGCGAGGAGAATGCCGTCCCAGTCCCCACCGCCCACTGAGGTCGGCGTCCCGAGGCGACCGCGACACGCCATCGCGGTCGCCTCTCCCCTTCCTCGCCGAGAATCCAGGAGCAAAACAGTGTCCGAGGCCGTGAGAGTCCAGCAGATCGAGACCTTTCTCGTCGACCTGCCAACCATTCGCCCGCATCAGCTGGCGATGGCGACCATGCGCCATCAGGTCATGATGATCGTGCGGCTGTGGATGTCGGACGGCATCGTGGGCATCGGCGAAGGTACGACCATCGGTGGCCTCGCCTACGGGGCGGAAAGCCCTGAGGGGATGAAGCTTGCCATCGACACCTATATGGCACCTCTCCTGCTCGCCTGCGATCCGACCCGCGTCGCCCGTGCCATGGCAACCATCGCCACCTCGGTGCAGGGGAATCATTTCGCCAAGTGTGCCGTCGAAACCGCCTTGCTGGACGCCGTGGGCCAGCGCGTGGGGCTTCCCATGTCGGAGCTGCTCGGCGGTCGCCAGCACGACCGCCTGCCCGTTGCCTGGACTCTGGCGAGTGGAGACACCGAGCGCGACATCGCCGAGGCGGAGGATATGCTGGCGCGGCGTCGCCACAACATATTCAAACTCAAGATCGGCAGGGGCGACCCGAGGGCCAACGTCGCCCATGTCGCCGCCATCAAGCGGGCGCTGGGCCCGCGCGCCTCGGTGCGGGTGGATGTGAACCAGGCGTGGTCCGAGGCCACCGCCTCCGCCATGCTGCCTTTGCTGGCGGACGCAGGCGTGGACCTCATCGAGCAGCCCATCGCCCTGCGCAACGTGGCCGGTCTCGCCCGCCTCGCGCGCGAGACCTCGGTCGCCATCATGGCGGACGAGGCGCTCACCGGGCCGGAGAGCGCATTCGCCCTTGCCGCCAACGCGGCGGCCGACGTGTTCGCGCTTAAGATCGAGCAGTCGGGAGGGCTGTTCGCCACAGGGCGGGTGGCCGCCATCGCGGAAGCCGCCGGTATCGGCCTTTACGGCGGCACCATGCTGGAAGGCGGCATCGGTACGGCCGCATCCGCGCACCTCTTCTCCACCCTCGGACGGCTCGAATGGGGCACGGAGTTGTTCGGTCCCCTCCTGCTCACCGAGGAAATACTGGAGACGCCGCTGGACTATGCTGACTTCGGCCTCGCCGTCCCCACCGGCCCCGGTCTCGGCGTGAAGCTCTGCGAGCAGCAGCTGAACCGCTTCCGCCGCGACCGCGCGGAGCGTTCGCTCCACGTCGTTGCCAGCACGAAGCCAGGGCACTAGGCGAGGGTCTTTTCTCTCATCATCCGCGTCAATCAAATAAACTAGGAAACGCCATGCCTGCAAACCTGATCCCCGACCATGAAATGAAGGCCCTTGCAGCGCGCGCTGCGGGCGCCGACACCGACGAGGGCAACGCGCGCGTCAAGGAAGTAACGGAGAAGCTTCTCTATCGCATCATGCAGATCATCGACGAGTGCGATGTCTCGATGGACGAGTTCTGGGCCGCAGTCGCTTTCATCGGCAAGGCGGCAAAGAACGACGAACTGGGCCTGCTGGTGCCCGGCGTCGCGATTGAGCATTTCCTCGACCTGCGCCTGGACGAGGCGGAACGCCTCGCCGGCCTCGCCGGCGGCACCCTCCGCACCATCGAGGGACCGCTTTACGTCGCCGGCGCGCCGCTCTCCAAGGGCGAGGCTCGGATGGACGACGGCACCGACCCCGGAGAGATATTCATCATCGAGGGCCAAGTGACAGACGAGGATGGAAAGCCCATCCCCGGGGCCATCGTGGACATCTGGCACGCCAATTCCAAGGGCGGCTATTCCTTCATCGATGGCGAGCAGGCGCCCTACAATCTGCGGCGCCGCATCGAAACGGACGAGAACGGTCGCTACCGCGCCCGCACGATCGTTCCGAACGGCTACGGTTGCCCGCCAGAGAGCGCCACGCGCCAGCTGATGATGGCCTTTGGCCGCCATGCCGAGCGCCCCGCGCACGTCCACTATTTCATTTCGGCCCCGGGCCACCGGCAGCTGACGACGCAGTTCAACTTCATCGGTGACAAGTATCTCTACACGGATTTCGCCTTCGGCACCCGCGACGAGCTAGTCGTCGCGCTGGAGCGCGTCACCAGTGCCGAGGAGATCCACGCCGCCGGGCTCAATCAGCCCTTCGCCCGCACCGGTTTCGACATCGTGCTGACGAAGGAGCGCGAGAATGCCCCGCAGACGGTGGTGAACCGCACCCACGTCCCGGCTCACTGAGCCCTCGACCCCATCCAGCAAGGCGAGCCCGTGCTGACGGGCCGCAAGCGCCCCGGAGGACACTTCATGGCACATCCGACACCCGCCCCACGCTTCGAGGGCAAGAGCGTCGTCGTCACCGGCGCGGCGCAGGGCGTGGGCAAGCAGGTCGCTCTCGACGCCGCGGCTGAAGGCGCGCGCCTCGTCATCGTGGACCGCTCCGGCCTCGTGCAGGAGGTGGCGCGGGAGATCGAGGCGGCGCACGGGGCCGGCCGCGTCACGGCACTGGAGGAGGACCTCGAGACATATGCGGCCAATGAACGTGTGATGGCGCACGCCAATGCCACGTTCGGCGCCATCGACGTGCTGGTGACGAACGTGGGCGGTGCCATCTGGATGCGGCCGTTCCAGGAGTTCGACGAACGCCAGATTACGGCGGAGATCAGCCGCTCGCTGTTCCCCACCCTGTGGGGCTGCCGGACCGTGCTGCCCTACCTACTCGCGCAGGAGCGCGGCGCGATCGTCAATGTCTCCTCCATCTCCACGAAGGGCATCAACCGGATCCCGTATTCGGCGTCGAAGGGTGGAGTAAATGCGCTCACCGCCTCACTTGCCTTCGAGCTCGCCGGCACGGGAATCCGGGTCAATGCTGTCGCGTCGGGGGGGGTCACCGCCCCACCCCGCCGCATCCCTCGCGGCTCGGATGTCCCCACCGAGCAGGACAAGGCCTGGATACAGGACGTGGTGGATCAGACCGTACGCGCGACCCATCTCGGCCGCTACGGCGAGCTTCGCGAGATCGCGGCGGCGATCCTGTTCCTCGCCTCGGACGAGGCCTCTTACATCACGGGGACCGTGCTGCCCGTCGGCGGCGGCGACCAGGGGTGAGGCATGCCTTGACCACGGGTCCTGCCCGCGTCGCGCTCGTCATCGCCAGCGCCATTGCGTGCAGGGCGTGCAGTCCAGGGCTGGGACCCATAAAATGGTTGTCTTCGCGGGCTTGGCGTAATTCACGGCTTCCGGGAGGAAGCACGGTTGAATCGGGATCGTTTCTGGCTCACGGATCCACGCGCTGACGGGCCGCTACTATCGGCCAATCGCCTTCCTGCTCACCGGAGCCCAAGTCGTTGATTGCACGGCGGGGTCGGCTCTCCTGAAGCAGATGCCCGCCGCCCGCATCCTCCATAGCGACAAGGGTTGGGAAGCGCTCATCTCCAGCATCGATGTTGGTGTGCTCTCCGATCGAAAGTTCAGGTCATGTCAGCGTTGTCGCCAGGGCCTCCGCTGCCGATCGGAGCGCGGGAAGGCGCTCATCGGCATTGGCGCGGGACAGGCGCACGATGGGGGCTTGGAGCGCCAAGGCAGCCACGCATTCGCCCCGGGCGAGATCGAATATGGGCACGGAGATGCAGAAAAGGCCGGAGAGGAATTCCTCATCGTCCAGCGCGTAGCCTTGCCGTTTCACCTGAGCAAACTCTTCGTCGAGCGCGGCCAGATCGGTAAGGGTGTTGGGAGTGTAACGCTCAAGGCTCGTCGCGTGCAGCAGCCGTAAGCGCTTGGCCGGCGACATCATGGCCAGGAACAATTTGCCCGACGCCGAGCAGTGAGCCGGCACATGGGAGCCCTTCTGGAACGCGACCCGCAAGGGCAAGGAGGCCTCGACACGGTCGAGATAGACTACCTCATAGCCCTGTAGCACGGTGAAATTGCAGGATTCCCCGAGGTCGGCGGCCACCTTCTGCAGGATCTGATGACGCCGCACCGAGCCCGGGCTGTTCGCGAGGATGGAGAAGGCGAGCGTGGTCGCCCGCGACGCCAGCTCATAGCGGCGCCCATCGGGCAGGCGGTGGATCAGATCGGCGTTCTCCAGCATCGCCAGCCACCGGTGAAGGGTCGGCTTCGGAAGGTCCGCCACTTCTGTAAGCTCCGCCAGCGTCGGGGCATGGTCCATGGAGGCGATGACCTCCAGGAGGCCGAATGCCTTCATTGCGGGTGGGGCGTCAGGGATATCGTCCATCTTCTCAGATCTCATATTCCGTTTTTTATCGCATTTTGAGCTAAAAATTGAAACTATCTCTTGCGGCGAGGATCGACAGCGGTCAGATTTCCGGCGTGCGGCGTCGGTTCGAAGGCCGCATGTTCCGCGGAAGCTAGCGATGAACTCCATGGCTAAAGTCAAGGGAGGGCGCACTGGCACCGGCCACGGTCGCCGCGTGATCCGACGAGACGTCGCAAAGAACTGAGGGACGTACCGATTTTGGGACCTCGCACCGGGCGCCGCCTCGCGCGGGTGATGTCCGTGTCAGTCCGCCCGGCCAAGGAGAAGCACCATGAAGATGACCACCGAAGAGGCGTTTGTAAAAGTTCTGCAGATGCACGGCATCGAGCATGCCTTCGGCATCATCGGCTCGGCCATGATGCCCGTGTCCGACCTGTTCCCCGCCGCCGGCATCTGCTTCTGGGACTGCGCCCATGAGACCAATGCAGGCCTCATCTGCGATGGCTACAGCCGCGTGACTGGAAAGATGGCCATGGCCATCGCCCAGAACGGCCCTGGCGTCACCGGCTTCGTGACCGCCATGAAGACCGCTTACTGGAATCATACTCCCATGCTGCTGGTGACCCCCCAGGCGGCCAACAAGACCATCGGCCAGGGCGGCTTCCAGGAAGTGGAGCAGATGGCCCTGTTCCGCGACATGGTCTGCTACCAGGAAGAGCTGCGCGATCCCTCCCGCGTCGCCGAGGTCCTGAACCGGGTTATCGAGAAGGCTTGGCGCGGCTGCGCTCCGGCGCAGATGAACGTGCCGCGGGACATGTGGACCCAGCAGATCGACATCGAGCTGCCGCAGATCGTGCGACTCGAGCACTCCTCGGGCGGCAAGGGCGCTATCGCGGAAGCGGCCAAGCTCCTGTCGGAAGCCAAGTTCCCGGTTATCCTCAATGGCGGCGGCGTGGTGATCGGCGAAGCCATCGGCGAATCCGCGGCTTTGGCCGAGCGCCTGTCGGCGCCGGTGTGCTGCGGCTACCAGCACAATGATTCCTTCCCCGGCAGCCATCCCTTGGCGGTGGGGCCGCTCGGCTATAACGGCTCGAAGGCGGCGATGGAGCTCATCGCGCAGGCGGACGTGGTGCTGGCGCTGGGCACCCGTCTCAATCCCTTTTCGACACTGCCCGGATACGGCATCGACTACTGGCCGAAAGACGCCAAGATCATCCAGGTCGACATCAATGCCGACCGCATCGGCCTTACCAAGAAGATCTCGGTGGGCATTTGCGGCGACGCCAAGCAGGTGGCTCAGCAGATCCTCGACCAGCTCTCCAACGCAGCGGGCGATACCGGCCGCGAGGAGCGCAAGGCGCTGATCCACCGCACCAAGTCCGCCTGGCTGCAGGCGCTGTCCTCCATGGACCACGAGGACGACGATCCGGGCACCCGCTGGAATGCCGACGCCCGCGAGCGGGATAAGGACCGCATGTCGCCCCGCGAAGCCTGGCGGGCCATCCAGGTGGGCCTGCCGCACGATGCCATCGTCTCCACGGACATCGGCAACAACTGCGCCATCGGCAATGCCTATCCCACCTTCGAGGCGGGGCGCAGATATCTCGCGCCGGGCATGTTCGGACCCTGCGGCTACGGCTTCCCATCCATCATCGGCGCGAAGATCGGCGCCCCCGACACCCCGGTGTTCGGCTTTGCGGGCGACGGAGCGTTCGGCATCTCCATCAACGAGATGACCTCCATCGGTCGCGAGGAATGGCCAGCCATCACCATGGTGGTGTTCCGCAACTATCAGTGGGGTGCGGAGAAGCGCAACACGACGCTCTGGTACGACAACAACTTCGTCGGCACCGAGCTCGACCTCAAGCTGAGCTACGCGAAGATCGCGGAGGCCTGCGGCTTCAAGGGCGTGGCGGCGCGCACCCCGCAGGAGGTCACCGAGGCACTGAAAACGGCGGCCGAGGACCAGAAGAAGGGGATCACCACCTTCATCGAGATCATCCTGAACCAGGAACTGGGCGAGCCCTTCCGCCGCGATGCCATGAAGAAGCCGGTGCGTGTCGCCGGCATCGACAAGGCCGACATGCGCCCGCAACGGCCGATCTGGGCTGAAGCGGCCGAGTGAAATTCACGAGCCCCCGGGTCCCGGCTGGGTGGGCGCCAAGGCGCCCACCCAGCCTTTTCACATTGGCTCCAAGGACTTCGCCATGTCCCGAGGGCCGGATCTGCTCAATATTGAATCGCCCAGGCGACTCAATATGGGCAGTGAAGCTGTCTCTATTCAATAAGCTGGGGGGCGGTTCACCGATTCTATGGAGTAACGTCTATGGAGTGAACCGCGCCGGGTTTGTCGGACGCCCCAACTCCTGAGAGAATGGGGCTATGATGAGCAGGACGACGGACAAGGTCTCGCCTGAGGTGCGGGCCCCGCGCGGCACGTCGCGGCGCGAACAGCCGTCGAGCCGGAATCAGTGAGCCGGTGATCAATGCCGGCATGCCGAGAAGCATCGAGGAGTAGGCGCGCGCGCCGGAAGATCGCGGGAATGCGATTGCCGTGACCGCAAGCAAGGTGGCCCGCCCAGCCTGCCTCCTCCTCAGCCCCGCACCACGCCGAGGCGCGGCGGCAGGGAGGGCGATCCGTCCACAACGACCGTGGGATGAAATGGCGAGATTTGTGCCAGCTCGCGCTCGACGAAGTCGCCGAGATGCTCGGCGGCGGCGCTCAGCGCCATAGGACGGCGGTGCAGCACCAGCTCGATCGCCGGAAGATCGGGCAGCCCCTCGGCCGGCCCTGGGCACCGCATGCCGGGCTGCACCGCGCAGCGCGGGAACACTGAGACGGCGAGCCCCGCGAACACCGCCGCCTGAAGCCCGGCCAAGCTCTCGCTGAAGGAGGTGATGGTCCAGCGCCGGCCGGCGCGACCAAGCGCCTCCAGTGCCCGCTGGCGATAGACGCTGCCTGGCGGCAGGACAGCGAGCGGCACCACCTCCTCCGCCTCCGGCAGATCATGCGGCCCCGCGACCCATGTCAGCGGTTCCCGGCGCACCACCGCACCGATCTTCTCGTCAGGCTGAAGCGTGGCGATGACGAGGTCCAGCTCGTCGCGCTGCATCGCCTCGTAAAGATGGACGCTGCGCATGCAGCGCATCTCGATTTCCACATGCGGATGGGCGCGCGCGAAACGGCGCAGGAGCTGCGGCAGGAGATAAGCGGCGTAGAGATCCGGCACGCCAAGCGTGACCGCGCCGTGAATATCCGGAGCGCCGAAGCGCGCGCGGGCCTCATCGTTGAGGCGCAGAATTGCGCGCGCGTATTCGAGGAACACTTCTCCATCGGGCGTCAGCCTCAGATGCCGCCGATCCTGGTCGAAGAGCGGGCGCTCCAGGGTATCCTCGAGCCGCTTGATCTGCTGCGTGATGGCCGGCTGGGTCCGGCCAACCACCCGCCCAGCCGAAGTCAGGCCCCCCGTGTCCACGATGGCGAGGAAGGTTCGGACCAAGGCAATGTCGAGGTCAGGGATCATGGTCATAAGAATTGCGAATGATTGCGATCAATACAATAAATTTCGACGTATCGCATGGTGACTGTACTGTTTTTTTGTCTACCCTGTTGTCGCGTCGGGCCAAGGGATCACGCCAAGCCCTCTGGCCCATCTTCGGACCAACCATTCTGTCTTCAGTCCGTCGGTAGTCATCGAAACGAGTCGCGCAAAAGCATCCGGGCAGCATCACGTTGGGTCAACCGACGGATGGCAAAGACCGGATAGGGAGGAATTTCAAGTGAACCTATCACGACGCCATTTTCTATACGCTGGGGGCGCCATTGCTGTGGCGGGACCCTCGTTGTGCGGACCTGCGCTTGCCGCCGAGGAGAAGTTCCCGGTGCGGCCGATCGAAATGATCGTGCCCTGGGGGCCGGGCGGGGGAGCAGATCAGCTCGCCCGTCAGGTCGGCAAGCTCGCTGAACCGATGTTCGGCCAGGGCATTCCGGTGGTGAACGTGCCCGGAGGCACCGGCGCCACCGGCATGGCCAAGCTTCTCGCCACGCCGGCGGATGGCTATTCGGCTGCGATCTATATCGCCGACGCCCACGCCCTCCTTGCCGGCACAAACCCGCGCTGGCAGCTTTCCGACATCGCGCCTGCAGCGGTAATGATCCAGGCGCCGTCCTTCATTTTTGTCGCGCAAGACAGCCGCTTCAAGACCTGGGCCGACTTCGAGAAGGAAGCCAAGGCCACCCCCAACAAGCTCAAGGTGGCGACACTCGGATTCGGCAGCGTCGACGATTTTTCGCTCAACTATCTTGCGGGGAAGGGCGTCAGCGTCATCCAGGTCCCCTTTTCCAAGCCGAGCGAACGGTACATCTCGATCCTTGGCGGCCACGCCGATGCCCTCTACGAGCAGGCGGGCGACGTCGGCAGCTTCCTAAACGGCAAGCAGATGCGGCCGCTTATGGTGTTCGGCAAGAAGCGCTTCCCCGACTTCAAGGACATCCCCTGCTCCTATGAGCTCGGATACGAGGTGGCGTTGCCGCAGTTCCGCGCCGTGATCCTGCGCGCGGGCACGCCGACAGCAGCCATGTCCAAGATCGATTCCGTGTTGGGCAAAGTGGCGGCAACCGAGGAATACAAGAAGTTCCTCCGCGAGCAGATCGCCGATCCCGCCAGCTACCTATCGGCGAGCCAGTCAACGGCGTTCCTCGAACAGCAGTTGAAAGAGATGAAGGCGCTCGCAAAGCCCTCCTGATCGCGCCTGCGTCCCGGTCACGCTGTCCGGGCGCTCGCCCTCGCAAGGGGTTCCACAGCACAGTCCACTTTCGCGTCGAGGAGGGTCGCATGACCACGCACGCGCTGACGAACCGTATCTCAGCGGCACTGCCCTATGGCGTGCTCATCGTCATTGTAGCCGCGCTATGGCATTTCGCGAACCAGATCGACTTCGCCGCCCGGCCCGGCGAGCTCGGTCCCGATTTCTGGCCCAAGCTGGCCATCGGCCTGATGGGCGTCGTCAGCCTGATCGAACTGGTGCGGGCGGTCGTCTCGCCGAACCATAAGGAAGCGCATGGCATCGCCGATCAGCTCGAAGCCTCCGAGCCCTCGGCCGGCGTGGAGGATTTGCAGGACCGCAGCCTGCCCCTCCTTTTGGGCGGCATGGGTATGTGCGGCGTCTACGGCTTGGCGCTCGGCATCGTCGGCTTTCCGCTCGCCACCTTCTTCTTCCTCGCGGGCTTCATGTATCTCGGCCGGTTCCGCAAGCACGGCACGATCTGGGCCGCAGCCTTCATCGGCAGCGCGGTGCTCAGCGTCCTGTTCCTGAAGGTGGTCTACGTCTCGCTGCCGCGCGGCCTGCCGCCGTTCGACATCATCACCGACCTCATCGTCAGCCTGCCCTGAGCCCGCGAAACCAGATCCCTGCAAAGGCGCCTCACATGCTCGACACTCTCACGCAGCTCGGCGCGGGCTTCATCGCCTGTCTCACGCCAAACCACATGCTGATGTTGTTCGTCGGCCTCGTCGTCGGCCTCGTCGTGGGCATCCTGCCCGGCTTGACGCTGGTGATGGGGGTCGTTCTGTTCCTTCCCTTCACCTATCAGATGGACGTCACCTCGGCGATCATCCTGCTGACTGCCATGTATGTCTCGGGCACCTATGGCGGCGCCTTCACGTCGATCCTGTTCCGCATTCCCGGCGAGCCGATCCATGTGCCGTTGCTGTGGGACGGCTATGCCATGGCCAAGAAGGGTCAGCCGGCGAAGGCTCTGGGCTGGACGCTGATCGCGGCGCTTATCGGCGGTCTAATCTCCGCCGCGATCATGGTGATCCTGACCAAGCCGGTGGCGCATTTCGCGCTGCAATTCTCCTCCCCCGAATATTTCGCCATCGTCCTGCTCGGGCTCGCCAGCGTGATCTCGCTCGGCAAGGGCTCGCTGTCCTCTGCGCTGATCAGCCTGTCGGTGGGATTGCTTGTCGCCTGCGTCGGCTCCGATGCGATCTATGGCTCCTACCGCTTCACCTTCGGCCTGCCGATCCTCGCCGACGGCATCGAGTTCCTGGTCGTGATGGTGGGCGCCTACGGCGTGGCAGAGGTGCTCGCACGGCTTGAGATCGGCTTCGCCTCGGTCCCGCTCCAGGGCGTGAGCGACACTCGCACAAAGTTGCCGAGTCTCAAGGAAATCTCCGGACTGAAGGGAATGCTCCTGCGCTCGACGCTGATCGGTCACGTGGTCGGCATCATACCCGGAGCGGGCGCGACCATCGCCTCGTTCGTCGGCTACGGTATCGAGAGCCAGTTCGGCCGTCAGCGCGCCCGCATGGGGAGTGGCGTGCCGGAGGGCATCGTCGCGCCGCAGAGCGCGGCGACCGCCTCGGTGGGCGGGGCGCTGATTCCCCTCCTCGCGCTCGGCATCCCCGGCAGCGGTGCCACGGCGGCAATTCTCGGCGCCTTCATGCTGCACGGCGTGCAGCCAGGCCCGCAGGTGATGATCACCTCGCCGGAAATGGTCTACACCATCTTCGCCTCGCTCTTCATCGGCATCGTCGGGATGTGCGCGCTGGGCTATTTTGCCATTCGCCCGCTGGTGAAGATCATGGACTTTCCCGAGGCGGTCGTCTCCGCCTTCGTCATGGTCTTCTGCTTCATCGGCGCGTTGTCGATCCGCTCCAACGTCACCGACCTCTGGCTGATGCTCGGCTTCGGCGTGGTCGGCTACATATTCGAGCGCATGCGCTTTCCCATCGCGCCTATGGTGCTGGGCGTGATCCTCGGACCTCTGGCCGAGGAATCCTTTATGAATTCCATGATCTCGTTCCAGAACGATTGGACCGTGTTCTTCACGCGCCCGATCTCCGGCACCATCCTCGGGCTCGTGATCCTGACGCTGCTACTGCCCGTGATCAGCAACCTGATTCCCGGCCGGCGCCACGCACCGGCCGAATAGATCACACGCAGTGTGAGTGAAGAAGTTCAGACAGTAAATTTCGCCCGACGTTTGCGTGCCTCAAGTCTGGTTCCGCTGCCCTCCGGGGCGAGATCCGGGAGGCGACAGACCACGTCAGACATTGAGGCCGAGGCGGAGTCGGCCCACTGGGTCTCTTTCGCAACGCGGCATCTAAATACTCTTTGGTCTGAGTTTGCGCGGTTCCTGGAGCGGGGGTCGTGCAGGCCTTTGCCAGAGGACATCTTGCAACTCGAAACAACGCAAGGGAGACAAACAATGGTACAGGCTGCCATAATGCCGCTCGAAGCCGTAGATGACGCGAGCGCTGCGGTCGATCGCACCGTACGCGCCGCCCGCGCGGCCCAGGGCCAGTTCGCCAACGTAGACCAGGAGACTGCCGACGCCGCCGTGCGGGCCATCGCCTGGGCCATTTACAAACCGGAAAATGCCCGCGCCCTCGCCGAGCTGGCGGTGGCGGACACCCATCTCGGCAATGTGCCCGACAAGATCATCAAGAATCAGCGCAAGACCTTCGGCACCCTGCGCGATCTCTTGCGTGGGCGCTCGGTGGGCGTCATCGCGCATGACGAGGCCCTCGGCATCGTGAAATACGCCAAGCCCATGGGGGTGATCGGGGCGGTGACCCCCTCCACCAATCCGGCCGCGACGCCCGTCAACAAGGCCATGATGGCGATCAAGGCGCGCAACGCCATTGTCATCGCCCCATCGCCCGCGGGATACGCCACCACCGCTCGCACCGTGGCCCTCATGCGTGATGAGTTGGAGCGCATCGGCCTGCCCGCCGACCTCGTCCAGGTGCTGCCGCACCCGGTCACCAAGGAGAGCACCGACGCCCTGATGAAGGCCTGCGATCTCGTGGTGGTCACGGGCTCGCAGGACAATGTGCGCCGCGCCTATTCCAGCGGTACGCCAGCCATCGGAGTCGGCGCGGGCAACGTGCCGGTCATCATCGATGAGACCGCCGATCTCGATGCCGCGGCGGTCAAGATCCGCGCCTCCAAGATCTTCGACAATTCCACGTCCTGCTCCTCGGAGAACTCGGTCACCATCGTGGCGAGCGTTTATGAGGAGGCCATCGCGGCTTTGGAACGGGCGGGCGCCCATCGTTGCGACAGCGCGGAGAAAGCGCGCATCGCCGAGCGCCTGTGGGTGAAGGGCAAGCTCAACCGCAACCTCATCGCCCGCGACGCCGGCGTGCTCGCCGAGGCGTTCGAGCTCTCCCCCGAAGCCAGAGGCAAGTCCTTCTTTCTCGTGGAGGACGACGGTGTGGGACGCGATCGCCCGTTCTCCGGGGAGAAGCTCGCGCTCGTGCTCACCGTCTACAAGGTGCCAGACTTCGCGGCCGCCAAGGAGCAGGTGCGCAAGGTCCTCGACCATCAAGGCAAAGGCCACTCGGTGGGCCTCCATACCAAGAACATGGATCGCGCCCGCGAGCTCGCGGAAGATCTTGAGGTGGTGCGCGTGCTGGTGAACTTCGCACACACCTTCGGCAATGGCGGCGGCTTCGACTCCGGCCTGGGCTTCACCCTCTCCATGGGCTGCGGCTCCTGGCAGAAGAATTCCATCTCGGAGAATTTGAGCTTCCGCCATTTCATGAACATCACCCATCTCGTGACTCCGATCCCCGAGGACAGGCCCACCGAGGAGGAGCTGTTCGGCCCCCATTGGCAGAAGATCGGCCCAGTGGACGCTACCAGGGAGCAAGGTCGATGAACCTCGTAGAGCAGGCCGCCAAGGCCCTCGTCCTCGCGCCTGCAGGGATTGCGATCCCCCAAGGCATCCTCTGCCTCACCCCCGAGGAGGCGGCCGACGCCTGCCGGATCATCGGCCCCTGCGTTGTCAAGGCGCAGGTGCCGACCGGCAAGCGCGGCAAGGCCGGGGGCATCAAGCGGGCCGACACGCCGGAGGCCGCCAAGGCCGCGGCCGCGGCGATCCTGGCCATGTCGATCGACGGCCATGTGGTCGAAGCCGTCCTGGTCGAGGCGTGCGCCGCGATCTCACGCGAATTCTATGCCGCCGTTCTTTCCGACTTCGCGAGCCGGCGTCCTCTCGTGCTATTCTCGACCGAGGGCGGCATGGACATCGAGGAGGTCGCGGCATCGCGGCCGGACGCGCTTCGGCGCACCCTCGTTGATCCCGAGGCCGGTTTCAGGCGGACCGATGCCGCCGCTTTGGTGCGTGGTCTCGACCTCGGCCAGGCGAGTGAGCAGGTGACGGACGTGCTCGCGCGTCTCTATGACGCCTATGTCGCCAGCGATGCGGAACTGATCGAGATCAACCCGCTCGCCGAGCTTTCGGACGGGCAGGTGGTGGCGCTCGACTGCAAGTTTACGCTCGACGATTCCTCCGCCTTTCGCCAGCCCGAGCTAGCCGCCGCCGCGGCCAGCGAGCCCGCGACCGATCTGGAGCGGCGCGGTGCCGCCACCGGGCTAAAGTTCATCCAGCTCGACGGCAATGTCGGCGTGCTCGCTAACGGCGCTGGGCTCACCATGACCACCATGGACGTCATCGCCCATTTCGGCGGCCGGCCCGCCAATTTCCTGGAGATCGGCGGCGAAGCCTACACCAAGGCGGAAACAGCGCTGGACCTCGTGCTCTCCAATCCCGGCGTGAAGAGCCTCGTCGTGAACTTCTGCGGCGCCTTCGCGCGAACGGATGTGATGGCGGAGGGGGTGGTCAAGGCATGGGAGACCTTGAAGCCGACCTTGCCCGTCTACTTCTCGATCCACGGTACCGGCGAGGACGAGGCGGTGCGCCTAGTGCGCGAGCGCCTCGGCATAGAGCCGTTCGATCTCATGGAGGACGCGGTCAAGGCCGCGGTGGAGGCTGCCCGATGATCATCTTTCGCAAGCATTACCGCGTGCTCGTCCAGGGCCTTACCGGAAAGCAGGGCTCGTTCTGGGCCGAAAAGATGATGGGGGAAGGCACCCAGATCGTCGCTGGCGTCAATCCCAAGCGGGCCGGGGAGACCCATCTCGGTGTGCCTCTCTTCGCCACGGCGCAGGAGGCGGCACGCGCCGTACCGTTCGACGTGGCGGTGATGTTCATTCCCCCCGCCGCGGCCAAGGAAGCCGCGCTTGATGCCATACATGCCGGCGCCGGGCTCCTGGTGGTGCTCACCGAGCACATCCCGGCCCACGATGTGATGGCCATGCACCGCGCTGCGGCGCGGAGCGGCACCCGGATCGTCGGCCCCAACACGGCGGGGCTGGTGACCCCCGGCGAGGGGTTCGTGGGCATCATGCCGGGGCACAATCCGAACATCTTCAAGCCCGGGCGCATCGGCGTGATCTCGCGCAGCGGCAGTCTCGGGACGCTGATCTGCCTCAATCTCACCCGCGCGGGCCTCGGCCAGTCCGCCTTTCTCGGCATCGGCGGCGATCCGATGATCGGCACCACGACCCGCGACGCGCTGCAGGCCCTCGACGAGGACCGCGGCACCGACGCCGTGGTGATGGTGGGCGAGATCGGCGGATACATGGAGGAGAAGGCGGCGGAATATGCGGCCAACATGAAGAAGCCGGTCGTCGCCTTCATCGCCGGCCGCGCCTCGCCGCCCGGCAAGAAGATGGGGCATGCCGGCGCGATCGTGACAGGCAGTTCCGGCGGCTATCCCGCCAAGCGCGCGGCCCTCGAGGCGGCAGGCATTGTTGTGGTCGACACACCGGCGCAGATCACCGATGCGCTCTCGGCCCGGCTCCCGGCGATGGGGCCTCAAGCGCTGGCCATGATCTGACGCGGAGACCTCCCGTGCGCCCGGTCGCTTCCTCGTAGCTCGACCGCGACAGATGGGAACCCATCTGTCGCGGTCGAGCCATAACCGCCCCTCCTGCATCCAAATGGCGGAGATTTATCGGTAGCGGATCGCGGCACTCTATGAGGGCCTGCAGAACGAGGATGGCAAAGCCGAAGCTACAGAAGTTTTCCGGGCGCTGATCGATCAGGTAACGCTCGCGCCCGACGAGGCCGCGCTGGCAATCGTGCTGCGCGGCGACCCGCGATCCTGCGGTTTGCAGCGAACAAGAAAAACCCCGGCGTCCTTTCGGACGGCCGGGGTTTTGGCTGCCTTGCTTTCGCAAGAACCGTTGGTTGCGGGGACAGGATTTGAACCTGTGACCTTCAGGTTATGAGCCTGACGAGCTACCGGGCTGCTCCACCCCGCGTCAGAGCTGACGATTTGCCGGCGAACCGGCGTGTCAGTGGCGTGTATGTAACAATGGTGACCGGGGAAGGAAACCCCTGCAGGCAAAAAAAGCGAAGCCATCTCATTTGCCTGTGGACGGTTTGAACTCACTCCTCCCCGTCTTCAGATGAAGATCCAGCACCCGCAACGCCCCGCTCTCTCTTCGCGGCGGCCTTCTCATTGCGCTCTGCTTTGCGCTTTTCCCGACCGATCCGCCCCTCGACGAGGGAAGTGATCATGCCGTGGAGCGTGGCGAGGTCCTGCTTGGAAAGAGCGATGCGGTGAAAGATGTTGCGGATGTTGCGGGTCGTGGAGGGCTGCTTGTCCGCCGAGCGGAAGAATGCTGCGGCTTCGAGCTCCGATTCCAGATGATCGAAGAACGCCAGCAGATCCTTCTTCTCCGCCACAGGCGATTTTTCAGCCGTGGCAAAGGGCAGCACGCCGCCGGTGGACAGCTTGAACCATTCATAGGCAACCACTGACACCGCGGTCGCAAGGTTCAGGGAGGCAAAAGCGGGGTTCACCGGCAAGGTGAGGATGACGTCGCAGAGCGAGACCTCCTCCGTATAGAGGCCGGTGCGCTCGCGGCCGAACACCAGCGCCACATCCTCGTTCTGGGCAAGCCGCGCGGCAGCCTCGCTTGCAGCGGCATCGGCACTGAGCACCCGCTTCGCCATGCCGCGTTCTCGGGCGGTGGCGGCAATCGCAAAATTCACGTCGCCAAGGGCGGAACGCATGTCGGGATAGACCACCGCATCCTCAAGGATACGGTCGGCCCCAGCCGCGAAGACTCGCGCCCGCTCATCCGGCCAGCCATTGCGCGGATTGACGAGGCGAAGCCTGGACAGGCCGAAATTGCCCATCGCGCGGGCGGCCGAGCCGATATTGTCGCCGAGCTGGGGCTCGACCAGAATCACCACCGGACCGCCATCGATCCACGGCTTCGTGCTGTCAGTTCCTGCGCCGGGCATCCATTTTCCCTTTTGCAGGCTCTCTTGCATGCCCCCTTCGCCAAAGTCGAGGTCCCACACGCTTCTTCTTCTGAAGCGTGAATGCTATAGCGACCTCGCCGGGCGGGGTGTCGTCGGCGCCAGCGGGGCGCGGGCCGATACGCCATCACCCATTGACCCTCTTTTACGCTCTCAGAGCGCCCCGAAAGGTCGTCCACATGGCGAAGATCAAGGTGGCAAATCCTGTCGTCGAACTTGACGGCGATGAGATGACGCGGATCATCTGGCAGTACATCAAGGACAAGCTGATCCACCCCTATCTCGATATCGACCTTGAATATTACGATCTCTCGGTCGAGAACCGCGATGCCACCAACGACCAGGTGACGATCGACGCCGCTGAAGCCATCAAAAAGCACGGCGTTGGCGTGAAGTGCGCCACCATCACGCCGGATGAAGCGCGCGTGAAGGAATTCAACCTGAAGGAAATGTGGAAGTCGCCCAACGGCACCATCCGCAACATCCTCGGCGGCGTCATCTTCCGCGAGCCGATCATCTGCAAGAACGTGCCGCGTCTGGTCCCGGGCTGGACCCAGCCCATCATCGTCGGCCGCCATGCATTCGGCGATCAGTACCGCGCCACCGACTTCAAGGTTCCCGGCAAGGGCACGCTGACCATCACCTTCGTGGGTGAGGACGGCACCAAGATCGAGAAGGAAGTCTATAAGTACCCCGGCGCTGGCGTTGCGCTCTCGATGTACAATCTTGACGAGTCGATCCGCGATTTCGCCCGCGCCTCGCTGAACTACGGCCTGAACCGGAACTATCCGGTCTATCTCTCCACCAAGAACACGATCCTGAAGGCCTATGACGGGCGCTTCAAGGATATCTTCCAGGAGATTTACGACGCCGAGTTCAAGGAGGAGTTCGAGAAGCGCAAGCTGACCTATGAACACCGCCTGATCGACGACATGGTGGCCTCGGCCCTGAAATGGTCCGGCGGCTATGTGTGGGCCTGCAAGAATTATGACGGCGACGTGCAGTCCGACATCGTGGCCCAGGGCTTCGGTTCGCTTGGCCTCATGACCTCCGTTCTGATGACACCGGATGGCATGACCGTGGAAGCGGAAGCCGCCCACGGAACCGTGACCCGCCATTATCGCGAGCATCAGAAGGGCAAGGAAACCTCCACCAATTCCATCGCCTCCATCTTCGCCTGGACGCGGGGCCTCGCCCATCGCGCCAAGCTTGATGGCAATGACGAACTGGCCAAGTTCGCCGACACGCTGGAAAAGGTGTGCGTCGATACCGTCGAAGCCGGCGACATGACCAAGGATCTCGCCTTGCTGGTGGGCGCTGACCAGAAGTGGCTTTCCACCACCGGCTTCCTGGACAAGATTTCCGAAAATCTGAACAAGGCCATGGCGGCCTGATCGAGCCAAAACCGCCTCGCCCGCCGCCGAACGCGGCGGGCGAGGCCCCTTATGCTTCCCCGCCCGGCGCCGGCGTGTCGGCTCACTCGCTCGACACCGAGGTCAAGCGGACGCGTTCGCGCTCCCGCGCCTGGTCGATCCGCCGCGCCACAGCCTCTTCCGGCAAGCCGAGCGTCTGCAAAAGCATGCCAGCCAGATGCAGGCTCGCCTCCACGGTCTCGGGAATGACATTGCTGGCGCCGAGGCGCGCCAGCCGCTGGGCATGGGCGGCATCTTTCACCCGCGCCAAGATGATGGCATCCGGCTGGAGGGCACGTGCCGCGCGAACCATGCCCTCTGCAGCCGGAGCGGCATCCAGCGTGACCACAAAGGCGCTTGCCCGCGCCCCGATCACCCGGCCGAGAATCTCCTGCCGGCTGGCATCGCCAAAAAACACCTGCCGGCCCGCTGCCCTCTCCGCCCTCACCCGCCCCGCGTCGGCATCCAGCGCGATGAATGGGACGCCTTCGTCCTCCAGCGCCTCGGCAACGATGCGGCCCACCCGGCCGAAGCCGCCGATGACCACATGCCCTTCAGGCGGCGGATCGAACTCCATGCTCTGTCCATCCTGCTGCTGATGTTCCAGCCGCGTGCGCAGAAGCCCTCCCATCCGTGCCAGGAGCGGCGTCACGATCAGCGTCAGCGTGACCACCGCCACCAGAATGCCGGCCTGGGTGACGTTCAATGCGCCGCTGACCCGGAGCAAGCCAATGGCGACGAAAGCAAATTCACCGGTCTGCGCCAGCAGGGCGGCAAGCTCTCCCGCAAGCGGGCGGTCTGTCCTGAAGAGCCGCGCGGCGGCAAAGGTGAGCACGAGCTTGACCAGAATGATCGCCGCCGCCGCCAAAAGGATCACCAGCAGATGCGGCACCACCGCCGCCATATCCAGGCTCATGCCCACCGATACGAAGAATACGCCGATGAGTAATCCCTTGAAGGGTTCGAGATCCACGCTGATCTGGTGCTGATAGGCGGTGCCGCTGAGCAGCATTCCGGCCAGGAATGCACCGAGCGCGGCGGAGAGCCCGGCCGCATGGGTGAGACCTGCGGTTCCCGCGACAACCACCAGGGTGACTGCCATCAGAAGATCGCGGGCGCCGGTTCCGGCGGCCGCTGCGACCAGGGGCGCAATGAGGAAGCGACCGGCAAGCAGGATGATGCCGATGGCAGCGGCTGCTTTCCCTATGGCGGTCAAAATCAGCACGACCAAGCCCCCGCCCGCCTGCCCCAGCAGTTCGGCAGCGAGCAGAACCGGCACCACGGTGAGATCCTGAAACAGCAGCACCGCCAAAGCTGTGCGCCCCAGGGGCGCCAAAGCTCGGCGTTCGGCGAGCAGAAGCTGCATCACCAGGGCGGTGGAGGACATGGCGAGGGCAAAGCCAACCACGATGCTGGTGGCCGGCGCAAGTCCGCTAAGATAAGTGCCCATGGCCAGGACGGCGCCGCAGAATAGCACCTGGAGCAGCCCGAGGCCGAACACTTCGCGCCGCAGTGACCAGAGCTTTCCCGCTGAAAACTCAAGGCCCAGCAAGAACAGCAGAACCACCACGCCAAGTTCGCCGAACTGACCGACCCGATGCACATCCGCAATGGTGACGTAGGAAACCAGCGGAAACTGTCCCGCCAATTGCCCAAGGCCATGGGGACCGATGACCGCGCCGATAAGGATGAACCCTACCACCGCGCTGACCCGCGCCCGGTGGAACAGCGGGATGAGCACGCCCGCTGCCACCAGATAGACCAGCACATCCTTCAGCCCGGAGGCCTGATCCATCGTTGCCCCAAATCCCGCGGCTTTCTAAAAATCACCCGCACCGAGCGAACATAAAGCCTCTCCCAGCGGCACGCACATAGGGCACAAACGCGCGCACTCCGATGGAAAGAAAGGCCTCAGCCGGCAATCGCGCGCTCGATCGCGGACAAAGCGGCATCCGCCTTGCTCGCATCAGGTCCACCGCCCTGCGCCATGTCCGGGCGGCCCCCGCCGCCCTTGCCGCCGAGCGCTTCGACGCCGGCGCGAACCAGCTTCTGCGCATCGAACCGTGCGACGAGATCGGCTGTGACGCCCACGACCAATCCGGCCTTGCCGTCATCCGTCACGCCCACGATGGCGACGATGCCGGAACCGAGGCGCTTCTTGCCCTCATCCACCAGGCTTTTGAGATCCTTCAGCTCGATACCGGAAACCTGTTTCGCCATCAGCTTCACCTCGCCGATGGTGCGCAGGGGTTCCTCGCCACCAGCCTCGCCCATGGCCAGGCGCTTACGCGCATCCACAAGATCCCGCTCCAGCTTACGGCGCTCCTCGACCAGCGCCGTGATGCGGGAATCGAGTTCGCCCGGAACGGTCTTCAAGCTGGCCGCAGCCGATTGCAGCGCCGCATTGGCAGCATTGAGATGACGGCGCGCCGAAGTCGCAGTCAGAGCTTCGAGGCGGCGGACACCGGACGCCACGGCGCTTTCCGAAACGATGGAGACAATCCCGATATCGCCGGTGCGCGACACATGGGTGCCGCCGCACAATTCCACGGAATAAGGAGCGCCGTTGCCGGCGTCCGTCCCCATGGACACCACGCGCACTTCGTCGCCATATTTCTCGCCGAACAACGCCCGGGCGCCGGATTCGATGGCCTCGTCTACCGCCATCAGGCGCGTGTCGACGGGCTCGTTGCGCAACACATAGGTGTTGGCGATATCCTCGACCTCGGCCAGTTCAGCCTCGGTCACCGGCTTGGGATGGCTGAAATCGAAACGCAGCCGATCGGGCGCAACCAGCGAGCCTTTTTGGGCCACATGGTCGCCCAGCACCCGGCGAAGCGCCTCATGCAGCAGATGGGTGGCGGAATGGTTCGCCCGAACCGCTGAACGACGCTCGTGGTTCACCACCAGCGACACCGGAGCCCCGACCCGGAGCGTGCCTTCCTTTACCGAAACATCATGAATGAACACGTCACCCAGCTTCTTTTGGGTCGCTGTAACGTGGGCGAAAACGCCGCCCTCACCTGCCACCTCCCCGGTGTCTCCCACCTGACCGCCGGATTCGCCATAGAAGGGCGTCTGATTCACCACCAGATATCCCTGCTCGCCGGCGGAAAGCGCATCCACCTCAATGCCGTCGCGGACCAGTGCGCGCACCACGCCCTCGGCCCTCTCGGTGTCATAACCCAGGAATTCGGTGGCCCCTTCGCGCTCGCGCAAGGCGAACCAGACCGCATCGGTCGCGGCCTCTCCCGACCCTTGCCAGGCTGCACGCGCGTCGGCCTTCTGCCGCTCCATCGCGGTCTTGAACGCGTCGGTATCGACATGGATGCCACGCCCGCGCAAGGCATCTTCAGTCAGGTCGAGGGGGAAACCATAGGTGTCATAAAGCTTGAAGGCGACATCGCCGGGAAAGCGCGCGCCGCTGGTGAGGCCAGCGCTCTCTTCTTCCAGGATCAGCAGGCCGCGCTCCAGCGTGCGGCGGAAGCGGCGCTCCTCAAGCAGCAGTGTCTCTGTGGCGAGCGCCTCGGCGCGAACGATCTCCGGATAGGCCCGGCCCATCTCGCGCACCAGGATCGGCACCAGACGGTGCATCAACGGGTCGCGCGCGCCCAGCAATTGCGCATGGCGCATGGCCCGCCGCATGATGCGGCGCAGCACATAGCCGCGGCCTTCGTTCGAGGGCAGCACGCCATCTGCGGTCAGGAAAACTGAAGCCCGCAGATGGTCGGCGATCACGCGGTGGCTCGCCTTCTGCGGACCGTCCGGCGAAACGCCCGTCAGTTCAGCGACCTCGGCGATGATCGCCCGCATGAGGTCGGTCTCGTAATTGTCATGGGTGCCCTGCAAGAGGGCCGAGATGCGCTCGAGGCCCATGCCGGTATCGATCGACGGGCGCGGCAGAGACAGGCGTTCCCCGCCCGGCAACTGCTCATACTGCATGAACACGAGATTCCAGATCTCGATGAAGCGGTCGCCGTCCGCGTCGGCCGAACCCGGGGGCCCGCCGGGGATGTGCGAGCCATGATCGAAGAAAATTTCCGAGCAGGGACCACACGGGCCGGTGTCGCCCATGGCCCAGAAATTGTCGGAGGTGGAAATGCGAATGATGCGGTCGTCGGGAAGCCCGGCGATCTTCTTCCAGAGGGCGTGGGCCTCGTCATCCTCGGAATAGACCGTGACCAGGAGGCGATCCTTCGCAAGCTCGAACTCGCGCGTTACCAGATTCCACGCAAGCTCGATCGCACGATCTTTGAAATAATCGCCGAACGAGAAATTCCCAAGCATTTCGAAGAAGGTATGGTGCCGCGCGGTATAGCCGACATTGTCCAGATCATTGTGCTTGCCGCCCGCGCGCACGCATTTCTGCGAGGTGACCGCCCGCGAATAGGGGCGCTTCTCCATGCCCGTGAAGACATTCTTGAACTGCACCATGCCCGCATTGGTGAACATGAGTGTCGGATCGTTGCGGGGCACCAGCGGCGAGGACGGCACGGCCTCGTGCCCCTGCTTCACGAAATAATCGACGAAGGTCGACCGGATCTCATTCACGCCGCTCATGTGCCGGCCACCATACCCTTGACTGGATTTGCCCGGCGCGCGGATAGGCACGGCTCCGGTTCTCGCAGGGACGCCCGGACGAACTCCAAAAGCGCCACGCACAAGCGAAGATCGTTTAACGATGCCGTTTCCGCTTGTCCAGAAAAGCGTTAACCCACCAGCGTCGGACGCGGTCCATGTGCTGGGAAGATGGGACGTGCGGCAATCAGGAAGACTGCCGCACGTTCGATGGAAATCAAACACACCCAGAGGAAAAACAAGTTTTTCTGTCTTTCCCTCTGGGCAACGCGGCGCGTCACTCCTCGGCTGGCGAGGCGTCATCCTCCTCAGAGGGGCCGGCGAGAATCTGTTCGGCGATGAGGCCGGCATTCTGGCGGACAGCCGCCTCGATTCGCCCTGCAACTTCAGGATTCTGCTTCAGGAAAGTCTTGGCATTCTCGCGCCCCTGACCAAGCCGCTGGCTGTCATAGGAGAACCAGGAGCCCGACTTTTCCACGACGCCGGCACGCACGCCGAGGTCAATCAATTCCCCGGTCTTGGAGACGCCTTCACCATAGATGATATCGAACTCAACCTGCTTGAACGGAGGGGCGAGCTTGTTCTTCACCACCTTCACGCGGGTTTGGTTGCCGATCACCTCGTCGCGCTCCTTGATCATCCCGATGCGGCGGATATCGAGGCGGACGGACGCATAGAATTTCAAGGCATTACCGCCGGTCGTGGTTTCCGGCGAACCGTACATCACGCCGATCTTCATCCGGATCTGATTGATGAAGATCACCATGGTGTTGGACTTGGAGATGGAGGCGGTCAGCTTGCGCAGGGCCTGGCTCATCAGGCGAGCTTGCATGCCTGGCTGGCTGTCACCCATCTCGCCGTCCAGCTCGGCCTTGGGGGTCAGGGCAGCGACCGAATCGATCACCAGCACATCCACCGCGCCCGAACGCACCAGCGTGTCGCAAATCTCCAGCGCCTGTTCGCCCGCATCCGGTTGAGAAATAAGGAGATCGTCGAGATTCACACCAAGCTTGCGGGCGTAGATGGGATCGAGGGCATGCTCGGCGTCGATAAAGGCACAGACGCCGCCCTTTTTCTGAGCCTCTGCAACGGTATGCAGGGCGAGCGTGGTTTTGCCGGACGATTCGGGGCCGAAGATCTCCACCACCCGCCCGCGCGGCAGGCCACCGATGCCCAGCGCGATGTCCAGCCCCAGGGATCCGGAAGGAATGCTTTCAATTTCAATGGCTTTGCCGCTCTTGCCGAGCCGCATGATCGAGCCCTTGCCGAAATGCCGCTCGATCTGTGAGAGCGCGGCGTCGAGCGCTTTCGTCTTATCCATGGAGGAACCTTCGACGAGTCTGAGTGTGGACTGAGTCATCGCTGTGGTCTCCGCCAGGTGCAAGGATATTGTGTGGGAGAATTTGTACCTGTTTTGTTCGATGTTCGCAATATGTTCTCCTGATTTCGGTTAATTTTCTCCATTTTCCGCAGAAGTTCAGGAAACCGCACAAGCGCCGCCCCCGGGGAGCCCTCGCCAACGCCGTCTCGTCCCTTCGCAGATAAATTCCTCCCCCAAATTCGTGTCGGCATAAACCAACGTCCAACTCTTTTGACCTTGTGCCGCCGGTCGGAGGGGCGGTATCAACGGAGGGAGGCGGCGCGGAACTACCCGTTCAGCGTCGACCAGCCAATCACCGGCTCGGACGTCGCCGCGTCCTGAGGCCGGTGCGAAACGCATCCCTTCGGCGCCCTTCGGTGGCAGCCGGGGGGATGCGGATCGACGGCACTGGCAGCGGGCCGCTTGCTTCTCAGAATCCGGTCCACCGATGTCTCGCGGATCCAAGAGCCGACCAGCGCCTTGCGCGCTGGCGGACGCGCCATCGCCGTCTGGCCATGCCGGCCGGACGCGTCATATGGCTGTAACACGTCGGCCCTAGAGAGGCTGTGAAAACGGTTACACACCTCTCTCCACAGGATCGACCTTGGCACGCGCTGTCACCATCCGCACCGTGGCCGAACGCGCCGGCTGCTCTATCGCCACAGTGAGCCGGGTGATCAACGGCACGGCGCGGGCCAGCGTGGAGGCCGAGACGCGGGTGCGGGCGGCGATCGCCGAACTGGAGTTCCGGCCGAGCGAAATCGGCCGTTCGCTCAAGACCCTGCGCACGCGCACCATCGGCGTGGTGATCCCGAGCCTGACCAACCCGGTCTTTGCCAGTTCGGTCGCCGGCATTGAGGCGGAAGCGCGGGTGCGCGGCCATGCCCTTTTGGTCACCGCCACCGATTATGACCCCGCCCGTGAGCGCGCGGTAGTGGACACCCTGGTGGCACAGAGCGTCGCCGGCCTGATTCTCACGGTGGCCGACCCCGACACCAATTCCACCCTCGACATGCTGGATGCCGAGGGCATCCCCTATGTGCTGGTCTATAATGAACCCCAGCGCATTCCCCGGCCGGCCGTGACGGTCGATAATGCAGCCGCGACCCACGCGCTGACCTCTGCACTGATCGCGCGGGGACACCGGCGCATCCTGTTCATCGCTGGTCGCTTCTCCACCTCCGATCGCTCGCGCCTGCGCCACCAGGGCTATCTCGCCGCCATGGGCGCGGCCGGCCTTTTGCCCGAGCCGGTGCTGGAACTGGACTATATCGCCGATGCCCCGGCCCATCGCGCCGCGCTGGAGGCACTGTTCGCCGTCCGGGGGCGACCGACCGCCATGATCTGCTCCAACGACCTGCTGGCGCTCTCCATCATCGCCGCCGTGCGCGCCATGGGGCTTGATGTGCCCGGCGACATGTCGGTGGCAGGCTTCGACGGCATCGCCATCGGCCGTCTGGTGACGCCGGAACTCTCCACCGTGGATCAGCCGACCCGCCTCATGGGGGCACGGGCCATCGAGCGGCTGTTCGACATGTTCGAGGGCACCACGAACCGGGCCGTCGAGCACCTGCCCTACCAATTGCGCCTCGCCGGCACACTTGCGGTCGCGCCGCCGGTGCGCGGCGCCGCTTTCCAAGCTTGCGATCCGCCGACCGGCGTGTCGCCCGAACCCGCGCGTTAGCGGTCCATTTCGTACCCGCGTCCCGACCCCGTCCGGTCTCAACGGCCCGGGCGACCCTTTTGTGCGACCATCTGAGAGACCAAGGCATGACCATCCCAGCGATGAAGTCCCTGCTTGCCGCGCCGCTGCTCGCGGCCGCAATGCTTTCCGCCGCCGCCGTCTCGCCCGCCAAGGCGGCCGATGCCATCTGCTACAATTGCCCCACCGAATGGGCCGATTGGGGCAGCATGCTCAAGGCCATCAAGGCCGATACCGGCGTCGAGGTGCCCCCCGACAACAAGAATTCCGGCCAGTCCCTGGCCCAGATCCTCGCCGAGAAGGCGAGCCCGGTGGCGGATGTCGCCTATCTCGGCGTGACCTTCGGCATCAAGGCCAAGGATGCCGGCGTCACCCAGGCCTATGAGCCGAAGAATTTCTCGCAGATCCCGGCCGGCCTGAAGGATCCCGAGGGCCATTGGTTCACCATCCATTCCGGCACGCTCGGCCTGTTCATCAACAAGGACGCGCTCGGCGGCGCCCCCGTGCCGGCCTGCTGGTCGGACCTGCTGAAGCCCGAATACAAGGGCATGGTGGGCTATCTCGACCCGTCCAGCGCTTTCGTCGGCTATGTGGGCGCGGTGGCGGTGAACAATGCGCTCGGCGGCTCGCTGGAAAACTTCGCGCCTGGCCTCGACTACTTCAAGAAGCTCGCGGCCAACCAGCCGATCGTGCCGAAGCAGACATCCTATGCGCGCGTGGTTTCCGGCGAGATCCCGATCCTGTTCGATTATGACTTCAACGCCTATCGCGCCAAATACAGCGAGAAGGGCAATTTCGCCTTCGTCATCCCCTGCGAGGGCTCCATCGTGGTGCCCTATGTGATGACCATGGTGAAGAACGACCCGCACCCCGAGGCGGCCAAGAAGGTGCTCGACTATGTTCTGTCCGACAAGGGACAGGCCATGTGGGCCGCCGCCTATCTGCGCCCGGTGCGCGACGTTCCGCTGCCGAAGGAAGTCGCCGACCGCTTCCTACCCGCCGCCGATTACGCCCGCGCCAAGCCGGTCGACTACGGCAAGATGGAGAGCGTGCAGAAGGGCTTCTCCGACCGCTACCTCTCCGAGGTGAAATAGCCCGCAAAGCCCTCTCCCGCTTGCGGGGGAGGGTTGGGAGGGGGCAAGCGGCATCCCCCGGCGCGCAGGGAGCACGCCGCGAGAGTGAGTGAAGACACATATATCTGCAGTGGCGGGATTAGGTGGGATTGGCCGGGATCCTGCGGGACGAAGTGAGCGTTCATCGGCGTTGATGGGGCGGCGGGGCAAAATTGGCTTCGTCGCCCCATGTCTTTCAGATGGCGCTAAATCGGCGCTTTGCGACACATAGTCTTGCAGACGGGGGCGCGGCGCTCAAGCTGCTCTGTAGACTCTATAATTTGCCTCTTAACGCGCATCACTCTCTCGTTATGACCGTGGTCAGCCCCATCCCCTCAAGCCCTTTGAGGGCGAAAGATATACCGTGCAGCTCCGCTGTCCCGCCGGTACTCCCCTTCAATCCGGCGCCGAGCTGCTTGAGAATTACGCCCCTCTCGCTGGCCGAGGCATCCGGCGCATATATGGACATGATGACACCCATTGTGAAAACATACGCCAAAGTCGCATCGCTCTCGCTGGATGTCATAATGAGCGTCAGAGAATTCAGCGTCGACTTGTCTTCAGATGACGATGCGACGATCGATAGACCGTTAGCAACGGCATAAGTGCAGGCCTGTTTTACCCCAGACTGACATGATCTCTTTGCCACGGCCACATTGTCGAGAACGTCAAGCTTCTTTGCCTGAGCATTAAATCGCGTGGCGAATTGATCGACGCTCCCTCCAAGAGGTGCAGCGATGACCGAGCAGGGTAACGCGACAAACATAATTGAACAGGCTATCCGGGCCAGTAAGCGTACGTCCATCTCCCTATATCCTTGCGTTCCAAAGCCTATAGCCTGGCTAGTCCATTTTTGAGGCGTCGGAGGGAATCCAGAAACAGTCAGTCGCGCCCTTCGGCCTGACGCAGGATGCTAGCGAAAGGGCGGCTGAATCCGTGAGCCGCACTGTTTCACCCTCGACAAAGCGTCGGCACATGCCGGCAGCGATCGATGGATATACGATCTTGCCGAAGGCCTCCCGGTCGCCGTCGGCAACAAAGCGCATCATTTTCTTATAGACATCCCACTCTCTGCAGCCAATTACGTTGCGTACAATACGGTCTGGCGGCAGACCTTGCGCCTGTGCACTTCCGCACACCGCCGGCGCAACTGCGATAAACCCAATGAATGCGAGCCGAGCTTTTCGCATGGTGCCCTTCGATCTGTGCTTATGACGCAGTTCAAGCTGTCTGGGGACGTGCTCCACCGCAACTCTAGTCCTCGGCGGGCGCGTCTGACCCGCTCATTATGACGTTTCCATGTATGACAGCGCCGGTGAAGTCGTAAAAGACAATGTTCGTCTGCCTTCGGCAGGTGTTCAAACTTGTCATTTGATTGTCATCATCGCTACCCAGCGCGGCATCGGCTAATAGTGCTTCCCGAATTTGTGAAATTCGGTCACTCCCGTCACTGTCCATACAATCCCCCCGCGCGTAGTTGCCATCAGGCAACTAACCGAAGGAACTGCGCAACGCGGTGGCTGTCAATTGGCTCTTTGCCGCGCGCACGGTCTTCAGCGGCGAACTGATAGATCATGGTTACGATGTTCGCCTTCTTCTCCGGGGCCAGGGTCCGCCGGTTTTGCAGCAGCCAAACGTCCACAAGTTCAAGCGCTAACTTCAATAATTCGGTGTCCAACGACTGGGGTGCAGCTTGGCCGCCAGAAGGCAACTCGCTGGCCCCGGTGAAGTCGTCAGAACGCATCGGTCCTGTGCCCAACAGAACCCAGCCGGGGTTGATGCCGAGTTCGGCGATTTTGAGCAGCGTCTCTCCACTGGGGACGTGCTTTCCATTCTCGATATCCTGCCATGTCCGATAGGCGATACCTAAACGGGTGGCCAACGCACGTTGTGACAAGCGTGAATTATCACGCACCATCCTCAGACGTTCGGCGATTTTATCACGTGACACAGCTCGCCTCCAGATCTGTGTCATTCGCAAAATGTGCCGTTTGCGTATGATAAAATTGCAGAAAACACATAAAAACCAACGCGTTGACCGCATCAGGCCCGGCTCTATCGTCCATTGGAACCGTGACGTGGTTTTCCGCCTTGAATGACTCATTTTTATGTGTCACGTTAACTCCGAAACCAGACAGTTTGCACCCAGCGAATCACGCCGGGGCGGGATCTGCTGAGGTGGAGATTAATGACGACGCCTAGTCCAAAAAAGCGCCCAGAGCCAAAGGACTGGCACCGCGAGCAGGTCAAGGCAGCGGTACGCATGAAGGGTGCAACCCTCTGCTCGATGGCCGAGCAGGCGGGTTACGAGCCCTCGTCCTTCTACAAGGCCCTGGTGCGCCCCTGGCCCGCCGTCGAAGGCATCATCGCATCCGCCCTCGACATGCGGCCTCAGGACATCTGGCCCAGCCGCTACGACCGAAGCGGGCAGCCCCGCTCCTCTCGCCGGCAAAAACCTAGCCGCCGCCAAGCGCCGAGTCACCGTCAAATCACCGGGGCAACCTAGACATGGCCGAACGCAGAAAAATCGCCATCGATCTGATCGACGCAGACGACCGCCTGCGCCGCGTCGATCCGGACAAAGCCCTGCTGCTGGCGGCCAGCATGAAAGTGGACGGGCAGCGCTATCCGATCGAGGTGCGCCCGGTCGGGAAGAAGGGCCGATATGCCCTGATCTCAGGCGGGCACCGCCTTGGCGGCGCAAAGCTCCTCGAATGGACCGAGATCGACGCCGAGATCCTCGACATCACCGCCGATCAGGCGCGGATGCGGGAGATCGATGAAAACCTTTACCGCGCCGAGCTTTCCGACCTCGACCGGGCGGTGTTCCTCAGCGAGAAGAAGCGCCTTTACGAGAAGCTGAACCCGCAGGCCAAGCACGGCGGCGACCGCCGTTCCGAGCAAGTCGCCATCTTTGGCGACTTGCTGCCGCGCTTTACCGAGGAGGCCTGCGAGAGGCTCGGCTGCTCGGAGCGAACCCTGCAACGGATCATCGCCCGCGCCGCCATCGTGCCGGACGTGCGCGACCGGATCGCGGGGACATCCATCGCCAACACCGGGTCGGAACTGGACGCGCTGGCGCGTCTGTCGCCCGAAGAGCAGCGCAGCGCAGTGCAATGGGCCTTGAGCGATGGCGTCCCCGCCATGGGCATTGCCGCCGCCGTGAAGCAGATGCGCGGCGATGGCGCCGCCGGCGCGCCGGTGGACGAGACGGATGCGCAGTACGCCGCGCTCTTGAAGGGCTGGCGCAGGGCAGACCGCCGCGCCCGCGACCGCTTTCTTTCCTACCTGAAATCCGAGGGTGAAACCTCGGGCGAACAGCGGGACGCCGCGTGATGGCCGCCCCCATCCACCCTATCCAGGCGGCACATGCCAGCCTCCACCGGGCGCGCCGGCAGGCCGCCGCCGTCATGGGCACCGTGGCCGCCCTGCTGATGGGCGCCACCGTGTTCGCCGCCATTTATGCGGTCCTGCGTCAACTGCAGGTGCTGCCATGAGCCGACGCCGCGCCGCACCGACAGGGCAAATGGACCTCCTGCGGGACTGGCAGCCGAGCAATCCGGTTGTCGCTTTTCCGGCCGAACAGGTGCGCGGCGCCTCCATCGCCGTGAGCATCTCAAAGGCGGTGAGTGCCTCGCTGCGCGCCTGCGGCCGGCCGCGCACGGATGTTGCGCGCCTCATGTCCGAGTATCTCGACGAGGCCGTCACCGAGAACATGCTCAACGCCTACGCGGCCGAGGCACGCGGCGAGCACATCATCAATCTGGTGCGCTTCATCGCCCTGATCCACGTCACCCGCGACCGGCGGCTGCTGGAGCTTGTGGCAGCCCAGTTCGAGTGGGCGGTGATCGAGCGGCGCTATTTGCCGGCGATCGCCATGGCCGAACAGATCGAAGCCCGCGCCAAACTTGACCGGGACATCGACGCGAGCCGGCGCGCTCTGAAAGAGACGGGGGTCATCCGGTGAAAGAGTGGTGGACACCGGCGGAATTGGCTGAAGCACGACTGCCGGATATGCCTGGAGAGCGCGAAAACATCGCGCGCAAGGCAGAAAACTGGCGCCAGCCGGAGCACGAATACCCTGCGAATCCCAAGGGTCACTGGCGGCGGCGCGAGGGGCGCGGCGGCGGTTATGAATATCATTACAGCTGCCTGCCGCTGCGCGCCCGCACCACGCTGATCATGCGGCAAAAGCAGGCCGAAAAGGCCGCGCCTGCGCCCGTCGTCACCGCCGCGCGGGAAGAACAGCGGAGCAATCGGTGGGACTGGTTTGAGGGCCTGCCGGACCGCCTCAAGGCCCGGGCCAAGGAAAAGCTGGACGCCCTGCAAGCCGTGGATGCGCTCACCCGCACCGGGCAGGAGCGCGACCTCGCCATGATCGTGGTCGCCTCGGAGGTCGGCGTGTCCCTGCGCACCCTCTACAACTGGGCATCCGAGGTGCACGGCATCGACCGCGCCGACTGGCTCGCCTATCTCGCCCCCCGCTACGCCGGCCGGCAGACCACGGTGGATTGCGACCCGGCGGCCTGGGAATGGATGAAGGGCGCCTATCTCACCCAGTCGCAGCCGACCGCCGCGCACTGTTTTCGCCAGCTCGAAAAAGTGGCCAAGGAACAGGGCTGGATCATCCCCAGCTGCAAGACCCTGGAACGCCGCCTCGCCAAGCTCGATCCCGCCATCGTGGTGTTCTATCGCCAGGGCAAAGAGGCTCTTAAGCGCCTCTATCCGGCGCAGAAACGCGACCGCAGCACCCTCCATGCCCTCGAAGCAGTGAACGCCGACGGGCACAATTGGGACGTGTTCGTAGAGTTCCCGAACGGCGAAATCTGCCGCCCCTGGATGGTCGGCTTTCAGGATCTGCATTCCGGCATGATCCTGTCCTGGCGCATCGACACCAGCGAAAACAAGGATCTGGTGCGGCTCGCGTTCTCTGATTTGGTCGAAACCTACGGCATCCCGGAACACGTCCTGTTCGACAACGGCCGCTCCTTTGCCTCGAAACAGATCACCGGCGGCCAGAAGAATCGCTATCGCTTCAAGGTGAAGGACGAGGAACCGGAAGGCATCATCACCGCCTTCGGCTGCGAGGTGCACTGGGCGACGCCGTACCACGGGCAGGCGAAACCGATCGAGCGCGCGTGGCGCGATCTCGCGCAAAACGTCGCCCGCGATCCGCGTTTCGCCGGCGCCTGGACCGGCAACTCGGTGGCGAACAAGCCGGAGAATTACGGCACCAAGGCCGTGCCGCTGGAAACATTCTTGGCGATCGTGACCGAAGGCATCATCGAGCACAACACCCGCGCCGGCCGGCGCACGGAGGTCTGTGCCGGGCGCCTCTCCTTTGCCGAGGCCTACGCCCTGTCCATCGCCAACGGCGCCCTGATCAAGCGGGCGTCCGAGCAGCAGCTGCGCCGCCTCCTGCTCACCAGCGATCTGGTGACCGCGCGGGCGCCGGACGGAGCCGTGTGGCTGGAAGGCAACCGCTACTGGTCCGAGTTCTTGGTCGGCCACATGGGCAAAAAGGTGATGGTCCGGTTCGATCCCGACGCCCTGCACGACCGCGTCTACATCTACCGGCCCGACGGCGCGTTCCTGGGCGAGGCGCCCTGCCTTGAGGCGGCTGGCTTTTTCAGCACCGCCGCGAGCCGCGTCCACGCCCGCGCCCGCAACGATTTCCTACGCGCCACCAAGGCCGCAGCGGCCGCCGAGCGCAAGCTCACGCCCGAGCAGGTCGGCGCCCTCATGGCCAAGATCGAGGCGCCGGAGCCGCCGGAAAACAAGGTGGTGCGCCCGCTGTTCGGCGCCGGCGGCACCGCCCTCAAGCAAGCATACGAGCACGATCAGGAAGAGGTGCTCGAAATGTTCGGCCGCGCGGTCAGGAAGCTGCACGTGGTCAGAAAAGAGAACGGCGCGGACGATTGATCGTCACGCGCCGCTGAAAGTCTGTTGCAAAGGAAGCATAGCATGAACGACGCCATCGAAAAACCTGCCGATCCACTGGACCACGTGCGGGAAGAAGTGCGCCTCATCATGACCACAGAAGGTCTGACGCAGGTGGAAATCGCCAAGGAAGCGGGCATGGCCTACGGCACATTCACGCCGTGGATGGGCGGCACCTACAAGGGCGACAACTCCGGCATCGCTGCAAAGGTCTCGCGCTGGCTGGAGACACGCCGGGAGCGCGAGCGCACCGCGATGGTGCTGCCCACGGCGCCCGGCTTCGTGCGCACGCCCACCGCCTCCGCCATGCTCGACCTGTTTGCGTTCGCACAGTCGGCACCCGACTTCGTGGTCGCGGTGGGCGGCGCCGGGATCGGCAAGACGACGGCGATTGAGGAATATCAGAAGCGGTCTTCCAACGTTTTTGTGGTGACGGCCGAACCTTGCTTGTCCTCGCCCAACAATCTGCTGTCCGCAGTCGCCGACGCTGTCGGTGTGGTGGAGCGGTCGACAAACCGCGTCTCTCGCGCCGTCGTTGCCCGCCTCAAGAACGCGGCAGCGCTGATCATCATCGACGAGGCACAGCACCTGGAGAGTAAGGCGCTCGATCAGCTGCGCACGGTGCATGATCTTGCGAAGTGCGGCATCGCCATCGCCGGCAATGAGAGCGTCTTCGGCCGCCTGCAGGGCGGTGAGGCACGCGGCGCCCAGTTCGCGCAGCTGCATTCGCGAGTGGGCATGCGGATCGTACAGCCGAAAGCGCGCGCAAAAGACATCTGCGAAATCCTCGCGGCCTGGGGCATTGACGGCGCCGCCCCCGCCGGCCAGTTGTTGAAGGAGATCGGCCGCAAGCCGGGCGCTCTGCGCAACCTCACGAAGACGCTGCGGCTCGCCGGGATGTTCGCGAGCAGCAGCGGCGAAGGGCTCGGCCCGAACCATATTCGGCAGGCGTGGGGGCAATTGTCCTCATCGCAGCTCGAAACGGCGTGAGGGGGCGGCGATGCAAAATCCTCCCCTCAGCGAGAGCCTTGCCACCCTGCGGGATCAGTTCAAGCCGTACGAGTCGGCCGGCATGCAACTCCATGCCGTGGCGGTGCAGACCCTCATCTTCATGATGAGCGCGATGGTCGATCGGGCCCGCGACCTTGAGCGCGATCTGGCACAGATGGACGAGGTCGCCCGCGACCTCGATGCCGTCGGCCGCACCCGAGCGGAGACGCTGGCGGTGCCGGTGGCTGGCAGCAATGTCGTGATCCTGTTCCGCCCGTCGGATCAGCACCACAGCGGCGGAGGCGATGCCGCATGACATCCGCTGACATCTGCCGCCGGGGCGTCGCCGACGCCCGCCAGATCGCCGAGCACAAGAACCCGCGCCGCGAGGCCGTCGGCATACCGGTCGACCGCTTGGTCGATCTGGCGCGCGCCACGGTCGCGCTCGATCAGGTGGCGCGCCTCGCCGCCGACCTGCTCGCCGCACGGTCAAAAATGCTCGATGCCGACACGTTCTCCGAGTGCGTCCTCATGGACGACGCACTGGAAGCGGCGACGGAACAACTCACCGCCGCGCTTGTAACGCTCGGCTACGTCACCCTTGTCGAAGAGGAACCCGCACATGGAAACGACTGACGTCGCTCCCGCCACCATCCCGCCCGGTGTGGTGGAAGTATCCGGCCATCTCTACATGTACGATGCGCGCGCCCATCTCGTGCCGCTGGAAGGCATCAGCGCCGAAGATCGGCTGGAAGATGAGGTGGTGCGCAAGATCTTCGGCTATGCCGAACCGCTGTCGGCCGAGATGCGCCGCTTCAAGGAGCACACGTTCGCCGACGTGAGGGGCTACCAGGCGTTGCTGGCGCAAGAATACGGCGCCAAGTCCGGCGGGGAGAAGGGCAACGTCACCCTGACCAGCTTCGACGGGTTACAGAAGGTCCAGGTTGCGATCGCTGATCTGATCGAATTCCGGGGCCAGCTGCAAACCGCGAAGACACTGGTGGATGAATGTCTGCGGGAGTGGTCGGCCGAAAGCCGCACCGAGATCCGCGCCATCATCAGCCGCGCCTTCAACGTCGATCAGGCGGGGAAGGTGAACAAGGCCGATCTGTTTTCTCTGCTGCGCCTCGACATCGAGGACGCGCGCTGGAAGGAAGCGATGCGCGCCATTCGCGCCAGCATGAAGCCCATGGGCACCAAGGAATACGTGCGGTTCTACCGGCGCGCGACGGTCGCGGATGCCTGGAAACCCGTGTCCTTCGATCTGGCTTCGGCGTGAGGGGGCGAATATGAGCGATTCAAACACCGCCCAAGTCAAACAAGTCGAGCTTGAGCTGTTGGACGATGACGTCGTGCGGTTGACGGTCACGTGCAAAACCCCAGCGCAAGCGGAATGGCTGTTCGAAAAGTTCGCGGACGGTCTGGAGACTGGACATCTGTTGATCCAACCCGGCAAGCCGCAGATCGAGCGGAAGGAGACGGTGCAATGACGGCGATGCAATTCAACTCGGCCGCACAGCTGCAGGCGCATTACCGCTCCACATCGCTCCGCCTCAATCGCGGTGCGCCGGCGCCGGCGTCGAAGCTCACCCCTGCCGCGCAGATGCGGGCCTACATGGATGCGCTGATCGCCGGAACGCTGGAGATGAGCACGCTGGTGGGCCCGCGTGCCGTGCGCACGGTGTTGCTCGCGGCGCTGCGCGCGGTGCCGGGGGAGGATGCCGCGCCCATCACGATCGATACCGTGGAAGCGGTGGTTGCCGAGCACTGCCAGGTCAGTCTCGTCGATATCCACTCGGCGCGTCGCGCATATCATGTCGTGCGCGCCCGGCAACTGGCGGTCTATCTCGCCCTGCGCCTCGCGGGGAAGAACAACAAAGCGGTGTCGGCCCATTTCGAGTTGAACCACACCACCGTCTCGCACGCGTGCAGAGCGGTGCGCGAGCGGCTGTGCGATCCCTCATACGCGGCCGAGCTGGATCGCCTGGAAGCGATGATCCGCGATCGCGCCGACGCGACAGCGGGAGCCGCATCATGATCGCCCGATTGCTGTTGCTGGCCGCGCTCCTGGCCGCCACGCCAGCCCTCGCGCTCGATGGCAACCGCCTGCGCGTGATCGATGGCGACACCGTCGCCCTCGGCACCGAGCATATCCGCCTGCTCGACATCGATGCGCCAGAGACCGCCCACCCGCGCTGCGAGAGCGAGCTTGTGCTCGGCCTCGCCGCCAAGGCGCGGCTCCTGGAGCTGCTGCGCGGCCGGCCGGTGGAGATCGTCCGCCACGGCCGCGACCGGTACGGCCGCACGCTCGCCCGTCTCACCGTCGGCGGCCGCGACGTCGGCGCGCTGCTCTCGGCCGATGGCCTCGCCATCGCGTGGCGGCCTGGGCATGACGCGTGGGCCGCGCGCGCAGCGCATTGGTGTGGGGTGCGGCCATGACCCTGCGCAGCATCTATTGGCCGGGCGAGGATGGCCGCCTCAAGTCCTTTTCGGCGGCGACACAGGCCAAGGGCGGCGCCCTGGTGAAAATCGAGATCGAGGTCTTCGACCCGCTCCGCCTCGGCATGCTCCTGCAGGATCTGGCCGAGATCCAGCGCGACCAGAAGGGCGCCGACAAGCCGAAGAAGGCCGAGCGAGGCGCGGGCGCAATCGCCGCCCCGCCGCGCCTGCTGACCTATCGGGGGGAGCGATGAGCGCCGCGCCCGCCAGTGCGAAGCAGATCGGCGCCATCCACGCGATGGCGGCGAAACTCGGCCTCGACGACGACAGCTATCGCAACCTGTTGGAGGCCGAGACCGGCCAGCGCACCGCGAAGGGGCTTTCCTCAGACGCTGCTTGGAAGGTCCAGGAAAAGCTCAAGCTGTGGACCAATCCGGCACCGGCAGCGCCGGATGCCGCGCCA
>NZ_JBAFWT010000009.1:0-153870 GCF_043195195.1 Roseixanthobacter psychrophilus
AATTGTATTAATTAAAGTATGACTACAATTACTAATGTCATACATCAAGTATCACAAAATATAATTTTAATTCTAACTCGTTCCTGACATGAATCTGCAGATAGAAACCCCACTTCCCGTGAGCCGGCCAATCCGCATGAATAGTTCCGGCGCTTGTCATCTATTGCGAAACTGAGGAGCGCGCTTTTCAGCGAAGGCTGTCATTCCTTCCTTCTGATCAAGGGTTGCAAAAAGAGCTTGGAAGGTCCGGCGCTCGAACAGAAGCCCCTCCGAGAGAGAGGTCTCAAAGGCCCGGTTGACGACTTCTTTGATCGCCAACGTACTGATGCGGGATTTTGCTGAAATCTCTTCGGCGACGACCTGCGCTTCGGCGAGCAAATCCGAAGCGGGTACAACCCTCGAAACCAGCGCGGACCGCTCCGCCTCCCAGGCGTCCATCATCCGACCTGTCAGACAAAGATCCATCGCCTTTGCCTTGCCGATGGCACGAGCGAGGCGCTGCGTCCCTCCTACCCCCGGCATGACTCCGATCTTCACTTCCGGGAGGCCGAACCTCGCCGTATCCGCAGCAATTACGACATCGCACATCAGCATGACCTCGCAACCGCCACCCAGCGCATAGCCCGCGACTGCGGCAACGAGAGGTTTGCGCATGCGGGCAATCGCATCCCAGGAGGCGAGGAAATCCTCGAGAAATGTCTCTGGATAGGTGCGCTCAGTCGCTTCCTTGATGTCCGCCCCTGCCGCGAAGGCGCGGTCGGATCCGGTGAGTACCACGCAACCGATATCCGGATCGGCTCCGAACGCGGCGAGGGCGCTCGCGATCTCCCCCACCATCGCGGCGTTCAGCGCGTTGAGTGCGCCCGGTCGATCAAGGGTGATCCATCCCACCCGGCCAATGACCTTCGTTCGGACGAGTTCGAATGGCATCGCCTTGCCCTCCTGTTCAGGTGCATTCACCGCGTGCGTTCCAGAATGCTGACGTAGTTCGCGACAGCGGTGCCGCCATGTTGAAGACCCTGCCGAGCCGTGCATTGCTGAGCTGGATGCAGATTCACCGGCAGCCTGCCATCTGGTTCTGTCCACCTTCCAGAATCGCACGGCGGCCCTCTCCGGCGGGCGTGAGGCACATCGCCTCGTACTCGATCAGCTCGGCAATCGTTAAGCAGTCATGCGTCTCCACGAAGTCGAGGTCCAGAAGAGTTAAACTTGCCGTTTCAAGTGCTCCGTGCCACGCTTTTGCCGCTCCCTCGAACCGGGTCATGTCGCGCCGGCTCATGGGCAGGTAGTCATTCACTTGTGTCACCCCTTTGAGGCCAATGGCTGTTTCCCGGGTTGCCGCCAGATCGCTTCCGGCCAGAACAAGGGCTGCCGCACCATCCGAGACCATTGAGCCGTCGGTGCGCCGTAGAGGAGACGCCACCATCGGATTCTTGTCAGAAATCGTCGCGCAAAACTCATACCCTAGGTCTTTTCGCATATGAGCCAGCGGATTATGGGTGCCATTTCTGTGGTTCTTGGCAGCTATATAAGCAAGCGTATCGGACTGATCGGCGTAACGTCGAAAATAATCGTTTGCAATCTGACCAGACAAGCCTGCGAAAGAAGCATTTTCACCGCCCTCCTACTTCACGTAACTGGCAGATGCCAAAGAGCGCCGGACGTCTTCAGCGGGACTTGCGGTCATCTTTTCCACGCTGAGGACCAGAACGATCCGCGTCTGCCACAGGCGATGAGCGTCGCCCCATGACGTACTGCCGTCGAGCCGGTCGCGCAGGCGTTCTCCACGCGCGTGGAGGGCCGGAAGCGAAGGGCATCGTCCGTCTGCAGAGCAAGGGACGCGTGGAAGCCTTGGGGGTCCTTTCAGTTGCTGCGCGGCCCGATCTGGGCCTGGAAATCCCGCCAAGTGTCTGGGAAACGCTTGGAGAAGGCCGTTGCGACCGGCGAGACGGCCTCGCGCCAAGGCTTGAGATCCGTCACGGTGACGATCGCGGCTCCCTTCGCCGCCATGTCCTTCAAGATGGCCGCATCATCCGCCTCCATGCGCCCCCAGCCTTCCGTGATGTCCGTGCGAGCGGCGGAAAGCAGCACCTCGCGATCGGCCGGTGGCAGGCGCTCGACAGCATCCTTTCGGGCCACCAGCACGTAGGTGATCATCATCAGGCCTGGCGCATGGGTGGCCTTGGGGGCGGCCATCCCGAGCTGCGAGGTCCAAGCGCCGGGGGAGGTGAAGACCCCGTCGAGGGTGCCACGCTCGAACGCGGGCTTCATCTCGGGAATTGGTAGCACGACAGGCTCCGCGGAGAGGCGGCGCATGATCTCCTCATAGGTGCCCGATCCGGCAACGCGGATCTTCAAGCCCTGGAGGTCAGCGGGGGCCGCGACGCGCTTCTCGCGGAAGACGAACAACTGGTCCGCCCCACGCATCAGGCCGATGACCCGCAGATCCTGCTGCTGAGCGAGGCTGTCGAGCAGTTCCACCACGCCGCGCCGCATGGCGGGCCGGGCCATGGCAGTGTCGTCGAGGGCGAAGGGCAGATTGACAAAGCCGAAGCGAGGATCAAGCCGCTCAAGGTTCGCGGCGTTGACGAAAGTGAGTTCGGCCTTCCCCTCCTTCAGCGCCTCAATGGAGGCAAAGCCGGGATAGATGGTACCGCCTGGGTTCGCGGCCAACGTCAACCGACCCGAGGTCGACTTCGCCACCGCATCGGCCATGGCCGCATTGGCGATGGCCACCGGCAGCAGCACGATGAAGGCCGCGCCCAGGAACGAGCCGAGGATGGAGCCGAGCCCGCCGATGATGATCATGAACAGGATTTGGAACGAGCGGTGGAGCGAGAAGGCCTCGATCTCCACGGTGCCGAGATAGAGGAAGCTCCAGAGCGCCCCCGCCACCCCGCAATAGAAGCCCGACACGGCAAAGGCGGTGAGCTTGGCCCGGGCGGTGTCGACGCCGGTCAGCTCCGCCGCCGTTTCGTGGTCGCGCACCGCCATCAGCGCGCGGCCGGCGGAGGAGCGGACGAGGTTCTTCGCGAGCAGCGCGAGGACCACCACCGCCACGAATGCCACGAGGTAGCGCGACGGCACCGACGAGAAGGCGAAGCCGAATAAAAAGAGCGTCGGAGTGGAAACGACGCCAGAGGGGGTGTTCAGCACCAGCCACGGAATATGGGTGCAGATCCATTCGATGAAGAATTGCGCGGCGAGCGTCGCCACCGCCACGTAGAAGCCGCGGATGCGCAGCGACAGCAGCCCGAAGGCGAGCCCCACGGCGCCCGCCACCAGCCCCGCCAACGCGAAGGAGACCGGGAACGGCAGCATGGGCAGGCGGATGACCAGGTTCACTGCCGCATAGGCCCCCACCGCCATGAAGGCGCCGGACCCCAGCGAGAGCTGACCCGCATAGCCGGTGAGGATATTGAGGCCGATGGCGGCGAGCGACAAAATCAGGAACGGCAGCAGGATGGAGCCGAGCCAATAGGGCCCCGCCACCAGCGGCACCACCAGCGCGCCGACCACGACCACACTGACCACCACCCGGCGGTCGAGGGCCACGGGGAAGATGGCCTGCTCCTGGGCGTAGGAGGTCTTCAGCTCCCCGGCGTCACGGTAGAACATGGGTCAGACCCTCGCGATGCGGGCGGCGCCGAACAGGCCGGCGGGGCGGATGAGCAGGACGGCAATGGCGAGCGCATAGGGGAACCAGTTCTCGATGCCGCCGCCGACGAACGGGCCGAGATATATCTCGGCGAGCTTCTCGCTGACGCCGATGACGAGCCCCGCCACGATGGCGCCGGCGATGGAGTTGAAGCCACCGAGGATCATCACCGGCAGCGCCTTGAGCGCCACCAGGGTAAGGGCGAACTGCACCCCGAGCCGGGCTCCCCACACCAGGCCGGCGACCAGCGCGATGAAGCCCGCCGCCCCCCACACCACCGCCCAGATGAAGCCGAGCGGCACGCCGGCCACCTGCGCCGCCTGGGTGTCGTCGGCCACCGCGCGCAGCGCGCGCCCCACCTTGGTGTAGGAAAAGAAGGCAGAGAGCACCGCCACCAGCACCGCAGCCATGACCGCTGCGGAAAGGTCGAACTGGGACACCAGAATGCCGGCGATCTCCACGGGCTCGTCGGAGATGCCGAGGTCCAGCCCGCGCACCCGCGTGCCCCATATGAGCTGGGCGAAGCCCTCCAGGAAGATGGACAGGCCGATGGTGGCCATGAACAGGATCATGTGATCCTGCCCGACAAGCGGGCGCAGCACCGTGCGCTCGATGGCCACCGCCAGTGCCAGCATGGCGGCCAGGGCGAGGAGGAAGGCGGCCCACATGGGCAGGCCGAATTCCAGGAAGCCCACGAAGGTCAGCGCCGCGAACAGCACCATGGCGCCCTGGGCGAAGTTGAACACGCCCGAGGCCTTGAAGATGAGCACGAAGCCCAGCGCCACCAGCGTGTACATGACGCCGGAGAGCAGGCCGCCCACCACCACTTCGAGGAAGAAGGAGAAATCGTTCATGTGCTGTTCCTTCAGGCGGCCTCGCCCACGGCGGCGGAGCCGAGATAGGCGGCGATGACCTCGCGGTCGGCGCGCACCTCGGCCGGCGTGCCGTCGGCGATCTTGCGGCCGTAGTTGAGGACCACGACGCGGTCGGACAGGCCCATCACCACGCCGATGTCGTGCTCGATGATGAGGATGGTGGTGCCGAAGCTCTCGTTGACCCGGCGGATGAAACCGCACATGTCGCGCTTCTCCTCGTGGGTCATGCCGGCCATGGGCTCGTCCAGCAGCAGCAGGCGCGGCTCGGTGGCGAGCGCGCGGGCGAGTTCCACGCGCTTCTGGACGCCGTAGGGCAGGCTCGCCACCGGAGCCTTGCGCAGATGTTCCAGCTCCAGGAAGGCGAGAATGCGCTCCGCCGCCTCCCGCTCGCGTCGCTCCTCTACGGCGGTGGAGGGCAGGCGCAGCAGCTTGCCGAGAAGCGTGCCCCTGAAGCGGGCGGCGCGGCCGACCAGCACGTTGTCGATCACGTTCATGCCCCTGAACAGGGAGACGTGCTGGAAGGTGCGGCCGATGCCGGAGCGCGCGGCGAAAGCCGGGCGCATGCGGGCGCGCACCTTCCCGGCGAAGGTGATGGAGCCGGCGCGCGGGTCGTAGACGCCATTGATGACGTTGAGCAGCGAGGTCTTGCCCGCCCCGTTCGGCCCGATGATAGAGAGGATCTCCCCCTCATGGATGGCCAGCGTAACGTCCGTGAGCGCCTTCACGCCGCCGAACGCCACCGCCACCTCGCTCACCACCATGAGCACCTTCCCCTGTGCGCGGGAGGCGCGCTCGGTTCGGGCGTCGTCTGCTGCTAGGGCAACGGCAGCGGACATGACGTGGCGCACCTCGCCGTCCAGCGTCAGCTCCTGCGGGCCGAAGCCGTCCGGCGCCAGCTCCAGCGCGGTGATGGAGACAGGCTGCCCGTCGCCCTCCGCAACGAGGCGGGCATTCACCCGTTCCACCGCCGTGGCGGCGCGGGCGGCGGCGTCATCCTCTGTGTCGCCGGCGATGGAGGCGAGCGCGATGCGCGCGCGCAGACCCACCGCGTCGCGGGTGACGCGGGCGCGGTCGATGCCAGGCTCGCTGCGCAGCAGGGCTTCCACGCGCCGCAGCAGGGTCGTCTCGTCGGCAGGCGTGCCGGCGCGGACGCTGGGGCTGCCGTCCTCGGCGAGGCCGAGGTCGGTGTCCAGCGGCAGGCCGAACGCCATGAGGCGGGTGGCGGCGCCCGGCTCCAGCGTGCCTGAGGTGACGAAGGCGAGGCGGCAGGCGCTGATCCCGAGGGTGTTGCGCAGCGGCGCCGCGAAGGCGAGGCCGGCACCAGGAGCGCCCGTTTCCGCCGCACGGGCGAGCCCCCGCACCAGCGGCCCGCCGCCCGCAAGGCGGCGATGGGCATCGCGGTCGATCAGCTCGAATACGCGGGCGGGCGCGGGCAGCACGGTGGGCGCCACCTCCTTGAGATCGATGGGGAAGCTCGCCGGTCCTTCCACGCAATGCACGCAGCAGCCCGACAGGAGCGGCTGAACTAGGCTGCCGGCCGCGTCCGCGATGCCGGAAGCGGGCAGGAACGCCATCAGCCGGTCGGATGACACAAGCTCCAGCCGCGACACCGCCGTCTTGCCGGCGGCGAGGAGGCGCCGGTGCGAGAGCGCCACAGGGCGGGGCGGCCCGTCCGCGCCGTCCGTGCGCAGGATGAGCGCGGTCTGGTCGCCGTCGACGGTGGCGGCGCGCCAGGCGAACCAGGCGATGCCATCCTCGCGGGCCTCTTCTGGTGATGGCCCCAGTTCGTCGAGGCGCAGCACCGGCGCGCTGGTGCGGCTCACGGCGCGCCACACGCCGGCGGCCTCCTCATTCTCGCACAGGACCAGGGCGGGCTCGGCCTCCGGCGCACCGAACCGGCGCAGGAAATCCGGCCCGAGCGGCATCACGGCGGCACCGAGGCCCTGCGCTCCGAGGGCGACGGCATAAAGCTCCGGCCGGTTCTCGCCCACGCTCACCAGCAGGCCCGCGCCGGTGAAGCCCGCGCCGTCGAGCAGGCGGGCCATAGCGGCGGTGCGGGCGAGATAATCCGCGAACGTCCACGTGCGCCAGATGCCGCCCGTCTTGTGGCGCAAGGCCGGGCGCGTCGCATGGCGGCGGGCGGCCGCGACGAGGGCACCGGGCAGCGTCTCGCCGGGGGGCGCGTCCGCCTGCCGGGTGCCGAACTCGGCATGGTCGAGAGCATGGTTCATGGGAGGAAAGGTCCCTTCGGCCATGGAGGTCAGGAGAGCCAGCGCGGGCGCCGACGAGCAGCAAGCGTAGCGCCACCCGCTTCGGCGGAGGCATCGAGCCCGAGATAGGAGGCGCGGATTTCCGGATCGGCGGCGAGCGCCGCAGCCGGCCCCTCGCGCACCACGCGGCCGCTCTCCACGAGATAGCCATAAGTGGCGTAGCGCAGGGCAACGGAGGCGTTCTGCTCGGCGAGGAGGAAGGTCATGCCTTCGTCCGCGTTGAGCTGACTCATGATGGAGAAGATCTCCTCCACCAGCAGCGGCGCGAGGCCCATGGAGGGTTCGTCGAGCAGGATCATGCGCGGGCGGGCCATGAGGGCGCGGCCGATGACACACATCTGCTGCTCGCCGCCGGAGAGGAGGCCGGCAGCCTGGTGCCGACGGTCCTTCAGGCGCGGGAAGTAGCGGTAGACCATGTCGAGGCTGTCGCCCACGCCACGGTCGCGGCGGGAGAAGGCGCCGACCTTCAGATTATCCTCCACCGACAGGGTGCCGAAGGCGTGCCGGCCCTCCATCACCAGCGAGAGGCCGCGCCGGGCGAGGTCGGAGGCATCGAGCCCGTCGATGCGCGCGCCGTCATAGTGAATGGCGCCACGCGTCACCTCGCCCCGCTCGGAGCGCAAAAGGTTGGCCACCGCCTTCATGGTGGTGGTCTTGCCCGCCCCGTTGGCGCCGAGCAGGGCGACGATGCCGCCTCTCGGCACGCTGAGCGTCAGGCCGCGCAGGACGAGCGCGAGACGGGAAAACATCACCTCGATGCCGGCGATGGACAGCAAGGGGCCTTGCTCGCTCATGGCGTGCCTCTCCCTGGGTTTCGCTCCGGTGCCGGGGCGGGCGAGGCCCGCGCTCCAGCGCGTCGGTTCGTGTGGCGGGGTCGTGGGTGGAACGGGCGAATTCAGTTGGTCTCGCCGGAGCAGTCGCGCGCCGTGATGCCCTTTTCCTTGGCGAACTGAGCCGCCGAGGCCTCGATCAGCGGGCGCACCATGGACTGGTCCGACTTGATCCAGTCGGAGATCATCACCCATTTGGCGCCGTCCCACTGCTGGAAGCGGATGGCGCCGTCGCCCTCGTGGTCGGCGCAGGTGACCTTGATTTCCGGCATCAGGCCTTCAAGGCCCAGTTCCTTGATGCGCTCGCTGGTCATCACCAGATGCTCGAGGCCCCAGCGCACCTCGTCACCGGTGAGCGGTCGGTTGCCGAACTTCGCCATGGCGGTGCGCATGGCCTCGGTCACGGCCACGCCGTGGAGCACGCCGCGCACATAGTAGACCGAGCCGATGCGGTTCTCCTCCACATTGCCGACGCCCTTGGCGTAGACGTATTTTTTGATGTCCTCGAACACCGGATAGTTCGGCCCGGTGGCGTGGAACTGGGCGGTGATGAAGCCCTTGGCCGCGTCGCCCGCGGGCGTCACGTCTTCTTCCGAGCCCGACCACCACCAGCCGATGATGCGGTCGCGGGCGATGCCGGAGCGGGCGGCTTCCTTGATGCCGGTGGGGGTGGCCGCGCCCCAGCCACGGAACAGCACCCAGTCCGGGCGATACTGGCGCACCTGCAGCCACACGGCGCGCTGGTCCAGCCCCGGCGGGGTGATGGGGAAGGTGGTCACCTCGAAGCCATAGCGCTTGGCCTGGGCGTCAAGGATCGCCTGCGTCTCGCGGCCGGCGGCAAAATCCATCACCACGTTGGCGATGCGCTTACCCTTCAGCTTCTCAAGCCCACCCTCGCGCTCGGCGATGTAGCGGATGGTGGCGGTGTTCTCGCTCCAGTAATTGGAGATGAGCGGGAAGAAATAGGGGAACACCCGCCCATCGGACGAATCCGTGCGCCCGTAGCCGATGGTGACGGAGGGGATCTTGTCCGCTGTCATGCGGTCGATGAGGGCGTAGCCGCCGCCCGTGCCGGAGGGCGTGAAGGCCGCGGCCCCAGTGGGCCCCTTTCCCTTCTGGCGCTCGTAGCACTCGATCATGCGGTCGGGCTGATAGCCGGTCTCGCACTCCTCATAGACGAGCTTCACACCGTTCACCCCGCCGTCGCGGGCGTTAACCAGCGCCAGATAGTCCGCATAGGCACCGTAGATGCCCGAGCCGCCCGGCGCGTAGGGGCCGGTGCGGTAGATGGCGATGGGCACGAACTGCTCCATCGCCTTGCCCGCGCCGGGGGTCGGCGACTGGGCCGCGGCGGGCAGGGATGCAGAGGCGGCGAAGGCCGCGCCGCCGAGGGCGCAGGCGAATGCAAGGGTCGGCACGCGATGCGTGCCAGGGCTTCGAGACATTGGCGCTTCCTCCCGAGGCCGGTGTTTGGTCCGGCATTTTTGATATGATGATCAGACCATAAATCGAAGGGCGAGGAATCGTCAATAGACTGTCCTGATCTGCTGAATATCGAATTAAATGTTCGTATTTGCTAGCTTTTTTCAATATTAGACATCCTTCGCGCTGCAATGCAGCGACGATTTTTCACTTGACCTCGGAATTTCAGTCCGACAATTTTAGCCCGACAAAACGAACCCTGGTGCCTCATGGTCGAAGCCGAACGCACGCCTCCCGGTCTCTCGTCGCCGTCTCCGGAAGAGGGCGACGCGTCGGCCGTGGCCCTTGGGTGGCAGGCCTTGTCGCCACCGCCGGGCGTTGCCCTGCGCAGCCGTGCGGAGAGCCGGGTGCTGGACTGGGACGCGGTTGCCATCCACCTCGCGGACCACAGCATCGCGCTGGATCACGCCTTCGCGCCGCGCCAGTTCGCGGGCGGGCTGGCCAACCTCAACTTCCTTGTCCGAGTGGACGGGGGCTGGGCAGTGCTTCGGCGCCCTCCGGACGGCCCGCTGCCCCCCGGTGCCCACGACATGGCGCGCGAGCACCGCATCCTCTCAAACCTCTGGCGGGAGCTGCCGCTGGCGCCTCGCAGCCTGCATCTGTGCGCCGATGCCGGGGTCGCCGGCGCGCCGTTCCAGCTCCTCGAATTCCGCAATGGCATCGCCCTGCGTGGCGACAGCCTCGCTCCCCTCCCCGCCACGGCGCAGACCGGTGCCGCCGTCTCGCGCCTGCTGGTGGAGACGCTTGCGGCCATCCATGCGGTGGACCCCAAACGGGTGGGCCTCGACACGCTCGGCCGGCCGGCCGGCTTCTTTGCCCGCACCGCCGCAGGCTGGATCGGCCGCGCCGAGCGGGTGGCGAAGGGCGCGCTCTCACCTGCCGCCAGCGCCGTGGCCGCATGGCTCGCCGCCGCCGAGGTGGCGGATGCAGCCGCGCCAACGTTGCTGCACAACGACTTCAAGCTCGACAATGTGCTGCTTGATCCCACGACCCGCGCGCCCGTCGCCGTGGTGGACTGGGACATGGGCACGCGCGGCGACCCGCTGTTCGACCTCGCGACCCTGCTCAGCTACTGGACCGAGCAGGGCGATCCCGCCTGCATGCACCAGCTGGCGCAGATGCCCACGGCCCATCCCGGCTTCCTGACTCGCGCCGAGGCGGCACAGGCCTACGCCCGCGCTACCGGGCGGGACCTAGGGCAGCTCAAGCCCTACCGGGTGCTCACCATGCTGAAGCTCGGCGTGGTGTTCCAACAGCTCCACGCTCGGCACCTCGCCGGCGAGACGGCGGACCCGCGTTATGCCGGCTTCGGCCAGCTCACCGAAGCACTGTTCGACTTCACCCTCGACATCGTCAACGACAAGACATTCTGAGGCGACGCCCCATGGATTTTGCGCTTCCCCAAGAACTCGTGACGCAGGAGGCCCGGACGGCGGCCTTCGTGCGGGAGGAGATCCTGCCCTTCGAAGCCGATCCCCGCCGCACCGCCCACGGCCCCACCGACGATCTGCGCCTCGACCTTGTCGAGAAGGCCCGCGCCGCCGGCCTGCTGAGCCCACACGTGCCGCGCGAATGGGGCGGGCTCGGCCTCTCGCACCTCGGCAAGGCGGTGGTGTTCGAGGCCGCCGGCTATTCCTTGCTGGGTCCTGTGGCGCTCAACATTGCCGCGCCGGACGAAGGCAACATGCACCTCCTCGCCGAGGTGGCGAGCTCGGCGCAGAATGCTCGCTTCCTCGCTCCCATGGCGGCGGGCGAGACCCGCTCCTGCTTTCTGATGACCGAGCCCCATCCGGGCGCCGGCGCCGACCCCTCCCTCATGAAGACCACAGCGGTGAAGGAGGGCGACCACTTCGTGCTCAACGGCGTGAAGTGGCTCATCACCGGCGCCGAGGGCGCCGCCTTCGCCATCGTCATGGCGCGCACCTTCGTGGACGGCCGGGACGTAGGCGCCACCATGTTCCTCACCGATCTGCCGGCGGAGGGCTTCCGCATCACCCGCGCCCTCGACACCCTCGACAGTTCCTTCACCGGCGGCCACGCGGAGGTGGCGCTGGAGAACCTGCACATTCCCGCCACGGACGTGCTGGGCGCGGTGGGCGAGGGTTTCCGCTACGCCCAGGCGCGGCTCGTTCCGGCGCGGCTCACCCATTGCATGCGCTGGCTCGGCGCGGCGCGGCGTGCCCATGACATCGCCACCGACTATGCGTCGCGCCGCGAGGCGTTCGGCGGCACGCTCCTGTCCCACGAGGGCGTGGGCTTCATGCTCGCCGATAACGAGATCGACCTCCACACCACCCGCCTCGCCATCCGCCACGCCGCATGGCTTCTGGACCAGGGCCAGAAGGCGAACGTGGAGAGTTCCATGGTGAAGGTGTTCGCCTCCGAAGCCATCTTCCGCGTGGTGGACCGCTCGCTCCAGGTGCTCGGCGGGCTCGGCATGACGCGGGACACGGAGGTGGAGCGCATCTTCCGCGATGTCCGCGGCTTCCGCATCTACGACGGCCCCTCCGAGGTGCACCGCTGGAATATCGCCCGGCGCCTCGCGCGGACCACGACCGCAGCTGCCGTGCCGGCCGGAAGGGCAGCGTGATGAGCATCGCTATCGCCATGCCCGGCGCTGCGCCGCCCGTCGTCGGCCTTGAGGGCAAGATCGTCATCGTCACCGGCGGGGGACGGGGCCTCGGCCGCGCCATCTCGGAGGGCTTCGCCGCCGCCGGAGCCCATGTGGTGCTCACCGGCCGCACCGCCGCCACCGTAGAGGAGGCCGCCGCCGCCATCGCCGCGCAGGGCGGAGCCGCGGAAGGTTTCGCCGCCGATGTGTCCCGCGAGGACGACATGGACGCGCTGTGCCGCACGGTGGTGGAGCGCCACGGTCGCATCGACACCCTGGTCAACAATGCCGGCATCAATCCCTGGTACAAGGCGGCCGAGGAAACCAGCCTCGATGAATGGCGGGCGGTCGTGGACACCAACCTCACCGGCGTCTTCCTCGCCGCCCGCGCCGCTGGCCGGGTGATGCTGGCGCAGGGCGAAGGCGCCGTCGTCAACGTCACGTCCGTGGCGGGACGGGTGGGCCTTGCGCGGACCACCGCCTATTGCGCCGCCAAAGGCGGGGTGGAGATGATGACCCGCCAGCTCGCCCTTGAATGGGCGAAGAAGGGCGTGCGGGTGAATGCCATCGGCCCCGGCTATTTCGAGACCGACCTCACCGAGGGCCTGCGCCACAACCCCAAGCTCGCCGAGCGCGTCACCGCCCGCACGCCCATGGGGCGCTTCGGCCACCCGCAGGAGTTGGTCGGCGCCTGCCTGTTCCTCGCCTCGCCCGCAGCCTCCTACATCACCGGCGCCTCGCTGGCGGTGGACGGCGGCTGGACCGCCGCCTGATCCCGGATATCCCATGAACGCCCTCACACCAACCGCCGCCCCCCTCGCCCTCGCCGGCCTAAAGGTGCTCGACCTCACTCGCCTCCTGCCCGGCGCCTTCTGCTCGCTGATGCTGGCGGACCTGGGCGCCGACGTGCTCAAGATCGAGCAGCCCGAGGGCGGCGACTACAACCGCACCTTCCCGCCGCTGAACCGGGCGGAATCCGGCTCCTTCCTTCTGCTCAACCGTAACAAAAGGAGCCTCACTCTGAACCTGAAGGCCGAGGAAGGTCGCGCCATCCTGCTGAAGCTGGTGGAGGGGGCCGACGTTCTATTGGAAGGCTTCCGGCCGGGCGTCATGGACCGCCTCGGCCTCGGCTTCGAAACCCTCTCCGCCCTCAACCCGCGACTCGTCTATTGCGCCATCTCCGGCTACGGGCAGGACGGGCCGAGCCGGCTGAAGCCGGGCCACGACCTCAACTACCTGGCCGAGGCCGGCGCGCTGCAATTGTTCGGCAAGGCCGGCGAAGGCCCCATCGTGCCGGGCCTGTCCATCGCCGACGTGGGCGGCGGCTCGCTCATGGCCTCCACCGGCATCCTCGCCGCGCTGCTGTCGCGCGCCGCCACGGGGCGGGGCCAGTTCGTGGACGTCTCCATGCATGACGGCGCCATCTCCTGGCTGGCGCTCCACGGCGCGGACCACCTATTCGCGGGCATCGAACCGAAGGGCGGAGAGCGCCCCTTCATCGGCCAGGCGCCTTGCTACAATGTTTATGCCTGCGCCGACGGGAAATATGTGGCGCTGGGCCTCATCGAGCCGCATTTCTGGCACCGCTTCTGCGATGCCGTGGACCTCGGCGAGCTGAAGGACGAGCAATGGCCGCAGGGCGAGCGGGAGGTCGCGCAGAAGAAGATTCTCGCCGACCTGTTCGCGCAGAAATCGCGCGACGCATGGGTGGCGGAGCTGGAACCCGCCGATATCCCCTTCGGCCCGGTCTTCTCCATGGAAGAAGCGTTCGCCGATCCCCATGCACAGCACCGGCAGATGCTGCTCTTCATGGAGCATGCGGTGGAAGGCACCATTCCGCAGATCGGCTTTCCGGTGAAATATTCCAATACACCCTGCACCCTGCGTTCGCCCCCGCCGCTGCTCGGCGAGCATACGGGCGCGGTTCTCGCGAGCCTCGGCTACGGCGACGACGACATCGCCGCGCTGAAGGCTGGCAAGGTAGTCTGAGCCAAGTGAATTGAGCCAAATGATCTGAAAGTAAGAGAGCGCAATGCTCCGGGAGGAAACCATGGCCCCCAACATGACCGATTATGCAGCGACGGCCCGCGCCTTCCGCTGGCAGGTGCCGGAGACCTTCAATTTCGGTGCCGACGTGGTGGATCATTACGCGCGCACGACGGACGGCCCCGCCCTTATCTGGGCCAATGCGGCGGGGGAGGAGCGGCGTTTCTCCTTCTCCGACATGGCGCGCCTCACCGCCCGCTTCGCCTCGGCGCTGGCGGCGCGTGGCATCAGGAAGGGCGACCGGGTACTGGTGATGTTGCCCCGCATCCCCGAATGGCAGGTGGCCATGGTCGGCTGCCTGAAGCTCGGGGCGGTGCCCATTCCCTCCATCGAGATGCTCACCGCCAAGGACATCGCCTATCGCGTGCGCCATGCGGGGGTGCGCGCCATCATCGCGCGCGCCGAGCATACGGAGAAGTTCGCGGACGTGATGCGCGAGGTACCGGTGCGCCTTGCGCTCGGCGATGCGCCGGGCTTCGAGGCGCTGGCGGACGCGCTGGCGGCGGGCGACGAGGCATTCGCGCCGGTGGAAGTGGCGGCGAACGATCCGGCCGTCCTCTATTACACCTCCGGCTCCACAGGGCAGCCAAAGGGCGTGCTCCATGCCGCCAGAGGCCTCTATGCGTGGCGCGGCTCGGCCGTCCATTGGCTGGACCTGCGGCAAGGGGATACCATCTGGTGCACCGCCGACACCGGCTGGAGCAAGGCCGGCACCTCCATCCTGTTCGGCCCGTGGAGCTGCGGCGCCGCGAGCTTCTTCTATGACGGGCCGTTCGACCCGAAGCAGCGCCTGCTGCTACTGGAGAAATACGGCGTCACCGTCTATTGCGCGCCGGGCACCGAGCTATTCCGCGTGGTGGATGCCGGTGTCGCCGAGCACGACCTCTCGCACCTGCGCCACACCGTCTCCTCCGGCGAGACGCTGAACCCGGCGGTAGCGGCGCGCTGGCAGAAGGCCACCGGCATCCCCATCCTCGAAGCCTACGGCCAGACCGAGACGTTGATGACGCTGCTCAACTATCCCTGCGTGCCGACGCGGGAGGGCTCCATGGGCAAGCCCCTGCCGGGGCTCGATCTCGCCATCATCGACGGCGCGGGCGGCCGCCTGCCGCCGGGAGCGGAGGGGGACATCGCCCTTCTCACCCCAAACCCGCAGATGATGCTGGGCTATCTCGACGATCCCGAACGCACCGCAAGCGCCTATGTGGAGGGGCCGGAGGGCCGCTGGTTCGTCACCGGCGACCTCGGCACGGTGGATGCGGACGGCTATTTCTACCATCGTGGCCGCAACGATGACGTGATCAATTCGGCCGGCTACCGCATCGGCCCCTCCGAGGTGGAGAATGCGCTACTCGACCATCCGGCGGTGCAGGAATGTGCTGCAGTGGCGGCCCCCCACGACGAGCGGGGCGAGATCGTGAAGGCCTTCGTGGTGCTGCGCGCCGGCTTCATCGGGGACGCCGCCCTGGTGGTCGCCTTGCAGGATCACGTGAAGCGTGTCACCGCTCCCTACAAATATCCCCGCGCCATCGCGTTCATCGACGAGTTGCCGAAAACCATGACCGGGAAGGTGCAACGCAAGGTGCTGCGCGATTTGGAGAAGGCCCACGCTGCCGAGAGGACGGTCCCAGATGTCGCTCGCGCTTGACCCGGTGCTGGTGGAGCCCGCCTTCCGCCTCGTAGCCCGCACCATCGAGGACAAGATCCTGTCGGGCGAGATCGCGCCGGGGGACCTGCTGCCCTCCGAGGCGGGGCTCGCGGAGAAGCTGGGCGTCAACCGCTCCACCATCCGCGAGGCCATCCGCGTGCTGGAGCAGAACGGCTTCGTCAAGCGCGAGGCGGGGCGCAAGAAGCTCTACGCCTCCATCCCCCATTCCGGCGACATCTCCAAGCGCCTCACCGCCGCCATGGTGCTGCACCAGGTGACGTTCGAGGAATTGTGGGAGGCCATGTATGCCCTCGAGCCGGCCGCTGCCGCCTCCGCCGCCCACCGCAGCGACGCCGAGGATGTCCAGGATCTGGAGCGGAACCTGGAAGCCACGCGCAAGGCGCTCAAGGACTCCACCAACCTCACCGAGCTGGACATCGAGTTCCACGATCTCGTCGCCCGCGCCACCCGCAACCGCGCCATCCAGATGGCGCGCATGCCGATCTCCGAGCTGTTCTACCCGCCTTTCCTTAAGGTGATGTCGCGCCTCAATGCCGGCGAGCGCCTGCTGGTAGCCCACGAGGCCATCTACGCCGCCATCCGCGACCATGACGAGAAGCGCGCGCGGGAGTGGATGGAGAAGCACATCCTCGATTTCAGGCGCGGCTACGAGCTCGCCAATCTCGACATGGCAACCCCCGTGGACATGCCCGGAAAATGAACGCGCCCCTTTCCCCGCCCACTGCTTCTGAAGCCCCCGCGCCCACCGCCGAGGAGGCCATCCATTCGCGCCGCTCGGTGCGCGCCTTCCTGCCGACGCGGGTGCCCGACGAAACCTTGGCCCACATCCTGGAACTCGGCGCTCGCGCGCCCTCGGGCTCGAACATCCAGCCATGGCAGGTGATCGTGCTGCGGGGCGAGCCGCTCGCCGCCCTCACGCGGGAGCTTCACGCCCTGTCGCTGACCGGGGATCCGGGCCGGGAGGAATACGCCTACTATCCCCGCCAATGGCGCGAGCCCTATCTAGCCCGCCGCCGCAAGGTGGGCTGGGACCTCTACGGCACGCTGGGCATCGCCAAGGGCGACAGCGAGCGCATCCGCCGCCAGCAAGCCCGCAACTTCCTGTTCTTCGATGCGCCGGTGGGACTTGTCTTCACCATCGACCGGGACATGGAGCGCGGCTCCTGGCTCGACTACGGCATGTTTCTCCAGAACATCATGATCGCCGCCCGCGGCTTCGGCCTGGACACCTGCCCGCAGGCCGCCTTCAACGCCTATGGGGCGGTGATCGCTCGGCGCCTCGCCATTCCGGACACGCAGATGGTGGTGTGCGGCATGGCGCTTGGGTACGCGGACGCCGCCGCCCCGGAGAATCGCTTCGACACCGAGCGTGAGCCCCTGGAAGGCTTCGTGCGCTTCATCGACACGCTCGCCTGAACGACGGGCGGGCGGCCCGGCCCAACCTCGCGCCACCTCCGCACGCACCGCCCGGCGGTGCGAAGGATTGCCGACGTCCCAACCCCAAACAGGATATATCCCACATGGATCTCACCGGCACGCTCGCCATCGTCACTGGCGCCGCTTCCGGCCTCGGCAACGCCACCGCCCGCCTGCTGGCAGAAAGGGGCGCCCAGCTTGCCTTGATCGATCTTCGGGAAGAAGGCATGACAAACATCTCCCAGGAGACCGGAGCGCTTTCCATCTCTTGCGACGTCGCCGACGCATCGGCTTCGGAAGCGGCATTCGCCCACATCCTCGCGGTTTGCGGCGTTCCGCGGATGTTGGTCAATTGCGCCGGGATCGCGCCGGGCGCGCGCATCGTTGATCGAGGCGGGCCCGGCTCTCTCGTGGAATTTGAGCGCATCGTGCGCATCAACCTGATCGGCACCTACAACTGGCTGCGCCTCGCTGCGGCCGCCATGACAGGAAACGCGCCGGACGCCGAAGGCCAGCGTGGCGTCATCATCAACACGGCCTCCATCGCCGCCTATGAAGGGCAGATCGGCCAGACCGCCTATGCCGCCTCGAAGGGCGGGGTCGCCTCCCTCACCCTGCCGGCCGCACGGGAGTTGGCGCGCCACGGCATCCGCGTCGCCGCCATCGCTCCCGGCCTGTTCGGCACACCCATGGTGGAAGCCATGACGCAAGAGGTGCAGGATCGCGTCTTGGATGCCGTCCCATTCCCAAAGCGCCCCGGCCGCCCTGACGAGTTTGCCCAGATGGTCCTCGGCATTGTCGCCAATCCGATGGTGAACGGTTCGGTATTCCGGCTCGATGGCGGATTAAGAATGCTGGCTCGGTGACATCTGCTCCGACCGCGGAGGCGACATGCAGATCGGAGCCGGTGGGTGTCTTGCCGGCACTGCTCACATCGCGAGCGGCCATCAGTTCGACCTGCGTACGGTATCGGAATCGACAGGCTGGTTGATATCGAAATTGGCCAACTCGTAGCCCCGGCGGAAGTCCATGATGTGCTTTTCCATCCAAAAGATGGCGTACTTCGAATCGCATCCGCGGATACCCTCGAATGTCTCGGTGTATGCAAGCATGCAGTCCTTCGCACTGAGGCGGGACATCACGCGATAGAATGCTGCGTAGCAGAATTGTCTGATCGGTTTCGTGACGCTTTGGCAATGGTGTAGTGGAAGTCGATATTCAGCGCCTTCGTCGGCACGGACCTCGAGCGGCAGCATGATTTCCCACAGTTCGAGGAAGGTGATCTCGTGCAAGATCATGGCATGGGTCATCTGTCGCGCCAGAGCCGTCTCCAGAGGGACGCTGATCACAAGGCGACGCGCACTCTTGCGGAAGACAAGACCACTTTGCTCGAGGACACGGATGGCCTCGCGCACCGTCGACCGATTGACGCCGAGCTGTCTTGCCAGTTGCAGTTCCGATGGCAATTGCTCACCGGGTGTGAAGATGCCTTCGAGGATTCGCTTCTCGATGGACGACGCGACCAGTTGATAGGTCGGTTGCGCCTCGATCCGCTCCAAGGCGAAGGTTTCGTTCGCACCAAAATGGCCTGAACAACCCCTTGGAGTCACGACAGCCCCAGCCGCTCACCCTTTCGGAACGGGCTCTTACAGCCCAACTTAGCCAAGAGGATGCGGAAAGAATTCGCTTCTATGTCATCAAGAGGGCGGAAGACGAGGTCAAAAACCCACCAGGGCCGCGTCAACATAGCCGTGCGGATTTCCGTTCTCGAGACCTGCAGATGTCGAAGAGACGTGTAGCGACGAATATCGAGGGAACCGTCGAGGTCAGGATGATCGACCCGGTCAGCGCAAACGAAGTCCTCATCGTAAAGGAATTCCTCCCGTAGCTTCGACAACATTGCACCGGACCTCGGGCGCATGATCGTCGAGCATGCCTATGGCGAGGTGTTCTCGCGCAATGGCATCGATCTGAAGACCCGTGAGCTCAGCGTCTGCGCGGTTTTGGCGCCCATCGGTTCCGCGACGACGGAAACCCCTTTGCAGGTCCGCATCAACGCCACCTTGAACATTGGTGCGAGCCGGGAAAAGATTATCGAAACGCTGGTCAATCTCGCGGCCTACAGCGACTATCCTGCGACACAGCAGGCGATCCGCATCGCCGCGGAAGAGTTCGCCAAGAGCAACCCGCCCTCGCGACAGCGTAAGGAAGAAAGCGAATGATCGACCGACGTTCAATGCTTTCCGCAATCATCTCAACTGCACTCCTGCCGTCATCGCTCTCCATGATCACCCGCCCCAGCACAGGGCACCAACCGGGCCGAACGTCTCTGGACGGGCTTCAGCTCGGTGATCGGCATGGCGTTCGACAAAAGCGGGAATCTCTATACGGCAGAATGGAGCGCCGGCCGGATCTCCCGCGTCGAGCCGAACGGAAAGCGCACGACATTCGCGAGTGATTTGTCCGGCCCCTCGGATCTCGCGATCGACGCGGAGAGCAACATCTACGTTGCTTCCTATTCTCGCGACGAGATCTATCGTTTCACTCCGACGGCAACCGGGAACCCTGGCTCTCGGGGCTCGCGACGCCAGCGGGGCTGGGCTTCGATCGGGCGGGACGGCTGCTTGTCGTCAACCGGCGCACCAACGAGATCCTCGCCTTCGAGGCCGCCAAGACCCGCAGTGTCGCTGTCTCCGGTCTGATAACACCGGTCGGGGCCATTTAACGTCCTAACAATGGGTTCGCCGTCTCCATTATCGGCGGTGGCGTGACCATCTTGCGCGGCAACGGACGCCGGATCGAGACCGGGGAGGCATTGCGCACGCCGGGTCCGAGGATCGCACAGACTGCAAGCGGCCGGGTCTTCGTGGTCGATTACGGCGGAATGGGCATCCACCAGGTCTTCGACAACGGCCGCACGAGCTTGTTCGTCGATGGTCTTTCCAGCCCCGGTAGGCCTGACCGTCTCGCCATCGGGCGATCTCTTCTCGGCCGACTGGGCAATGGCGCCGTATATTGCATCGGGCTCGCGTGAGGCTTACATTCCGCAACGTCAACTATCACGGTCCGTCAATTTGTATTTCAGGCCCACGCTGCCCTTCTTGCGCGAGAGCAGCGGCGACGTCATGTTTCTCGGCGCCGGCGGGCCGTTGCTGATCGGGCCGGAGGGCGAGAGATGGAACAGGGCGATGCTGGTCCGCCAGAGCAGCGTCGCCGCCGCCTTCCTCGCCTTCGCGAGCCACGGCGCCTATATGGCGGGCCTCGGCCATCGAGCCGCGGCCCTGGAGGACTAGCGCCTGCTTCCCTCGTCGAATTGCAGCTCCCGGCGTAACCCCGGAAAGAGCACGCCCATGAACATCGCGAAAGCCAATAGCATCGATCTGGCCTGGGATCATTTCGGCCGCGAGGCCGATCCGCCGATCCTGCTGATCGCCGGATTGGGCGTTCAGATGATCCGCTGGGCCGACCCGTTCTGCGAAGACCTGGCGGCGCGCGGCTTTCGCGTGATCCGTTTCGATCCGAGGAGCTGTTTACCAACGCCGCACACCGCGACGGGATGGCGCTGCCCTCGGCCGTCGTGCCGGGCTCGCTGGTCTATGCCTTCGCCGAAGGGCTGATGCTCCCCATGATGCAGGACACCGGACTCGCCTTCCTGGAGGCGGACGTGAAGGTGAAGGGGCCGACCGTGGTGGGCGACACCATCACCGTCTATTGCAAAGTGGTGGAGGCGCGCCTCACCTCTCGCGGCGACCGCGGCCTCGTGCGCACCTTCAATTGCGTGCGCCGCGCCGACGGCAAGGACGTGCTCACCTACAATCCCCTGCGCATGATCAAGGTGCGCGGCTGACCCGAGCCTCGCGCCCAAGGGGCCCGCGCCAAGGCGGTGGAGCGGGCGGCCAGCGCGCGGACAATGTCCGCGAGAGAATAGTCGGCCGGTCCAACTGCCAGATCGAGCATCATGGAGCCGAGGAGCGCCGCTCCGAGCAGCAGGAGCGCCGCCTGCTTGCGCAGCGTGCGCCGTCGATAGACGGCCGCAAGGTCGAGAGCGACGGAAGCCGGGGCTTGCAGGGGAGGCCGTCATCGACGCCATGCGAGGGCGAGTTCATACGGCCACCGCGTCGCCGCCGATGGCGATGATGTCCTCCTCGCTCATCCCACGGCGCCAATGGGAGAAGGCGACGACCTGGGACGCCGGCAGCTTCACCTCGTCCCGCAGGAATCGCCGTAGGGCGCGGAAGTCGTGAAATTCGCAGCCCACCCAGACGAAGAGGTCCCGGTGGTGGGTGCTCCAGTCCAGCGCCCGGACGGCGGCGTAGAGCGGCGGCGGCTCACCGGCCAAAGCCGGTGAGCCGACATCAAGGGCCTGATCCTGCTTCTGAAGCGGCGCATCGAAAAGGCCGACGCTCGGATCGTCGAGATCATTCGGTCATCGCCCGAATTAGCTGAAATAGACCGCGCGCTCCAATCGGTACCCGGTGTCGGCGCAATCGTATCCGCAACCTTGATGGCCGAGCTGCCAGAAATCGGTAAGACCGATCGGCGTAAAATTGTCTCTCTTGCGGGCCTCCCCCCAATCGCCCGAGACAGTGGCCAACGGCAAGCCAAGCGGGTTATCGGTGGTGGAAGGGCCCTCCGTCAGGACAGCCTTGTACCGTGCTGCGCTGCACGCACTACTCGACGATGTTTCGAGCCTTCCGCCAAAAGCTTCAAGAGGCAGGAAACCGTGAAGGCCGCACTCACCGCGACGGCGAGGAAGCTGCTCACCGTGCTCAACCGCATGATCGCGGATGGCAACTGCTTCGGCGCCGCCTGAATACAGTTGCCGGCAAACTCAGGGCGGTTCAGTCGGGGCTTGACCGATTGCGAGCGGATTCCCGGAAGCCTGCGCCGGTTCAGAATTCCGAGGCCACCGGCTGCCGACGAAGGCTTCCGATCTGGAGCCGAGCCGGGGCAGACTCGTAGGCGGTAGGATGGACTGCATCGGCATCAGGGACTCCCAGATGGTCGCCTTGAGCGTGCCGCTTCCGCTGGCACATTGCGGTGAGATGCTCACCATTCCGCCTATGTTTTGGCGCGCCATTGGATAAGCTATTGATTTTTAATGCATCTATATTCCATGCGATGCCACTTCTTTCGCCTTGAGGGGCTTACAATGAACTTCTAGGCTTCTCACAGTTGATGTGAGGAGAGGTCAGGTGACCGAAGAACGTGCACCCGCCCAGGCATCCAGCACCTGCTCGGTGCTGGAAGTTCCCAATTCCACGTTGAAGGGGAACCAAGCCTACGAGAGTCTTCGCCGGGAGATCGTCTCCTGCCGCATTCTGCCTGGCACGCGCTTCACCGAGGCCGAGCTGATGGAGCGCCTCGAAATCGGCAAGGCGAGCTGCCGCATCGCCCTCCAGCGCCTAATCCAGGACGGCGTCGTCGCCTCCATGCCGCGCCATGGCTACCGGGTCACGCCCATCACAGTGAAGGACGTGGAGGAGGTGTTCGCGCTTCGCCTCGTGCTGGAGCCGGTGGCGGCGCGCGGCGCGGCGGGCCGGGTCAACCGCGCCCATCTGGAGCGGCTGGAGCAGGCCTGCCGGGTGAAGCTGACTACCGATGTGGGAAACCAGATCGACTTCTTCCTGGAAGCCAACCGCTCCTTCCACATGGCGATCGCCGAGGCGGCGGGCAACCAGCGCCTGTGCCGCACGCTCTCCGGCCTCCTGGACGAGATGACCCGCCTCGTGGCGCTCGGCTTCGGGGTGCAGGGCATCCGGCCCAACATCGACAGCGACCACAAGCTTCTGATCGAGCATCTGGTCGCCGGCCATGCCGACGCGGCGGCGGAAGTGGCTCGGCGCCATGTGGAAACCTTCCGCGACATGACCATGGAGAAGGTGGTGGCGAGCCTGCGGGATTCCGCGGCGCTGCTGCCCGTGGGTCAAGCAACGGGTCTGCTCTTGCCGGCCGCCGGGGGTGATCGGTGAGCGTCGTCAGGCTCGAAGGCATCGGCAAGAGCTTCATGCGGCGCGATGGGGAGCAGCTTGAAGTGCTGCGCAACATCGACCTGGAGGTTCCCGAGCGCTCCATCGTCGCCCTCGTGGGCGCCTCCGGCTGCGGCAAGAGCACCCTGCTCAACATCATTGCTGGCCTGGTCCAGCCGGACCAGGGCAAGGTGCTGCTCAATGACGTGCCATCGCGGGACTTCCGCGACTGGCGGACCATGGCCTACATGTTCCAGGAAGACCGCCTCTTCCCCTGGCGCACCACCGCGCAGAATGTCGGGCTCGGCCTTGAAGCTTTCGGCGTACCCCGTGCGGAGCGGCGCGAGCGGGTGCGCAAAGTGCTGGAGCTGGTCGGGCTCGAGAAGTTCGCCGAGTCCTATCCCCACGAACTCTCCGGCGGCATGCGCTCGCGCGCCGCGCTCGGCCGCAGCCTCGTGACCGAGCCGGTGATCCTGCTCATGGACGAGCCCTTCTCCAAGCTCGACCCCTCCATCCGCTCCCAGATGCATGACGAAGTCCTGCGGATCGCCGCCCTCAAGGGCATGAGCGTGATCTTCGTCACCCATGACGTGGAGGAAGCGGTGGTGCTCGCCGACAAGATCGTGGTGCTGCACCCCCGCCCCGGCCGCGTCCGGGAGACCCGCACAGTCGCCTTGCCCTATCCGCGCAATCCGCTGTCTCCGGAAGTGGCGGAAGACGTGCGGCTCCTGCGGCTCAGCCTTTGAACGGAGCGCGCCTCATGACCCTTGCCCTCTCCGCCGCCCGGCGCACCACCCAGCAGGTCCGTCAGGAGCGCCGGCTGCGACTGATCATCCTACGGTTCATCCTTGTCGCCGGCTTCCTGCTGCTGTGGCAGGTGGCCTCCCTCGGCACCCCGGCCTTCATCCTGCCGAGCCCGGCGCGGGTGTTGCGCGCCTGGACCACGCTGGTGGAGACGCCGAGCTTCTGGACCGATTTCGGCATCACCTTCTGGCGCATCATCGTCGGCTTTTCTATCGCCGCCGTGGTGGGCGCGGTGCTCGGCATCGTGCTGGGCGCCAGCCGGGTGCTCGGAGAGCTGTTCGAGCCCGTTCTAGTCATCATCAACACGGTGTCCTCCTCCATCTGGGCGATCTTCGCCCTGATCTGGTTCGGACTATCCAACTGGACCACCATCTTCGTGGTGTTCATGACCGCCATGCCCCTGATCCTGACCAATGTCTGGCAGGGCACGCGCACGGTGAACCGCGAATATGTGGAACTGGCGCAGACCTTCCGCATGTCGAAGGCGAAAGTCCTCACCAAGATCTACTTGCCCACCATCCTGCCGCTGTTCTTCGCCGGGGCGCGGCTCGCCTTCGGCTTCGGGGCGCGGGTTTCGATCGTGGCGGAGACGCTGGGGGCGTCCAGCGGCATCGGCTACCGGCTGCGGCAGGCCGCGGATCTGGTCCAGACCGATCAGGTCTTCGCCTGGACCCTCACCCTCGTCGCCTTGATGATCGCACTTGAATCCATCGTCCTAAAGCCTCTTGAAAGGCATCTGTTCTCTTGGAGGGAACGTCAGTCCATCTGAGTTCTACATTTTTAAAGCAACACTGGCGTTACAACCGGAGTCTGATCTATGAAGAAATTTCATATCCTCGCAACTGCGATCGCTTTTACGTTGTCCATGGGGTCGGCAGAAGCCGCGAAGGTGCGCATCGGCTACTGGAGTTCCGGCGTGAGCCTCGGCTTCGGCTCGTTCCTTGAAGCCGGAAAATTCATGGAGAAGCAGGGCCTGGAGGTGGAGTACGTCAAGTTTCCGGACGTGAACGCCCCCACCAAGGCCATGGCCGCTGGCGCCATCGACTTTGCCATCGGCGCTAGCGCCGGCAGCGCGCTGTCCGTCGCCTCCGACGGCCTGCCCGTGAGCATCGTGCTCGCGACCCAGGTGGCTGATCTGGACTTCGTGGTGCTGGCGGAGTCGCCGGTGACGAAGATGGAGGACCTGAAGGGCAAGAAGATTGGCATGTCGCCTGCCGGCAGCGCCACGGCGGCGATCACCTCCGCGATCCTCATCAAGAATTACGGCATGGCCGCCTCCGACTTCCAGGCGGTGCCGGGCAACGATTCCCGCCTCGCCCAGTTCCTCGCCCAGAAGGAGATCGATGCGGCGGCGCTGCGCACCGTCACCATCGCGCTCCTGCCCGAACTGAAGATGAGGAAGATCGGCACGTTCCGCGAGGAGTGGAAGAAGATCACCGGCAAGGATGCCCCGCCGGTGCTCGGGGTCGGCCTCATGCGCGATGCCTGGATGAAGGAGAATCCCGGCGCCCCGGCCAAGGTGATCGCCGGCATGCGCAACGCCTTCCAGGCGGGCAAGGCTGACAAGGACGGGGTGGCCAAGGCGCTGATGGCGGCCGGCAACATCCCGGAGGCGGACGCCAAGGCCTATGCGGCCCTCTGGGACGGCATCTACACCGTCTCCATGGAGCCAGCCGACATCGCTTCGCTGAAGGCGGAGTTCGAGGTGTTCAAGAGCGTCGGCGCGGTGAAGGGCACCTTGCCCGACGCCGCCCTCAACGCCGCCCCCTACGAGGCTTCCAAAGCCATCAAGTGACCCATCGCGCGCGTCACCAAACCCTCGGGTCGCCGCAGGCGGCCCGCATAACCAGCAAGAGAGATCAGGAATGTCTAGGACCATGAAGGCCCTGCTGCTGCGGCAGCACGGCGAGGTGAACGACCTCGAGGTGGTGAACGATTATCCCGTTCCCGCCCCCAAGCCGGGCGAAGTGCTGATCCGCGTCGGCGCCTCCTCGTTCAATTATCACGACGTATTCACCGTGAAGGGCATGCCCGGCATCAAGGTGCCGCTGCCCGTCATCATCGGCCTCGACATGGCCGGCGAGATCGTCGAACTGGGCGAAGGCGTCTCCGGCTGGAGCGTCGGCGACCGGGTGCTTGTGAACCCGCTCAATCCGGGCAAGGGCCTGATGGGCGAGATGCTCGACGGCGGCATGGCGGAATATTGCGCCGTCACCGCCGGCCAGCTTATCAAGATGCCGGGCGACGTGAGCTTCGTGGACGCGGCGGCGCTCCCCGTGGCCTATGGCACGGCCCACCGCATGCTGGTGACCCACAAGACGGTGAAGGCGGGCGACAAAGTGCTCATCCTCGGCGCCTCGGGGGGCGTCGGCACCGGCTGCGTGATGCTCGCGAAGGAAATGGGCTGCGAGGTGATCGCCTGCGCCGGCTCGGACGACAAGATGGCGCGGCTCAAGGAGCTCGGTGCCGACCACGTGGTCAACTATCGCACCACGGACTTCTCCAGATGGGCCAACGAGAAGTATGGCAAGCCGCAGCGCCGCACCTATGAGGGCGGGGTGGATGTGGTCATCAATTTCACCGGCGGCGACACCTGGGCCCCATCGCTCAAATGCGTAAAGCGCGGCGGATCGATCCTGGTATGCGGCGCCACCGCCGGCCACGATCCCAAGGAAGACCTGCGCTACATCTGGAGCTTCGAGCTGAAGGTGATCGGCTCCAACAGCTTCTACCATGAAGATCTGTCCGCGCTCATGGACATGATCCAGGCGGGACGCCTGAAGCCGGTGGTGGACAAGGTACTGCCCCTTGAAGAGGCCGCCGAGGGCCTGCGCATGATCCGTGACCGTGAGGTCATGGGCAAGATCGTCGTCACCCCCTGAGAGGCGCACCATGTCTGAAGTTTCCAAATCCGAAGCGCCCAAATCCGAAGCGCTGATGACCAAGGAACAGGTGGAAGCCCTGCTCCTGAAAGGCCCGTTTCACCAGTGGCTCGGCCTCACGGTCGAGGACGTGGGCGAAGGCACCATCCGCCTGCGCGCCAAATGGCGCTCGGAATGGGTGGTAAATGCCGACCGCGGCTATACCCATGGCGGCATCCTCGCGACGCTGGTGGACCTCACGGCCGACTGGGCGCTGGTGTCGAAGACCGGACGGGGCGTGCCCACCGTGGACCTGCGGGTGGACTACCACCGCGCCGCGATGCAGCACGACCTGATCTGCGTGGGCAAGGTCATCAAGTTCGGCGGCCAGCTCAGCGTGTCCGAAGCGCAGGTGCTGGATGAGGAGGGCCGTCTGCTGGCCAGCGGGCGGGGGGTCTACATGATCCCGCCCAAGGCCTGAGGAGCAAGCCGTGGCCGAACTCGACCATGTGGTGATCAACGCCCTCACGCAGATGGACGCGGCTGCGGACCTCTTCGCGGCGCTGGGCTTTCAGCTCACGCCGCGAGGCCACCATTCGCTCGGCTCCATCAACCATCTGATGATGACCGAAGGCGCCTATCTGGAACTGGTGGGCGTGCCCGAGACCGGGCTCCAGCGGCAGGAGGTGCTGGACAGCCCGCGCGGGCTCAACGGGCTGGTGCTGAAGACCGGGGATGCGGATGCCACCACCGCCACGCTCGCGGCGGCGGGCTTTTCGCCGCAAGGGCCGGTGGCCTTCTCCCGCCCCGTCACCCTGGACGGGCACGCGCAGGAGGCGCGGTTCCGCACCGTGCGGTTCCCGCCCGATACCTTCCCCGGTGGGCGGGTCTATTTCTGCCAGCATCTCACGCCCGACCTGGTGTGGCGGCCGGAATGGCTGGTCCATCCCAACGGCTTTTGCGGCATCGATCTGTTCCGGGTGGAGAGCCCGGAGCCCGAGGCGCAGGCCGCGCTGTTCGCCCGCGCCTGCGGCGCGCCGGCGGAGCGCAGCGGCGCGGACTGGCGGGTACCACTCACCGCGGCGGAGATCCTCGTTGCGCCGGGGTCTGCGGCGCGCTTCGCCACGGCGCGGCTCCTGTTCTCGGGCCTCGACGAGATCGCGCGGCGCGCCAGCGCACACGCCGAAGCCACTTGGGACCGGCTGGGTTCAGCGGAGGGGAGCCTCTCCATCCCCCGCCTGAATATCACCTTGATCTGTCGGAGCAGACGATGAGCATTCCCTGCAATCTCGGCGATTTCGTCAGCCGGACCGGGGCGGCCGAGCGCCCCCTCATCATCGGTCTCGAATTCGACGGTTCCACCCGCGTAATGACCCGTGGCGCGTTCGACGCCTTGGCTGACGCCTTCGCGCGCGGCCTGCTGAAGCGTGGCATCCGGCGCGGCGAGCGCATTGCCATCCTCGCAGCCAACCGGCCGGAGTATGTGGCCGTGTTCATGGGCGCCATGCGCGCGGGCATCGTGCCCGTACCGGTCAATTTCAAGTTCCCCGCCACCACCATCGCGCAGGTGATCGAGGATTGCGGCGCGCGGCTCGTGCTGCATGACGCGGAGCGCCTCGCGGCCCTTGCCGGCCGGGCGCCGGGCGTGGCTCGAGTTTCGTTCGACGGCGAGGGCGAGGCAAGCCTGGCTGCCTGGCTCGATCCCGGCCCGTTCGTGCCGCGGACGCCGGAGCCAGGCGAGACCGCCCTCAGCCTCTACACTTCCGGCTCCACAGGGCGATCGAAAGGCGTGCTCCTCTCCCATGCCTCGCACCTCTGGGTGGCGAAGACCCGCATGGAGGAGACCGACCTCTCCGGCGAGCGCATTCTCATCGCCGCGCCGCTCTACCACATGAATGCACTGGCCCTCGCCATCCTCGTCTGCGCCAGCGGGGCGACAGCGGTCATGCTGCCGCAGTTCAGGGCGGTGCCTTATATCGAGGCCATCAGCACCCATGGCTGCACCTTCCTGACTGCCGTTCCGCCGATGATCGCCATGATGCTGCGGGAGAAGGAGACACTGGCGCGGGCCGACTTGTCCGGAGTGCGCATGTTGCGCATGGGCTCGGCGCCGGTGAACGAGTCCCTCGCCGATCAGATCCGCACGCTGCTGCCCAACGCGCGCATCATCAACGCCTACGGCACCACAGAGGGCGGCCCCATCGTGTTCGGCGGCCATCCCGATGGGCGCCCGGCCCCCATGGGCTCGGTCGGCTATCCGCACCCGCAAGTGGCGGTGCGGCTGATGCATGGCGAGACGCCAGACACCGGCGTGCTGGAAATGAAGAGCCCCGCCATCATGCTCGGCTATCACAACCGGCCCGACGTAAGCTCCCCCATCACGCCCGACGGCTATTACAGCACCGGCGACGTTTTCCGGCGGAACGCGGACGGCTTCCACTTTTTCGTCGGCCGCGCCGACGACATGTTCGTGAGCGGCGGCGAGAACATCTTCCCCGGCGAGGTGGAGACGGTGCTGGAGAGCCATCCAGATGTGCTTCAGGCCTGCGTGGTGCCGGTGGAGGACGAAATCAAGGGGCAGAAGCCAGTGGCCTTCGTGGTGCGCCGGCCGGGAGCAAGCCTCGATGAGGCAGCACTCAAGACCTATGTGCTGGCCAACGCCCCGGCCTACCAGCATCCGCGCCGGGTGTGGTTCCTGGACCAGATGCTGCTGGCCTCCACCAACAAGATCGATCGCGCCACCCTGCGCCAGCGCGCAGAGGCCGAATTCAAGACGGTGACCTCATCATGAACGCCCTGCCGACCATGGACGCCCGCCCGATGACCATTGAGGACCGCGCCTGGGTGGATGAGGCGGTGGGGCGCATCGAGGCGGATATCAACCGCTCGGCCGACACCCATCTCATCCGCCTGCCCCTGCCAGGCGCCCCCGGCATCACGCTCTATCTGAAGGATGAATCTAGCCATCCCACGGGCAGCCTGAAGCACCGTCTGGCCCGCTCGCTCTTCCTCTATGCGCTGTGCAACGGGTGGGTCGGTCCGCGCACCACCATCATCGAGTCATCCTCGGGCTCCACGGCCATCTCGGAAGCCTATTTCGCGCGCCTGCTGGGCCTTCGTTTCATTGCCGTGATGCCCCGCACCACGTCGACCGAAAAGGTGGCCGCCATCGCCTTCGAGGGCGGCGAGCCCCATCTCATCGATGGCTGGGACACATCCGGCGAGGCGCGCCGGCTCGCCGCCACGCTGGGCGGTCATTATATGGACCAGTTCACCTTCGCCGAGCGGGCGACCGACTGGCGCGGCAACAACAACATCGCGGAATCCATCTTCGACCAGATGGCGCGCGAGCCCCATCCGGTGCCGCGCTGGATCGTCTGCGGCGCCGGAACCGGCGGCACGGCGGCGACCCTCGGCCGCTTCGTGCGCTACCGCAAGCTTGCCACCCGCATCTGCCTCGCGGACCCCGAGGCGTCCGTGTTCCACCGCCATCACGCCGACCGCTCGGTGCGGCAGGTGGCGGCCTGCACGAGCGTGATCGAGGGCATCGGCCGCACGCAGGTGGAACCGTCCTTCATCCCCGATCTGGTGGACCGGACGGTGGTGGTGCCCGACGCCGCCAGCATCAGCGCCGCGCGCAAGGTGAGCGCCCTCATCGGACGGTCCTGCGGCGGGTCCACCGGCACAAACATCATCGCCTGCCTCGCCCTCATCGGCGAAATGGCGGCGCGCGGGCAGGATGGCTCCATCGTCACGTTGCTCTGCGATTCCGGAGAACGCTACCGCTCCACGCTCTATGACGACGCGTGGCTCGCCACGCAGGGCTTCGACCTTTCTCAACACAGTGCGCGGCTCGACGCGGTCTTTGGATCGCGCCCGTGAGCCGCCGGATTGGGGCACAGATCATGCCGTCCGCCTTCGATTGGGACATCGGCTATCCCTCCCGCCGCCTGCCGGTGTTCGGCAACAATGTGGTGTCGACCTCCCATCCCCTTGCAGCGCAGGCAGGCCTGAAGATGCTCTGGAAGGGCGGCAATGCGGTGGATGCCGCGGTCGCCGCCGCCGCCGCCATGACCATTGTGGAGCCCTGCTCCAACGGCCTCGGGTCGGACGCCTTCTGTATCCTGTGGGACGGCGAGCAATTGCATGGCCTCAATGCCTCCGGCTGTGCCCCGCGGGCCTGGACGGCCGATTATTTCCGCGCGAAATACGGCGCCGATGCCCACACGCCCCCCATGCGCGGCTGGGACAGCGTGACCATTCCCGGCGCGGTAGCGAGCTGGGTGGCGCTCTCGGAGCGGTTCGGCCGCCTGCCGTTCGCCGACCTGCTGGAACCCGCCATCGAAGTGGCAGAGCGCGGCTATCTCGTCTCCACCAACGTGCAGCACAAATGGACCGCCGCTGCGAACCTGCCCCAGTTGGCGCGTCAGCCGGGCTTTGCCGGGACGTTCCTGCCAAAGGGGCGCGCGCCCCATGTGGGCGAGCACTTCCGCTTCGCAGCCGCCGCACGCGCCTTGCGCCTTATCGCGGAAACCAAGGGCCGCGCCTTCTATGAGGGCGAGATCGCGCAGGCGCTGGCCGCTCACGCCCGCGCCCATGGCGGCGCGCTGACGGTTGAGGATCTCGCCGGCTACCGTCCGCAATGGGTCGAGCCGGTGGCGAAGGACTATCGCGGCTCCACCGTCCACGAGATCCCGCCCAACGGGCAGGGCATCGCCGCGCTCATCGCGCTGGGCATACTCTCGCACTTCGACCTTGCCGGCCTCGGCGCCGACAGCGTCGCGGCGCAGCACCTCCAGATCGAGGCCATGAAACTCGCCTTCGCCGACGTGTATCGCTATGTGGCGGACCCTGCGGCCATGGAGCTTTCGCCCGCCGACATGCTGGACGATGGCTATCTTGCCACCCGTGCCAAGCTCATCGACCCCGCCCGCGCCACCCCCTTTGCGCCCGGAAATCCGGTGAAGGGCGGCACCATCTACCTCACGGCCGCGGACGCCTCGGGCATGATGGTGAGCTTCATCCAGAGCAATTACATGGGCTTCGGCTCCGGCGTGGTGCTTCCGGATTATGGCATTTCCCTGCAGAACCGGGGCTTCGGCTTCAGCCTCGACGCGCGAGAGCCCAATGGCGTGGCGCCCGGCAAGCGGCCATTCCACACCATCATTCCCGGCTTCCTCACCCGCGACGGTGCGCCCGTCATGAGTTTTGGCGTGATGGGCGGCAACATGCAGCCGCAGGGGCATGTGCAGACCCTCGTGCGCATGCTGGACTTCGGCCAGAATCCGCAGGCCGCATGTGATGCCCCGCGTTGGCGCTTTGAGCAGGGCCTGACCATCAATGTGGAGGCTGGCGCCGACCCGTCCCTCGTCGATGGCCTGTCCGCCCTCGGGCACGACGTGGCGCCGCTGACGGACAGCTACATGGACTTCGGCGCCGGCCAGTTCATCTGGCGCATGGGCGATCCCTCGCTGGAAGGCTACGCCGCCGCGAGCGACCCGCGCCGCGACGGTCAGGCCGTGGTGGGCTGACGCTGCGAGGAGCGCATCCATTTCGCCAGAACGGGGGCCGGCTGGACACCCGCCCTGGGAATCCGGGCAGCCCATGTGTTGTGAAAGGGTTGGGGTTGCGGCGGGTGAAGGCATCCAACACCCGTTCGATCCGCCCCCGTAGCCGGGAGGCGGTCTCGCGCGCTCAGCGCGGCGTTGCGCACCGTGAACGGGTCTGCGCCCTCGGCAACGATCCGCCACGCCTCGGATTCTCTCTCCGCCAGTTTGCGGGCTCGCGAGCGGGCGCTTGAAGCTCTCGGCCAATGGATCGAATGCGCTCCATCCGAGCCCGGTCCTCCTCCGGACTGGGCGATCCCGGCCGATCCCGAGCTGCCTTGTCGGCGTGTGCCAGAACCCAGCGCGCCACCGCCTCTACGGCGTCGGCGGTGCGGGCGATGAGGCTGTAGCTGATGCTCGGTCCTTGATGTCGCGGGCGGCGGTGTCCTGCGAGCACTTGGCGAGGGTTGCGTATTTGGATGAGGTCAGCTTGCCTTCGAAACCGTTGAACAGGCGGTTGACTACGAGGCGCTGACGCGTGTTGAGGGCGCTCCTGGCATGGGCCTCCCAGAACCGCGCCCTGCTCAGAACCGTGGCAAGGATGGCCTCCGCCCCGCGGAAGGCACGGTCCAGGCACTCGCGCGCAGGCCCCTCGCCCTCACGAGAGGGAGCAGCTTGAGCTATGGCCCATCCGGCCGTTTCTCACCGCGCCCCCATTTGCTGACGGCATCCTTGCGGACATTCAGGTACTGCGCAAAGACTGGCCGGGAGACCTTCTCGCGCTCGCGCAGCGCCCGGATTTCTTCGGGTGTGAAGGGTTCAACCGCGGTAAAAGGCATAGGGCATCGAACTCGCGCAGGGTCGCCTTGTTCACGAGCCCAGCCTTGTGGATGCCGGATGCGGCCTTACGGACCGATGCGAGAGGCCGCTCTCAGTGGTTTTCTTTGTCGCCGCCATCGCTCTTTAATCTGGTCGCCTCGCAGCTTCTCAGGCGCATTCAGGCGCCCCCAGAGCAGCAGCGGCGTACCTTTGGTGCGGGATTTTCTCAGCCTCGCCTCCACCCGGCCGCAGTATTCTCTTGGACCGGACCAGTTATTGATCCGTCTTATGGAGCTTCAGGATGCGGCCGGTCATCGGGTTGGTGATCGCCCTCAGATAGGCGTGTGCGACCTCCCGCGCGGAGACGGGTGTATAGCCGATGAAATATGGGTGGAGAGCCGTTGCCTCTGCAAGGACTGTCGGGCTGATACAGTTGACGCGCAAGCCACGAGGCAATTCCGCTGCAACTCCTTTTACGAAGCCTTCGACCAAGTGATTGACGGTGGTCCCGATCGTGCCAGCCGGGATGCGCTCATCGGTGAGGACGCCGGAAACCAGCGTGAAGGATCCTCCATCGGCGATGTACGGAAGCGCTGCCCGCACGAGGTTGATCTGACCCATGCCTTTCGCGGCGATGGAGTCTGCCCACTGTGCGTCCGTGGCCAATGCGAACGGTGCGGGGAATACCTCGCCGGCAGCACTCACCACCGCGTTGAACGGGCCTAAATCAGCGAACAGAGCCTTCAGGCTCTGGAAGTCTGTCATGTCCGCCTGGCGATCACCCGACGTGCGCCCGACCGCGACGACTTCATGGCCATGCTCCTTCAGGACCTGCTGCACCGCGGAGCCGATTGTGCCGGTGCCGATAACGACAGTCTTCATCTTCGCTCTCCATTGACTATGTAGCTCAAGGCGGGACTTGCTCGCCCTCCCTGCTTACGCTGGAAATAGCAAAGAGATGACCAGCGCCATGGTCACGGCGCTGATGAGCGTGCTCGCGATCACGATCGATCCAACGGCTGCGGAATCCTGGCCGTAATTAACCGCGAAAAGGATGCCGAAGAAGCCAGACGGAATAGCAGCGAGAAGGATGGCCACCCTGGCCGTTTCCAGCGGCACCGCGAATACGGCGACGACAGCAACGGCAAGCAGGGGGCGCATGACGTCGGCCATCAAGGTGGCTGCAATCACCCCCCACCGGGGTCGAAATGACTGCCCTGACAGAACAAGCCCCGTCAGGAAGAGGGCGACACCCGCAGCCGCCTGTCCGATGAGCGAAAGGCTCGCAGTTATGACCGGAGCAAGCTCAAGGCTTGCTAAAGAAAGTGCGATACCGGCCACCGGCGCTAACACGACCGGCTTCGTGAGGGCCCGCCGCAGCGCCCTCACGATGCGCTTGCTTCCAGCTTCAGGATCTGTGCCGGTGCGGGCATGGAGTTCGACAATGACGAGAGCGATTGGGCTGACTATGACGGACCCTGCGGCGAGCCCAACTGCGACTTGAATCGCGCCGGCCGGCCCGAGCACGGCCGCGGCGACCGGAAGGCCCACACCGGCGAGGTTTGGAAAGGCGACCGTCAGTGCCTGCAGCGCCGCATCGACGGGATCCGCTGCCAAATATCGGCGCGCGCAAACATACCAGCCACAGAATACAATGAGCATGACGGCACTGAGCAGGAGAAAAAGCGGAGCCTGGGCTATCATCTCGCTGCGAGGCGCTGAAGCTATGGCGACGAAAAGTGCTGCTGGCAGGGCGAAGTCCATCGTCAACGCATTCAGACTCCCGACGTTATGATTATCGACGATCTGAATTTTTCCGGCAGCGTAGCCGAGCGCCATCACGAAGAAGAGAGGCGCGAGGGCCATCTGAATTGCGTGCAGCATCGCGCGCGCTCCTGATTTTCTGTTATATTATAATCATATAGGATATCTTCACGCCTATTATTACTATAAAACGCGAGAAGAACGTCGCTCGTTTTCCATGTATTTCAACTATATCTGTATATATTACTTTAATATAGAATTATCCAGATTGAATTACTGTCATTTAAAACAATGAGATTCGCCCCAAACGACATTGGGTCGAACAACAATCCGCGAATGGTCCGCAGTGTGAGCCAATGAACATAACTCTAGATGGATTTTCGCATTAATTTAAGGGTCAGCCATTAATTTGTCGTGCGAACAGGAAAATGCGCATATCTCTGAGCAACAATTACGTTGATTTACACAGATTTTCGCATATTTACTATCGAGTTCGATCCGCTCCCGACACTCTCCTCATCGCCATCAAGGCACAGTCTCTTTGCACAGATGAGGTGATGCCATGTCATTTCCCCGTATCAGCGCTGCCGCGCTTCTCGCTTCGCTGCTCGCTTTCGCGGCCCCGGCCTCGGCTGCCGCCGAGCCGATCAAGAACATCGTCCTGGTGCACGGCGCCTGGGTCGATGGCTCCGGCTGGAAACCGATCTACGAGATCCTGTCGAGGAAGGGCTTCCACGTGTCGATGGTGCAGGAGCCTGAGACCTCCTTTGCCGATGACGTCGCGGCGGCGAAGCGCGTGCTCGACATGCAGGACGGCCCCGCGATTCTGGTCGGTCATTCCTATGGCGGCTCGATCATCATCGAGGCCGGCGTGCACCCCAAGGTCGCCGGCCTCGTCTATGTCGCGGCCCATGCGCCGGACGTCGGCGAGGACGAAGGCGCACTCGGCAAGAAGACGCCGAGCGTGCTCGCCAAGACCGAGGGCGCGATCAAGGTGACAGCGGACGGCTATACCTATCTGGATCCCAAACTGTTTCCGAAGCTGTTCGCGCCCGACCTGCCGAAGGAACAGGCCGAGTTCGAGGCCCGCTCTCAGGTCCTCGCCAAGAAGGAGGTGTTCAGCACCCCGCTGACCGCCGCCGCCTGGAAGACCAAGCCGAGCTGGGGCATCGTGGCGGGCAACGACCAAATCATCAATCCCGACCTCGAACGCTTTTATTACAAGCGAGCCAACGCGCCGTTCATCGTGATCGAAGGCGCCAGCCATTCGGTCTATGAATCGCATCCGGCCCAGGTTGCCGCCATTGTTGAACAGGCCGCGCGCAAGGTCGGCGAGATGGCCAAATAATCGCGATCAAGTAATCGCGACCAAGTAATCGCGGCCGGGTGATCGCGGCCGCGGTCGACATGACGTCCGATGGAACCGGGACGCCGCCTCCCCTTGGCGGGGGCCCGCGCAGGAGAACGAGGCAAGCGATGAATATCCGATCGGAGAGTCGGGCGGGGCGTGCCTGGGACACACAGAGCCAGTCGCGCGAAAAACGCGTGGCGGCCGCCAGTGCCTATGCCAAAGGCAAGCAGGTCGCGCCTGGCGACGTGACCCGCCTTTTGGAGGCGGTGATCCGCCCCGGCGATCGGGTCTGCCTTGAGGGCGACAACCAGAAGCAGGCCGATTTCCTCGCCGCCCGGCTTGCGGAAGTCGACCCCGCCATCGTCAAGGACCTGCACATCGTGCAGTCGGGCGTAGTGCTGGCCGAGCATCTCGATTTGTTCGAGGCTGGCATCGCCAAGCGGCTCGACTTCTCCTACTCGGGCCCGCAGGGCGGAGCGATCGCGCGGGCGCTTAAGGCCGGCAAGATCGAGCTCGGCGCGGTCCATACCTATCTGGAGCTGTTCTCGCGCTACTTCGTCGACCTCACGCCACATGTGGCGTTGACAGTCGCGCGCTCTGCCGACCGCGACGGCAATCTCTACATGGGACCCAACACCGAGGACTCGCCCGTCGTCATCGAGGCCACCGCCTTCAAGCAGGGCATCGTGATCGCCCAGGTGAACGAGTTGGTCGACAAGGTGCCGCGCGTCGACGTGCCGGGCGACCGGGTCGACTTCGTCGTCGTGGCGCCGGACCCGTTCTATGTCGAGCCGCTGTTCACCCGCGACCCGGTGCAGATCACAGAATCCCAGATCCTCAGCGCGATGCTGGCGATCAAGGGCATTTATGCCCCCTATGGCGTGAAGCGGCTGAACCACGGCATCGGCTTCAACACAGCCGCCATCGAGCTGATCCTGCCCACCTTCGCCGAGCGGCTGGGGCTGAAGGGCAAGATCGCCACCCATTTTGCCCTCAACCCGCACCCGACCCTGATCCCGGCCATTGAGAGCGGCTGGGTGGAACAGGTCCACAGCTTCGGCTCGGAAGTCGGCATGGACGACTATATGCGCGCCCGGCCGGACATTTTCTTCACCGGCCGGGACGGCTCGATGGCCTCGAACCGCATGTACTGCCAGTCGGCGGGGCTGTACGCGACCGATCTCTTCATCGGCTCCACCCTGCAGATCGACCTCGCCGGCAATTCCTCGACCTTCACGAAGGATCGCATCGCCGGTTTCGGCGGTGCGCCGAACATGGGCTCCGACCCGCGCGGGCGGCGCCATGCCAGCGAGCCGTGGCTCCAGGCCGGCCGTGAGGCCGCAGGCGACGCTTCCAGCCTGCCGCGCGGGCGAAAGCTGGTGGTGCAGATCGTTGAAACCTTCGGCGAGAAGCTGGTACCGACCTTCGTCGAGAGCCTCGACAGCATCGAGCTTGCCAAATCGCTCGATCTCCCGCTGCCGCCGGTCATGATCTACGGCGACGATGTTTCTCACATCGTCACCGAGGAGGGCATTGCCAACCTTCTGCTCTGCCGCAGCGCCTATGAGCGCGAACAGGCCATCCGAGGTGTGGCCGGCTACACCAATGTCGGCCGCGGGCGCGACCGCAAGACGGTAGAGGACTTGCGGGCCCGCAAGGTGATCCAGCGGCCCGAGGATCTCGGCATCGACCCGCTCGACGCCAACCGGAGCCTGCTCGCCGCCCGCTCCATCAAGGAACTGATGCACTGGTCGGGCGGACTCTACGATCCGCCACGCAAATATCGCAACTGGTGAGGAGCCGCCATGGATACCCTCAAATTTCGCCATACCACGCGCGCCGCTGCTGCCGGAACGGCGGGTAGCACCCTGGTCGGCGTCGTCGCCTCAGGCAATCTGGAGGTGCTGCTGGAACGCGCACTCGCCGAGACAGAATGCATCGTGGAGATTGCCACACCGGTGCTTGGCTATGACGAGGTGTGGGCGGCGGTCGTCGCCGATTTCGTCGAGCGCACGTCGCCCGGGGGTCTGCGCATTTCGATCAACGATGGCGGAGCCCGGCCGGACACGGTGATGCTGCGGCTCCTGCAAGGCGTCAAGAGTATGGAGGCGAGCCATGAGTGAGATGAATTGGTCCCTCGCCGATGCCGCGAGCTGGTTTCTGTCGACGGCGCGCGAGCGTGTCGCGGGACTTCTCGATCCGGGCAGCTTCACGGAGTTCCTGCCGCCCACGGAACGGGTGCAAAGCCCGCACCTCGCCATGTTCGACCTGCCGGCCGCCTTCGATGACGGGATGATCGTCGGCAGTGGCCGGATCGAAGGGCGCGCGGTGCTGATCGCCGCGCAGGAAGGCCAGTTCATGGGCGGCACCTTCGCCGAGGTGAGCGGGGCGAAGCTCGTCGGCCTGCTGCGCGCAGCGCGCGAAAATGACACGCTTCCACGCGTCGTGGTCCTGCTGCTGGACAGCGGCGGGGTCCGCCTGCAGGAGGCCAATGCCGGCGAACTCGCCGTCGCCGAAGTGATGCGGGCCATCGTCGAGGCCCGCGCGGCCGGAGTTGCGGTGATCGCGCTGGTCGGCGGACGCGCCGGCGCCTTCGGCGGGGCGGGGCTCACCGCCGCCACCTGCTCGGCGATCGCCATTTCCGAACAGGGCCGCATCGGGGTCACGGGTCCCGAGGTGATCGAGACCAACAAAGGCGTGGAGGAGTTTGACTCGCAAGACAAGGCGCTGGTCTGGAGCGTCACCGGCGGGCGCACGCGGCGGCTGATCGGAGGCGCCGACGCCTATGCCGACGACGATGTGGCGAGCTTTCGCCGCGCCGCCCTCGCCCTCATGGACCGCGCCCCGCCCTTCGACCTCGCCACGCTGCGCGCCGAACAGACGCGACTCGCGGATCGAATTGAGCGTCTCGGCCCGTGCCGCACCGCCTTGGAGATGTGGGCGGCCCTCGGCATCGCCGATCCGCGCGCCGTGGGCCGCGTGGATGACGATGCATTCCGGGTGATTGCAGAGAGCGTGGAGGGAACCGATCATGACGCCCGTTGAAATCCTCGCCTCTCTCTTTCCTGAAGGCCATGACATTACCCCTGGTCCTGATCATCTGATCCTCGGTATGGGAAAGCGCGCCGATGGCAGTCCGGTCGAGGTTATCGGCATCGCCGACGGCGCGCCGCTGGGCATCACCGGCATCCTGCCGCTCGCCGCGCGCGTGCTCGACATCGTGGCGGCAGGTGGCACTGCGCCGATCCTCGTGCTGGTGGACACGCAGGGCCAGCTCATGTCGCGCCATGACGAGATGCTGGGGCTAAACGAATATCTTTCGCATCTGGCGAAATGCCTGATGCTGGCGAGCCGCAGTGGGCATCCCACCATCGGGCTCAACTACGGCAAGGCCGCTGCCGGCGCCTTCCTCGCCACGGCCGGCGCCACCGACGTTCTCGTCGCCCTACCCGGCGCCGAACCCTCGGTAATGGACCTGCCCTCCATGGCGCGCGTGACCAAGCTGCCGCTGGAGAAGCTGACCGACCTGTCGAAGACCACCCCGGTGTTCGCGCCGGGCCTTGCCTCCATGAGCGCGGTGGGCGCGGTGGCGCAGACCTGGGACCCGTCCCAACCCCTGGCTCCCCAGCTCGACGCGACGCTGGCGGGCATCACCGCGCACGACCGACGCGACGTGCTCGGCGCCGAGCGGGGTGGCCGGCCGCTCGCGGCGATCATCGCACGCCGCGTCGCCGCTCAGGCCGGCGGTGACTCCCATGCCTGACCGACCACTCGCTCGGCATGATCTGGTTCACGTCACGCCGCAGGGCTGGCGCGCCATGCTCGACGCAGTGGAGCCCGAGCGCCTTGGAGCCGCGCCATACGGCCTGGTGGAGGACTGGGCCGAACGCGGCTGGCCGGTGATCGTGCGCCGCCCGTCCGAGCACGGCGAGGCCAGCACCATCGCCGTCGGGCTGCCGCTCCCTCCCTCACACGGAAAGCTCCGACTCGGCTTCACGATCGCGCCCGATTGCGTGGCGGAGCGGCTTGCGAGGGTTCAACCGAGCGAGGTGGTGTCAAACGTGCCGGCATCGCTTCATGCGCAGCTCGACGCGGTGATTGCGCTCGGTGTCCGGCTTTCCGTGACACCCGCCGTTTTCGGCGCCGTGCTGTGGCAGCATCTGACTGGGCTGACCTATCTGCGGCCCGGCTCGGATATCGACCTTCTCTGGCCGCTGCCGTACGGAAATGTCGTGCCCGAGCTGCTGGCGGCTCTTGCGATCCTCGACGAGGCTGGCCCGGCCCGGCTCGACGGCGAGATCATCCTTGCCGACGGCGCGGGCGTGAACTGGCGCGAACTGCACAGCGAGCTTGGCCGGACGGGCGGTGAGGTACTGGTCAAATCCCTCAGCGGAGCGGAGTTCAGATGCGCACGACACCTCTTCGCTTGATTGAGGCACCGACGGTGCAGGCGGCCGCCCGCGACGCGCGTGCGCCATGCGCTCCCTTCGCCGATGCGGAGAGGCTCGGCGACATCGCGGCGGATGCGTTGGCCGCCGAGCTTGACACCCATCCCAAGCCCGGCCTCGTCAGCCCGATCGACAATGGCAGCCATGACGACATGGACTATGCCACCTTCCAGCGCAGCATCGCCGCCCTGCGGCCGTTCTACGCCGCGTTCGCCGTTGCCGGCGCGGCGGGCGCCGGAATGGACGAATTGCGGGGGATCGGCCAGCGGGCGGAAGATGCGATGCTTGCCGCAACGGAAGGGGCGAATACCCATCGAGGGGCCATCTTCGCGCTCGGCCTCCTCTGCGCGGCGGCAGGGGCGACACGCACAGAGGAAGCCGCGCACGGTCGCCGGCCGCCCCTTTCCGCGTGGCGACTGGCGACGATGGTGGGCGAGCGCTGGGGCCGCGATATCATGCGTGGTCCCATTGCCTTGAACAGCCATGGCAGCGGCGCACTGCGCCGTTTCGGTGCCGGCGGCGCGCGGGCGGAAGCGGCCGGCGGTTTTCCCCATGCCCGCACCGTCGGCCTGCCGGCCCTCCGCGCCGGACGGGCGCTCGCAGGGGAGGACATGGCCCGCGTGCACGCCTTCTTCGCGCTGATGGCGGCGATGGAGGACACCAACCTATTGCATCGTGGTGGGACGGACGGCCTGCGCGATGCGCGGTTGGCCGCGCGCGATTTTCTCGCAGCGGGCGGTGTGGGCCGGCATGACTGGCGCGACCATGCCATGGCCGTGCACCGCAATTTCGTTGCGCGCAAGCTCAGCCCGGGCGGCTCCGCCGATCTGTTAACGGTGACGATTTTCCTCGATCGCCTCGAGCGCGAACCATGAGCGGCACCGCCATCCTCTGCTCGGGACAGGGCAGCCAGGGCCCTCATATGTTCGATCTCGTCGCAGCCGAGCCTGCGGCCGCGCCGATCTTCGCGGCGGCGGCGCATGCGCTCGCCGGGCAAGACCCGCGCGAGCTGGCTCGGCAAGGGGGCGATGTCATTCATCGCAACCACATCGCGCAGGTGCTGTGCTGCGCGCAGGCGCTGGCGGCGTGGGCCGTGCTCGGCACGTCCACGCCCCGCCCGCTGACCATCGCTGGCTACAGCGCTGGAGAAGTGCCGGCCTGGGTGGTCGCCGGCCTGATCGCCGCGCCGACCGCCTTCGACCTGGTGACACGACGCGCGGCGCTGATGGACGCCGAGACCCACGAGCCATCCGGCCTGGCCGCCATCGTCGGCCTGACACGCGATGTGATCGATGGGGTGTGTCGCCTCCACAAGCTCGACGTGGCGATCGTCAACGGACCCGCGCATTTCATTGTCGGCGGGCATGTTGCGGACATCGACGCGGCGCTCGCCGAGGCGGCAGGGCGAGGCGCGAGCCGGGCCGTCCGGCTGCCGATCGGCGTCGCCTCGCATACACCCGCGCTTCGCCGCGCCAGCGAGCAATTTGCCGGCCTATTGCGCGACGACGTCCAGGTGGGGGCCCGTCTGCCGCCCGGTGTCCGGTTGATCAGCGGCATCGACGGCGCGCCGGTGCGCGATATCGGGAACGGGCTGGCCAAGCTTGCCGCGCAAATCTCGACCACCGTCAACTGGGCAGCCTGCATGGAAGCCTGCCGCGGCGCTCGTCCAACGCGCATCCTCGAACTCGGCCCCGGCGATGCCCTGGCGCGCATGATGAGCGAGTGCGCACCCGACATCCGCGTGCACAGCGTTGCCGACTTCCGCACGGTGGACGGCGTACGCCGCTGGATGGAGGAGGCGTCGTGAGGGCAACGACCAATCTGAGGAGACAGAAGCGATGACGACGATTCTCTACGCGACCAAGGTGACCGCCACCGGCGGGCGCAAGGGCACGATCAAGAGCGAGGACGGGATCCTCGACCTGACGCTCGCCATCCCGAAGGAACTGGGCGGCATGGGTGGGGCGACCAATCCCGAGCAACTCTTCGCCGGCGGCTATGCCGCTTGCTTCGAGAACGCGCTGCTGCGCGTCGCGCGCCAGGCCGGCCACCGCTTCGCCGATGGCGATGTGGAAGTGGTCGCCGAGATCGGCCTCAGCCGCAACGAGGCCGATGCCTTTGTGCTGCATGCGGACCTCGCCATTGTCGTCGCCGGCGTCGATCAAGCCACCGCCGAGCAGTTCGTGCGCGGGGCCGATGCCATCTGCCCTTACTCAAATGCCGTCCGAGGCAATGTGGATGTCACCAAAAAGGTGACTGTGCGGCCATGACCGCAAACAGGGAGGAAGCAATGGCCCATATTTTAGATGATATGCCTTCCGGAAAAATCGCTGTCGTCACAGGTGGCAACCGCGGCCTCGAGCGCAGCACCGTTCTCGCCCTCGCGACGGGCGGGGTGAACACAATCTTCACCTACCGCGTGAACCGTGCCGAGGCCGATCGGGTCGTCGGCGAAGTGGCCGAGCATGGCTGCCGATCGATCGCGCTGCCGCTCGACACCGGCGATATCGGCTCGTTCGATGCCTTCGTCCAGAGCGTTAGCGAAGCCCTGTCGGAGCTGGGGGCCGACCAGTTCGACTATCTGGTCAACAATGCCGGTACCTCGCATCACAACTCTATCGAGCAGACGACGGAAGAGGAGTTGGACGCGCTCTACCATGTCCATTTCAAGGGCGTGTTCTTCCTGACGCAGAAGCTGCTGCCGCTCATCCGGAACGGCGGGCGTATTGTAAATCTCTCCTCTGGACTGACGCGCGTGACCGTTCCCGGCAGTGCCGCCTATGGCGCGATGAAGGGCGCGGTCGAGGTTTTGACGCGCTACATGGCGAAGGAACTCGGCCCGCGGTCAATCGCTGTAAATGTCGTCGCACCCGGAGCCATCGCGACCGATTTCAGCGGTGGCATGCTGCGCGACAATCCTGATATCGCCCGCCGCGTCACCGACATAACCGCGCTCGGCCGGGTGGGTCAGCCGGACGACATCGGCCCCATGATCGCGTCACTCCTTTCAGAGGCAAACCGCTGGATCAATGCGCAGCGCATCGAGGTATCCGGAGGCATGTCGATCTAACCGCGTGCCCCGGAATTCCCTTACGGGAGTCGGGGCTCCTTTCCCGCTGCGTCCGGTCAACGCTGTGCCGAACGATTGCGCAGACATCTCGCTCGCACCGGCCGTGCTCGGCGCGCCGTTCACGTCACCACGGCCTGCAATTCGACAAACTCGCCCATGCCCCGAAGCCCATCCATGCAGCCTATACCCCGGCGATGCAGGGATGAGGCGCCGTGCCGCGCGGCATTCGCACCGTTGATCGAAACAATGCGCGCGTATAGCCGGCCGGCGACGGCACGGGCGAGGTCGGGATCGGAGGTCCAGACGGCAGCCGTCGCAGCATAGCCGCCCTCGTTCGACATGCGGATGGCCTGATCGATCTCGTCATAAGGGATCACCAGAACCACCGGGCCGGGTATGGTTTCCCGCGCAATGCTCATCTGATAGGGCGCATTCGCGATGACAGCCGGCTGAAGGAAGGCGCCAATGGCATCGCCCACATCGACCGGCACGCCGCCGGACATGAGTTCCGCACCCTCGGCGATGCCGCGCTCGAGTGCCCGCGTCACCTCGATACGCTGCTGACGGGAGATAAGTGGCCCGATATCCGTGTCTGTCGCCAGCGGATCGCCGAGCCGCAGCATGGCGGAAGCCTCGCTCAGTGCGGTCACAAGCTCGGCCTGGCGATGGCGCGGCACAAGGAAGCGATCCTGCCGCGCGGGCCATTGACCGCTGGCGAACAGGCTGACGTCGCGCAGACCCGTGACCGCCGACCCAATGTCCACATCGGGGAGAATGATCGCCGCCGATCTCCGACCGACCTCCAACGTCAGCGGTTTCGACCGTGACGACGCGATGGACGCAAGGCGCTGGCCGTCCGGATCCGAAGAGGAGAGTGCCACGCGGTCGACGCCGGGATGCCCGGCGAGATAGCCCGCCGTCTCTCCCAAGGTTACGAGGATGCTGAGCAAGCCTTCGGGCAGCCCCGCCTCCATCATAAGCTCGCCGATAATCTGGCCGTCCAGCGCGGTGATTGGGTTCAGGGCCAGGATGACCGCACACCCGGCCAGAATGGCGGGGATGAGCCAGCCAATCGCCATGCTCTGCGGAGCGTTCCACGCGGGCATTGCCGCAACCAGGCCCGCCGGTTTTCGAATGATCGTCTTGCCTGCTGTCGCCTTTTCATATCCGGATATGCTGGACCGTGCGGCTTCCACGTGGGAGGCCGCACGGGTCGCGAGGTCCTCGCCGAGGAGGGCGTTACATCCTAGCGGTATCGCGTTCTCGCGGGTGACGAGCATCGACAGGGAGTGCAGCCGTTCAACATAGGCCGACAGGAAGCGCTCGACGACATCCGCACGCCGCGCAAGCGGTTGTCCCGACCAGGCGCCTAGATCGAGCGCCTGCCGGGCCGTTCGGACGGCGAGGTCCACGTCCGCAGAACTGGCAAGCGGTGCGACGCCGACCCATTCGCCGTTGAACGGCGAGCGCACCTCACAGGCCCCGCCGCCGAGCGGTTCCATGCGTCGGCCGCCGATGAAGTTTCTATTGTAGACTACCATCACTGAGGTTTCCCGACGTCGGACGTGAAACCCCTCTTCAAGGTTCACGACGACGCTCGTTGATAAGGCCCAGATGATGGCTCGACGGCTGTGGCGACGCTCGTTCAGCCCTGTAAAGCCGCGTTAAACCTGATCTCCCTTCCCCAGCGAGATGAAACGCACGGCTCTTGTTTAGGCCCCCGCCGTCAGCAGGCGGCGGGCAACCGACAGGAACGGGCTGTGTGCCTTCTCGGCGAACTGGCCGCAGATGTCGGCAAGCGCCGACGCCGTCTCGTCGCGCGCGCACAGGCGGTGCCGCGCCAGGGCGATCTTGAGTTCAAGATGATGGGCCGACTGACACTTTGCAACATCGAGGGCTTGCTGCATGAGCCGGTCTACGCTCTGGACTTGAGCGCCAGCCGCGGCTTCCAGCTCCGCTTGGCAGAGCAGAAGGTCTGCGAGAAAACAGCTGCCCCCGAAGGCGCGGGCTTTGTCCACCGCCGCCGTGGAAGTGGCGCGTGCGGCGTCGATGAGGCCCAGTTTCCCCTGCCCCCGCGCTAGGTTCACCATGATCTCGACGGTGATGACGTGATGGTCCTCGATCTGGCAGAAACCGAGCGCCCGCTCCATCGCGCTCACACCCTCATCGACCCTTCCCCGCAGCACGGCGAGCGCGCCCATGAGGCCTTCGCTGACGACCCTGTAGGGGACAAGTGCGTGCCGGGAGGCATGGTCGGAGGCACGGCTCAGACGGTGCTCGGCGAGGTCGAGCTCCTCATTCCAAAGCGCAACTTCACCGGTGTACATGAGGGCAATGCAGATCGATACGGGATGGCCGCGGCGCTCGGCCTCGCGGATGCTGTCCTCGGCGAACCGTGCCGATCGCTGGGTGTCGCCGCGCAGCCATAAGGTCCGCGCCATGATTTCCATCGCGCGGACACGATGGTCATAGCCGAAATAGTCCACATTGGTGGGCGCGGCGACAGGAATATGTTCAAAGCCGCGCTCACCGAAGACTTGTGACTTCCGCTGATCACCCAAGAGATGGTGGCTGCAGCCGATCATCCATTCGGCCATGGCGATGGCTTCTGGCGTGCCGACGGTGGAACTGAGATGACTACACCGCTCCGCGACGGAGAGCGAGCCGCGGAAGTTACCGATGCGCGTGAGGAAGATGTGCTCGCCGCCGAGCAGATGCAGTTCGTGCGTCGGCTCGTTCAGGCTCGCCGCCAGAGCCTGGCCATGCGCAATGGCCGAACTGATCGTCCCGCGATTCCCGCGGGTGAACATGGCCCCGATGGTCAGCCCCTCCAGCAGCAGCAACTCGACATGATTGCCCCGGGCCTCGTCGTCCATCGTTTCCAGCGCCATGCGGCACCAGCTCTCGCATTCCCCGAGCAGCGCCAAGGCGAGAAAGAGCGGCGCCGAGATCGCTGCGAGCTCAATGAACTCGCCGCGCCGCGCTGCGTGGGCAAGGCACCAGCGCAGCGAGGCGCGGATGTCGCCGAGGCGCACGGCATGCGCAGAGAGGTCGCGGCTGCTGAATATGGCGGTGTCGAGCTTATCCGCGCGGAGGACGTCGATTAGATGGCGAACGAGCCGATGCGACACTGCGTCGGATTCATCGACCTCCTGAAGCTTGGCGTTGGCGAAAGCTCGGGTCGTATCCAAAAGGCGGAAATAGACGGGAGAGCCGCTTGCCGAAGCCCAAATCAGTGACTTGTCGACCAACCCAGTCAGAGCGCTGGCGACGGCGAGCCGATCCTCGTCGTCCGCCGCGATCGTCAAAGCGTCCTTTAGAGTGAATAGCCCGGCGAAGATGGACAGGTGCCGCAGGACGCGCCGGTCGCGCGGCGACAGCAGCGCATAGCTCCAGTCGAACACGGCATCCAGGGTCTGGTGCCGGGCTGGAGCGCCCCGGCGTCCCTCCCAGTATAGCCGGACGCTGTCGCTCAGCATGTCCACGACGCCCCTCAGCCCGAACGCGCCGGCGCGGCTTGCAGCCAGCTCGATGGCGAGTGCCATCCCATCCAGGCGGCGGCAGATGTCGGCGACCAACTCCGCACCCTCATCATCCAGCGGCGCGCGATGGCCGCTGGTCGCGGCGCGCTCCATGAAGAGCTGTACCGCGGGGAAGGTCAGCGCCTCGGCCGCCGTAAGCGCCACCCCGGCCGGCGGTGTCGCCAAGGGTGGCAGCAGGTGCACGTGCTCACCTTCCACCCGCAGCGCTTCGCGGCTGGTGGCGAGCAGGCACAGGTCCGGCAATTCGCCGAACAAGCGCCCGCACAGGGCGGCGGCGGCGTCGATCAGGTGCTCGCAATTGTCGAGGATCAGCAACATCGGCCGGCCCTGCAGTTGCGAGATGATGATTTCTTCAGTCTGGCCGTGCTTCGACACGATTCCGAGAGTGGTGGCCAATGCGGACGCGACCAGATTGGGATCACGCACCGGGCTAAGGTCCACAAAGGCCACCTCGCCGCCCTTGCGGGTCTGGATCGCACGGCCGACGAAGATGGCCGCCGTGGTCTTGCCCATCCCGCCGGGGCTGACGAGCGTGATGAAGCGCTGGTGATTGAGCGTCTCCACCAGATGGTCCACCAGCGGATCGAGCCCGACGACGCGGGTGGCAGGCAGGGGCAGCCGCTGTGCCGCCCGGGCCTGGGGCTTGGCCGATTCCGCCGGCGCCCCCTCGCCGGCTGAGCCCGTTACGGGCGGCGCGGCAGGGGCTGCGCTCGACCAGGTCACCGGAGCAACGAAGCAATAGCCACGGCCCACGAGGTTCTCGATATATTCGCCATCCGCCTCGCCGCCGGCCAGCGTCTTGCGCAAGGCTGAGATGTGCACGCGGAGATTGGCTTCCTCGACCGTCAAGCTGGGCCATGCATGAGCCAGGAGCCGGCGATGGCTCAGCACCTGCCCGGCGCTCTCCACCAGGGCGATGAGCAGATCCATCGCTCGGCTTCCGACCTGGATCGCATCCGGGCCACGTGCCAGCCGCCGGCGGGCCGGGTTCAGCGTGTAGGGTCCAAAGGTGGCCGTGCGCCAAGCGGACGCGGTGTCCGGGATCTCAGGCATAGGCTGCCTTGCGCCGGAGGCGCGGCATCAACCACAATGTGAATCGCGCAAGCCAATGCGCCGCGGAAAACGGTGACCGGTTGTTCGAGGCCAATGGCACGACGGCTCCTCCAAAGCCCGCTGATTACGCCGTCGGACATGGTCGTGACCAAAGCCCGGCTCACCCGATCTCGGAAATGTGATCTATCGGCGTCCCCACCGGAGGCATTGCGCCGCCGGACCCAGCCACGCGCGGCAAATGCATTTTTCATTGCCGCCAACTTACGCACTATTCTTCGGGCAAGCTATAGATCCGTGCTAAGCTTTATGCGTGTTTAACGGCCACTCGCGCCACAATCCAGGCGTTGAGTGGCTTCATGTCCATTCCTGCCCGTATGCGGGTGTCAGAGTGGCGAGATGAACCGCAGACTGGTGTACGCCCTGACCGGTCTCCTCCTGGCGGCAGCGCTTCGCCCGCTGGACGCGGCGGAGCTGTCCTTTGCCATCGGTCATCCGCCTCAATCCCGCCTTGTCAAGGGCGGGGAAGTATTCGCCGCCACCCTTCGCGAGGAGACCTCGGGCGAGGTGACGGCGCGTGTGTACGCCATGTCGCTGCTGAGCCTCGCGGAGACATCGTCCGGGCTGCGGACTGGGCTCGCCGATATTGGAATGGTGCTGACCACCTACCGGCCCGGCGAATATCCCGCGACCAACCTGATCCATGACGCGTCCATGATGCTAGACCGGTTCGCGGACCTGCCGCGCCGGCTGAAGGGCGCCGCCTATGCGCCCGCCATGGCAGAGTTCATCCTGACGCGCTGTGTGGAATGCACCGCGGAATTTGCCCGCCAGAACCAGATCTATACCGGCGCAGCCGCGACGACCCCCTACGCCCTCAGCTGCGCACGCCCGGTTCGCTCCATGGCGGAGCTCCGTGGAGCGCGGCTCAGGGTCGGCGGCGCGAACTGGGCGCGCTGGGCCGAGGCGATGAAGGCCGTGCCCGTCACCATGGCCGGCAATGAGATGCTTGAGGCGCTGACGCAGCGCATCATCGACTGCGTCGTCCTCTCCCTTCCCGATGTCCGCAACTTCGGCCTGAGCAGCTCCGTCCACGCCATCACGGCGGATATTCCCGGCGGCGTCTATGTGGCGGCGTTCGCCAACGTGAACCGCGATGTCTGGCGCAGCCTGACGACGGCGCAGCGCATGGCGATCATGAAGGCCACCGCCCGGGGAACGGCCACCACCAATTGGGCTTATAGCGAGGACGAACAGCAGGTGATGGGGCAGATCAAGGCCGCGGGCGGAAACGTCTACGACGCCGATGCGGCCGTCCGGGAGGCCAGCGCGCGCTTCACCGAAGCCGACCTCAGCCGGCTGGCGGAGATCTATGCCGCTCAGGGCGTCGTCCGTAGCCGGCAAATGCTGGCCGAATTCCTGCCGATCCTCGAGCGGTGGACAATGCGTGTGCAACAGGTCTCTTCCGCCGAAGAACTGGCGGATATCTATTGGCGGGAACTCTATTCGAAGGTGGATGTGAGCGATCCTGGCCGCTGAGCGCCGGCCTGCCGCGTGTGAGATGTGCGCTCAAAGGGGGGGGCGGGTGAAGCGGATCATTCGGCTGGTCGATGCGGCAGCGCGGGCGGGCGCTTTTCTCGGCGCCGCCGCGATCCTCTTGATGATGGCGCATGTCTCGCTCGACGTCGCTTTGCGCAAGCTGTTGGGGCAGCCCCTTCCGGGGACGCTCACCACGGTGACGTACTACTACATGGTGATCGCGGTCTTCGCGCCGATGGCCCTCGTCGAGCGGCACCGCGCCCACATCTCGGTCGATCTTCTGACACCACTCCTTCCCGCCCGCCTGCACAGGCACATGCAGGCGATAAACGGCGTGGTCGCGGCGCTGATCATGGCGTTGGTCGCCTGGAGCGGCTGGACGGATGCGGTGCACGACTGGCAGGTCAGCGCGTCGCAGGTGCAAGGCAGCGCGGTCATGCCGGTGTGGCCCGCTCATTTCGCGGTTCCCTTCGGTGCGGGCCTACTGGCAATCGCCTTCCTGTTGCGGCCGGTTCTACGCCCGTCCGGCACGCGCCCGTGATATCGCAGACGGAGCATGATCTGTGAGCGGCGTCGAGATTGGCCTGATTGCGCTGATTCTGCTGGTCGCCATGCTGCTGCTTGGCCTGCCCATCGGCCCCGCACTCATCGGCGTCTCCTTCCTCGGCCTCTGGGCCTTGAAGGGATGGGCCGTGGCGCTGGGCGCCCTCGGGATCGTGCCATTCAACTTCGCGGCGAACTGGATTCTCAGCTCGCTGCCTATGTTCCTTCTTATGGGCCACATCTGCAACCGCGCCGGGCTGACTGACGGACTGTTCCAGCTTGCACGGGTGTGGCTCGCGGCCATCCCGGGCGGCCTCGCCATCGCCTCGGTCCTCGGCGCCACCGGCTTTGCCGCGATGTGCGGTTCCTCGCTGGCGTGCTCCGCCACGATCGGCAAGATCGCCATCCCTCAGATGATCGCGGCGAGATATCATCCCGGACTAGCGGCAGGCTCTGTCGCAGCGGCGGGAACCATCGGCGCCCTAATCCCGCCGTCGATCATCCTCATCTTCTACGGCCTGATCGCCGAAGCTCCGGTAACGCAGCTCTTCCTCGCCGGCATCAGCGCCGGGCTTCTCACGTCCATCGGCTATATTCTTGTTATCCTGATACGGACCCGGCTCGACCCTTCCCTCGCACCGCCCTTGGACCACCGCGCGAACCGGACGGAGCGCCTTGCGGCATTTCGAGAGACGTGGCCGGTCGTTCTCCTTCTCCTGTCCGTCTTCGGTGGCCTATTCGGAGGCGTATTCACGCCCACCGAAGCCGGTGCGGCCGGCGCGGCAACGGCTGCGCTGATTGGCTTTGCCAAGCGCTCGCTCAGCTTGAGCGCCTTTGTCGAGGCGGTAGGAGAGACGGCGCAGACGACCTGTGCGCTGATCCTGATCGGAATCGGCGCGAGCCTCCTGGCAAGACTGCTCACGATTGGCGGAACCGGCGCATTTATAGCCGATAACCTCGCCGTGCTGGGCCAGCATCCTGCGGCGCTGATGCTAGCCATCGCCCTGCTCTATCTGGTCCTCGGATGCTTTCTCGAACCCATCAGCAGCATGCTGATCACCCTGCCTATCGTTTTGCCGCTTGTGGCGACGGCCGGTCTTGACCCGATCTGGTTCGGCGTCGTCCTGACGAAGCTGCTGGAGATCGGCATGATCACCCCTCCGGTCGGTCTCAACGTTTTTGTGATCAAGGGTGTGGTCGGCGACCTTGCCCCCACCTCAGCGATTTTCCGCGGTTTGTTCTGGTTCGGGCTGATGGACATGGCCGTGCTGGCCATGTTGATCTGCGTGCCGGATGTCGTCCTCTTCCTGCCATCCGTGCTCGGCTAGAGCATGCGCCGATCAGTTTGCACTGCAATGTGATCGGAAAACGCGTTCTATATCTTTAGGTTAGGGGGAGACTTGCCGAGCAAATTGGTTCAATTTGCTCGGATCGCGATCGAGTGGGTCCATCTCATTTGGGATCGGCCCGCTCGCAATTCGCGGCAAGGCGTCCTCACATCACAGAACGCAGCTACTTTACTTAACAGCGATTTACGCAGCTTGTCTCGTGTTACGCAACCGCCGAGCTACGCTGGCCCTATATCGTTGAGGTATTGGAGACGGTAATGGATCAGACAGACAGACGTTTTAGTCTCCCTATCGGGAGCGAGGGGGTGAAAGGCCAGAATGTTCACCGCACAAGCGACACGGAGTTCATCCGCGGTCCGCTCGCCAATGCTGTAACGGCCATCCTGCTCCAGGCTGAGGCGATCCGCCGACATCTGGCGAACGACACGGTGCAACAGGCGGAGCTCGAAAGCGCCGCCGAACAGATCCAGCTCAATGCAGAGCGGATATGGAACGTTATGGAAGCCACAATTCTTCCGCCGACGGGGCCCTTGCGATCCTAGGGCAGGACTCATAACCAGTCGCTGAGGGTCGGCGCGACGTAGATGGCGGCGCCGGTGAGCAGGAAGACGATGGGCCGGCACTCGCGTCGGTCAGTACGTGGATCTTGGTCGTGCGCCCGCCGCGCGAGCGGCCGATGGCCTGGCTCCGCTCCCCCCTTTTTCCGCCCGAGGCCGAGCCGTGCGCCTTCACGGCGGGGCTATCGATGAGCACTTGGGCTGGAGGACCGCCGGCACTCGCCAGGGCGTAGAAGAGATCGACCCAGACGCCCTTGACTGCCCCGCGCACATAGCGGCTGCAGAGCGTCTTGCGCGGCCCGTAGTCGGGCGGTGCATTGATCCAGCGTCCGCCGGACTTCAGGACATGGACGATGCCATTGATTCCGCGGCGGTCGTCAACACGCGGCTTCCACGCATATCCGTCGGAAGATGCGGCTCGATCCGTGCAAATTGCGCGTCCGTGAGCCAGAAACGATCCCGATTCAACCGTGCGGCCTCCCGCAAGCCGCGAATCACGCCGAGCCGGCGAAGCCAAACACTTTATGGGCCCCTGCCCCTGGCCCTTCGCACCCTCGCAAATGTTGATCGAGGTTACCGCCGCCATGACTTCGACCGCGCGAAATGAAAGCGGCGGCCTCCGGGGCCGCCGCTTTGCTTTTGAAATGATCGCGTGTCAGCCGAACAGTTTGGCGGCGGTCTTGGCGATGATCTCGCCCTGGTGGCGCGCGCCGGCCAGTTCGATCTGCGAGGGTTGGCGCGAACCGTCGCCGCCGGCGATCGTGGTGGCGCCATAGGGCGCGCCGCCGACGATCTCATCGAGCGTCATCTGGCCTTGGTGGCTGTAGGGAAGGCCGACGACCACCATGCCGAAATGCAGGAGATTGGTGATGATGGAGAATAAGGTGGTCTCCTGGCCGCCGTGCTGGGTGGCGGTGGAGGCGAAGGCTCCGCCCACCTTGCCGTTTAGCGCGCCCCGTGCCCACAGGCCACCGGCCTGATCCAGGAACGCCGCGAGCTGAGACGACATGCGCCCGAAGCGCGTGCCGGTGCCGATGATGATCGCGTCATAATGCTCAAGGTCGGCGACGGCAGCGATCGGGGCGGCCTGATCCAGCTTGAAATGCGCGCCCTTGGCGATCTCTTCCGGCACGGTCTCGGGAATGCGCTTCACATCCGCCTGCGCGCCGGCGGCACGGGCGCCTTCCGCCACCGCATAAGCCATGGTTTCCACATGGCCGTAGGACGAATAATACAGAACCAGAACCTTAGCCATAACGGCCTCCGCGAGCTGAAACGCGGCCTTGGCCGCTGGGGTGCCGGCAAAATCGCACTCCTCGACACCTGGATCTAGCCGAATAATTTAAACGATAATGTTCGAGATTTTAGAAAAGTTCGCGTACCACGCCTTTAAGCGGTCGATCGACGGCCTATAAGTATCCTAACGTGACACGCCCCTTATGCCTGCCACTCAGGAGCCCCCGCGCGATGCCCGAGCCCGGCACGCCCACCTTCGATCAGTTGAACGTCTTCCTCTGCGTCGTGGACGCGGGCAGCTTCGCCGGCGCGGCGCGCAAGCTCGGCCGCGCCACGTCGGTGATCAGCTATTCCATCGCCAATCTCGAAGCCCAGCTCGGCGTTACCTTGTTCGATCGCGACACGACCAAGAAGCCACGCCTGACCGAGGCCGGCCGCACGGTACTCGGCGAAGCCCGCTCGCTCGCCAACGGCATCAACGGCCTGCGTGCAAAGGTGAAGGGTATGCTGCAGGGGCTGGAGCCGGAAATCCACCTCGCGCTCGACGTCATGCTTCCCGCCGCTCGGGTGGTCGATGCGCTGAAGGGCTTTCGCGAAGCCTTCCCGACGGTGAACCTGCGGCTCTATGTGGAGGCACTCGGTGCGGTGACCCAGATGGTGCTGAACCGGCAGGCGACGCTCGGCGTCAGCGGCCCGCTGGACTTCGGCCTCACCGGGCTGGAGCGCATCGGCATCGGCGTGGTGGAACTGGTGCCCGTGGCTGCCCCGAACCATCCCCTCGCCCGCGCCGCGGAGAACCAGCCCGGCGCAGGCCGGGAACACATCCAACTGGTGCTGACCGACCGCTCGCCGCTGACCGAGGGCCTCGACCTGGGCGTCATCGGCACCCGCACCTGGCGGCTCGCGGATCTCGGCGCCAAGCACACCTTGCTGCGCGAGGGCATCGGCTGGGGCAACATGCCCCTGCCCCTGGTGCGGGAGGATCTTAAGTCCGGCCGGCTGGTGCAGCTCGACATGCCCGACGCCCGGGGCACCTCGTACGCCCTGCAGGCCATATATCGCACCGACAGCCCGCCGGGACCGGCCGGCGCCTGGCTCATCGCGCGGTTTAAAAGCCAAGCGTAGAAATGCCGTCAACATGATGTCGCGACGCCCCTACGCGCGCCGCCAACATCATGCTCCGGCCCGCTTCAGGCAGCGGCGGCAACTGGCTGCGACAAGGCGAGCGCGGCATCGAAACTGTCGGCCCAGCGCACCTGCTCACCCTCGGGGGCAAGGCCCATGCGGCGCAGCACCCCTTCGATCTGCGGCACCATCCCGCACAGGATCACCTGAGTTCCGCTGTGGCGGCAGCGCCGCACGAATTCGACCACCGCGCCGACGCCGGTGGCATCGATCATCGGCACCTCCTCCATACGCAGGATGAACACGCGCGGCATCTGGCCGATCTGGTCGAGCACCTCGGACAGATGCGCGGCGGCGCCGAAGAACAGTGGCCCGCTGACGTCGAACACCTCGACGCCCGCCGGCAGCAGGGCGCGCACATCGGTTTCGTTATCGTCGGTGCGGGGTGCCAGTTCCACCCGCGTCATCTGCGCCATGCGATGCATGAAGATCACCGCCGCCAGCACCACACCCACGGCGATGGCGACCGTCAGGTCCACGGCCACCGTCAGCGCCAGGGTAGAGAGAAGCAGGATCCGGTCACCGATCGGCGCACTCATGAGATGGCGGATCTTGCCGATCTCACTCATATTCCAGGCCACGACCATGAGGATGGCGGCAAGGCTCGCCAGCGGCACGTAGACGGCGAGCGGCGCCAGCAGCAGCATCACCGCCAGCACGAACACGGCGTGCATCACGCCGGAAACGGGCGTGCGCGCTCCAGCTCGGATGTTGGTCGCCGTGCGAGCGATGGCACCTGTCGCCGGCAGCCCACCGAACAAAGCGGACGCGGTATTGGCAAGGCCCTGTGCCAACAATTCCGCATTAGGGCGATGCCGACCGCCGGTCATGCCATCGGCCACCACGGCCGAAAGCAGGCTCTCCACGCCGGCGAGGAATGCGATGGTCAGGGCGCTCGGCAGCAGCTCGGTAACGCGCGCGAAGGTGAAGGCCGGGAAGCTCGGCAGCGGCAGGGCGCCTGAGATGCCGCCGAACCGCGAGCCGATGGTGTCGACCGGAACCTTCAGAAACACCACGGCAAGCGACCCGAGCAGCACCACGATGAGGAAGCCCGGCGCCTTGGGCGCGACCCGCCGCAGCACCAGGATGATGGCCAGCGCGCCGACCGACAGGGCAGCGGTGGCCAGCGAAACCGTGGGTGCCGCCGCGAACAGCGCTTCCCACTGGCCGATGAACTCCGCCGGCAGATGGGCCACGGTGAGGCCGAAGAAATCCTTCACCTGGCTGGAGAAGATGATGACGGCGATGCCGGCGGTGAAGCCCGTGACCACCGGCTCGGGAATGTAGCGCATGAAATTGCCGAGACGGGCGAACCCGGCCACCACCAGGATCAGCCCCGCCATAAGGGTGGCGATGATCAGCCCGTCATAGCCGTGCGTGGCGATCACGTTGGCGACCACCACCACGAACGCGCCGGTGGGACCGCCGATCTGATAGCGGCTGCCACCGAACGCGGAGATGATGAAGCCCGCCACGACCACCGTGATCAGCCCCTTGTCGGGGCTCGCGCCCGAGGCGATGGCGAGGGCCATGGCGAGCGGCAGCGCGACGATCGCGACGGTGAGGCCGGAGACGGCATCGGCGCGAAGATCGCCGAACCCGTACCCTTGCGAGAAGATCGTGACGATCTTCGGGACGAATCCCTGTCTCACGGAATGTCCTGGGCGCCCGGAGGCGGGGCCCGTCAAATCGGTCATAGCGGCGTTCCTACATGTGGCCCCAGGTCCCGGCATGTGGCGGCATGCGGCTGCGGCGGCACGCGCAGCCCGGACTCCAGGCTAAGCTGACAGCCCGGGAAGGCCTTCAGCACGGCCTTGGCGGGAACATCGCTCCCCTACCACTAAGTTTGCGCGCGGTGGGGTAAACATTCATGTACCAAATCGTCACAGAAGTGTGTTAGTGTCTAGGATGCCGATTTGTAGAGCGCATCTAGAACGATCCGCGAAGCAATTTGGCTGTGTCCATTAGGCTGCGAGGCGAGAAACGGGAAGCGGACTTGAGGGTGTTTTGGAACTTCTTTTGAGGTATTCCAAAACGTGTTCAGCACGCATCAGCAAGTTTAGCAATGGTGGATGGCCCTAGCCAGTATTGGCGACCTGACCTCAACGGAAATACACATGAGCCGTAACCGAGACTTCCGAGAGCCGCGCCGTCGTGGCTTTGATGACGACTTTGCCGCCCCGCCGCGCAGCAGTTTTGGAGGGGGCGACCGCCCCTTTTCTTCGCCGAGCAGCAGCTTCAGTGCTCCGGCTCCGTCTGGTCCGCCAATCGATGCCACTGTGAAGTGGTTTAACCCTGAGAAGGGCTTCGGCTTTGTCGAGCTCGCCGACGGGTCCGGCGACGTGTTCCTGCATGCGCGCGCCCTTGAGGCCGCCGGCCAGGAAAGCGTTCCTCCCGGCTCCAAGCTGAGCGTTCGCGTCGGCCAGGGCCAGAAGGGCCGTCAGGTCACCGAGGTGCTCGAAGTCGACACCTCCACGGCCGAGGCGGCTCCGCCGCGTCGTGAGCGCACCGGCGGCTTCGGTGCCGCTCCGCGTTCCGGCGGCTTCGGCGCCAGCGCAGGCCCCCGGGCCGCGACCGGTCCGACGGAAGAACGTGTCGGCACCGTGAAGTGGTACAATCCCGATAAGGGCTTCGGCTTCATCGCCGTTGAAGGCGGCGGCAAGGACGTGTTCGTCCACGTCACCGTCGTGTCCCGCTCCGGTCTCGCCGATCTGGCCGAGGGCCAGCGCGTGGTGGTGCAGGTTGGCCAGGGTCCCAAGGGTCCCGAAGCCCGCGGCATCGAAGTCGCAGACTGATCACTGACTCATGAGGTGGGATTTCCCGCCTCGGCTTTCGAGACGGGCGTGGCCTCAGCGGTCGCGCCCGTTATCGCTTTTGACAAGGGATACAGCGTTAAAATGGTGCAGCAAGCGGAGGCAGACCTGCAGGGCCTCCTCGATCGATTGAAGACGGCTCAGCGCGAACTTCTCCTCAATGCGGCGCGGTCCGCCAGTTTTCCCTCGGACGGCGCCCTGCGCAAGATTTCCGAGCTGGAAGGCGCGATCGCCGCAACCGAAGCTTTGCTTCAGGAACCAACTCCCAAGCGTTAAGGCATGTGCATTTCGCGCCAAGGCGACATCGCTTCGCGGCGCGAAAGCATATTCGCACAAGCGTAAGCCGTGGCTCCCCGTCCCTGAAACGGTGACGGGTCTAACCAAAACTTCGCCCGCGGTTGGGCCTTGCCCCGTCGCGGGGTAACCGCCCCGCCGACCGGGACACCCGAACCATCCCTTTTTTGTAGGACACCTGGCGGGTGCATGGCTGCGCGGCGCCGCGTCCCGGTCTGGCGCGTCCTTCACCGGACCCCGTGTCGCGTGTGAAAAAGATAGTCGCGCCGGATCCGACCAGACTTGAGCCCTCCGCGCGGCGGGGGTTCTAACCCGCGCGTTCCGTCAGCAATTTCGCCACCGCGCCACGCAATTCGGGAAGCCCTGCCCCGGTATGGCTGGAAGTGGCGAAGACGTGGGGATAGGCCGCGGGCCGTTTGCGGATTTTCGCTTCGGTCTCCGCGAGCCGCTCAGGAAAGGCAGTCGGCTTCACCTGGTCCACCTTGGTGAGCACGATGGCGTAGGAGACCGCCGCCTTGTCCAGCAGATTCAAGATCTCCTCGTCCACCGGCTTGATGCCGTGGCGGGCGTCGATCAGCACAAACACGCGCGCCAGATTCACCCGCCCCTTGAGATAGTCGAGGATGGTGTTGGTCCAAGCTTCGACCTTCTCCTTCGGCGCCTTGGCGAAGCCGTAGCCGGGCATGTCCACCATGGTGAGCTGCGGGCCGACGCGGAAGAAAATCAGCTCCTGCGTGCGCCCCGGCGTGACCGAGGTGCGGGCCAAAGTCTTGCGGCCGGTAAGCCCGTTCACGAGGCTGGACTTGCCGACATTGGAGCGCCCGGCGAAGGCGATCTCGAGCCCCAGCATGGGCGGCAGGAATTCCACGGTCGGCGCCGCGGTCAGGAAATTCCATTCCGCGGCGAACAACAACCGCCCCTGTTCCAGGAACTGCGCGTCGAGATCAGTCTGAGGCTCGGTCATGCATGGCTTATCCGCCGGACCGGCCGGATGCGCAAGCCTTCACATTCCCATGCGCGACAGGGTCGAATCCCGGTCGACGAAGCGGTGTTTCAGCCCCCCGAGAATGTGGAGCGTAAGCGCCCCGATCATCAGATAGGCGAGGATCGCATGCAGCTGGCTCGCCGATGCATAGACATTCGCATCGGGGGCGACCAGGTCCGGCAAGGTGAAGAGGTTGAACGGCCGGGTCGGCAGATGAAGCGGGGACGACGACACCACCAGCCAGCCCGTGAGCGGCAGCGCCACCATCAACAGGTAAAACAGCCCGTGGACAATCCGTGCGAGCCCCGCCTCCAGAGGGGCCCAACGCGCGCGCGCCTGGTGCGTGGAAGGCCCGGGGTGCCGCCCGCCGAGGCGCAGCATGAGCCGCAGCGTCACGAGCGGCATCACCAGCACTCCGAGGGACTTATGCCATTGGTAGAGGGCGAAGGTTTGGCCGAGATCGAACGTGCCATAGGCCATGGCCAGACCCAACCCCAGCAAGACCACCAGCAGCGCCGCCATCCCCCAGTGCAGCCCGCGCATCGGCAGGCTCCACCGCTGGCTCGCGGGGGCGGTCATTTCGGTTCCGCCTGTGCATACACGGTGATGCGCACGTCGTCCGACACCAACGGCAACCCGCCAGTCATGCCGAAGTCCGACCTGTGAATGGCCCCTTCCACCTGAAAGGCGAAGCCCTCGCGGCTCCCTTCCGCATGCGGCGCGACCTTCACGTCGAACGCCTGCTCGCGCGTGACGCCTAATAGCGTGAGATTTCCCACCACCTCCACCGTCTGGTCATCGAGCTTGCGCACCCGAATCGAGTCAAAGGTGATTTCCGGATAGCGTGCAGCATCAAGGAAGACGGGGCCACGCACATAATCGTCGAGCGCCGGCGCCTGGGTATCCAGCGATCCCGCACCGACCTGAAACATCACCTTGCTGCGGGCGGGCATGTTGAAATCTATGTTCAGATTGGCCGTGAACGCGCGAAAAACGCCTTTGGTCAGGGGAAAGCCCTTGGCTCCGACCTCGAAGCCGATGCGGGTCGCCGAGGGATCGACGGCATAGGCTACGGGCGCCGCGGCGGCCGGCGCCGTACAGAGCAGGAACATGAAAAAGGCGAGACGCCGACGCATTGCCATATCCTTCGCTGAAAAAGACGAAAGAAGAGCCCATGGCGAGCGGATCTAAGGCGGCACCGCAAGATATCGCTTACGCGCCTTCAAACGTAAGTGAAGCGCCCCAGCGTCAGCGGAGCGCTTCACTTTTCATGCGGACATGTCTTGCAGGCGTCGGAGCCGTCACCCCTTCGCCGGCGCCTTCTTCTTGAAGGCGCCGCGGATATTGTCGAACAATTCGATCTTCACGCCGTTCCGCTTCATGATCGCGGCCTGCTGAAGCACCGAGAGCGTGTTGTTCCAGGCCCAATAAATCACCAGTCCGGCCGCGAAATGGGCGAGCATGAAGGTGAAGATGATCGGCATATAGTTGAAGATCATCTGCTGGGTCGGATCCGGCGGAGCCGGGTTGAGCTTCATCTGCACCCACATGGTCACGCCCATAATGAGCGGCCAGGCGCCGAGCATCAGATAGGCGCCGATGACGGGCACGCTGCTGGGATCCCAAGGAATCAAGCCGAACAGGTTGAACACCGTGGTCGGATCGGGCGCCGACAGATCCCTGATCCAGCCGAAGAACGGCGCATGCCGCATCTCAATGGTGACGAACAGCACCTTGTACAGGGCGAAGAAGACCGGGATCTGGATCACGATCGGCAGGCAGCCGGCGATCGGATTGATCTTCTCCTTCTTGTACAGCTCCATGGTGGCCTGCTGCTGCTTGACCTTGTCGTCCGCATAACGCTCGCGGATCGAGGCCATCTCCGGCTGCAGGGCCTTCATCTTGGCCATGGAGGTGTAGGATTTGTTCGCGAGAGGGAAGAAGATCCCCTTCAGCATCACCGTGACGATCAGGATCGCAATGCCGAAATTTCCGACGACGTGGAAGATCCAGTCGATCACCTGGAACAGCGGCTTGGTGATGAAATAGAACCAGCCCCAGTCGATCAGGCGGTCGAAGCGGTCGATGCCATATTGGGTCGCATAGCCGTCGACGACGGCGACCACCTTGGCGCCCGCGAACAGGCGAGACTGGGACGAGACGGTGGCGCCGGGCTCGATGGTCTTGGGCGCCGCGAGATAATCCGCCTGGAAGGTCGGGACGTTGCCGACCGTCGAGGTGGAGAAGCGCGCGTCCACGGTCACGCTCTGGTCGGGAATGACGGTCGCGGCCCAGTATTTGTCGGTGATGCCGAGCCAACCGCCGGTCGCCTTGAACAGGTTCGGCTTGGCCGCGTCCATCTTGGAATAGGTGACTTCCTGCAGACCTGAATCGCCGAGCACGCCGATCAGGCCCTCGTGCAGGATGTAGAAGCCCTGGGTATGGGGAACCCCGTGCCGGGAGACCAGCGCGTAGGGATAGAGGGTGAGCGGCGCAGCGCCGTTGTTCACCACCTCGTCCTTCACCGTGAACATGTAGAATTCATCGATCGCGAAGGTGCGCTTGAAAATCTGGCCCTGCCCATTGTCATAGGTCAGCACCAAGGGCGCATTGGGCGTGAGCTTGGCGCCGGCGGGCGCGGTCCAGACCGTGTCCGGTCCTGGCAGCGCCACCGAGGCACCGGGGACGGAGGTCCAGCCGAACTCCGCATAAAAGGGATTAGGTGCGCCGGAGGGAGACAGCAGCACGATGATCGGGCTGCTGGGATCCACGGTCTCATGATACTCGGCGAGCGAGATATCGTCCGCGCGGCCGCCCTTGAGAGAAATCGAGCCCTTCACGCGAGGCGTGTCGATGGCGACGCGCGGGGAGAGGGCGAGCGCCTGCTCGCGGGTCAGGGCGCGGCCGGGGGCTCCCGCCGCGTGGGACGCCGGCGCGGTGACGCCGTCGGGACCCGGGGTTGCGGAGGCGGGAGCCGGGCTCTGTTCGGCCTGCTGCTGCGCCTGCTGGATCACGCGCTGCTGCTCGGCGGCCTGGCGCTGCTTTTCCGCCTGCGGAATGCCAATGAAATATTGCCAGCCGAGGAGGATCGCCAGGGACAAGCCGATGGCGATGAACATGTTGCGATTGTCGGTCATGCCGGGCTGGCTCCGTCGGCGGGGGCGGACGTTTCTCTGGTTCTTGGCTTTCCGGCGCCATGGAGCCGGGACACGGCGCGCTCGAGGTCGCGCACCAGATCCGGAAAGGGCGCGTGCAAGGCGTGCAGCCGCGCCACCATCACATAATCGAAGCCCGGGCGGGCTTTTGCCGGCAACACCTGCCGCGCCACTTCCCGCAGTCGGCGGCGGATGCGGTTGCGCACGACGGCATTGCCGACCTTCTTGGTCACCGTCAGGCCGATCCGGGCTTCGCCCTGGTCCCTGCGGTCGCGGCCTTGCAGCAAGAACGACGCGACACCCGCACGTTCTGCCTTGGCCGCGGCCAGAAAATCACGCCGCTTAAGGAGCCGGTCCAATGTGAACAGCTCCGTGGCAGATCACGCCGAAAGACGCTTGCGGCCATGAGCCCGGCGGGCGGCGATAATCTTGCGGCCATTCATCGTCGCCATGCGCGCACGAAAGCCGTGCCGACGCTTGCGCACGAGCTTGCTCGGTTGGTAGGTGCGCTTCACGGTACTTATCTCCGGAGTTTTGATGGCGACGACCGCGATCCGGAACCTGTTCCGCCGGCCGAAGCCGTTGGCGCCCACCCGATATCAGATCGGTAATAAGGCGAGGTCCCAGGAGCCGGAGCCGCCCGAGTTCGGGCTCGGCTTATAGGCGGCGGCGGACGGCGCGTCAACGCCCTTGGCCTGCTTCGCCCATGCCGTCCTGCGAAACCGGCGCAGGATCGGCGGCGGTTTCCCGTGGGTCGCCGGCCGTCCGGGTCGCCTGCGGCGCGGCTTCCGGCGGCACCGGTGCGGACGCGCCGTCAGCCATCTCGGCAGCGGAAGAAGCCGCCAATTCCTCAATGATTTTCGGGCCTATACCCGCCGCGGGGGCCGATCCGTCCGGCAGATGGCCGACGCTGGTGGGCGCGTCCTCGGTGTCGTCACGCAGCACATAGGCCAGCATGCCGCGTGCAACTTCCCGCTCGCCCATGATGATAAAGCCGGCGCCGCCCTGGCGCAGATGCTCGACCTCGGCGTCGGAATGGGCGCGGGCGATGATCTCCAGCCCCGGATTGAGCGCGCGAGCCTTGCGCAGCACGCTCGCGGCCTCGAAGCCGTCGGGGATGGCGAGAATCAGGCGCCGCGCGCCCGGCAGATTGGCCGCTGCGAGGGCCTCCGGCGCGGCGGCGTTGGCGGCCAGCACCTCGACCCCAGCGCGGCGCAGCGATTCCACCGCGTCGCCGCTATCCTCGATCACCAGGAACGGGACACCCCCGCCGCGCAGCCCTTCGACGACCAGGCGACCCACGCGCCCATAGCCGACCAGGACGGTGTGCCCGCTCTGGGCCGTGGGCACCAGGGCCGTGGCCTCCTCGACCACGGCGCGTTCCGCGGCCGGCTCCGCCTTCTTGCGCGTGAGGCGTGGGCGGAGCCGGTCCAGCGCCATGAAGAAGAACGGATTGATCAGGATCGAGAGGATCGCCGCGGCGAGGATCAGATCGCGGCCCTCCGCCGGCATCAGCCCGAGGTCGACACCGAGCGCGGCGAGGATGAAGGAGAATTCGCCGATCTGCGCGAGACTGGCGGAAATCGTCAGCGCGGTCAGCTTTTCATAGCCGAACATGCGCACGATCAGGTAGGCCGCCAGCGACTTGCCCACCAGCACGACGAGTACCGTCCCCAATAGGGGCAGCGGTTGGCGCAGTAGAATGCTGGGATCCACCAGCATGCCCACCGAGACGAAGAACAGCACCGCGAAGGCATCGCGCAGTGGCAGCGTTTCCTCGGCGGCGCGGTGGGCGAGCGGCGATTCGCTCAGCACCATGCCGGCGAAGAAGGCGCCGAGGGCAAAAGATACGCCGAACAGGACTGCTGAGCCGTAGGCGACGCCCAGGGCGATGGCCAATACCGCAAGGCGAAACAGCTCCCGCGAACCGGAATGGGCGACCCAATGCATGATCCAGGGGATCACGCGTCGGCCCACCACCAGCATGAACACCACGAAGGCCACGACTTTTCCGACCGTGAGGCCGAGGGTGTATTCGATGTCAGAGGAGCCGAAGAGCGCCAGCGCCTCGCTGTTGGAGACGCTCTTGCCGCCAAGCGCACCGGACATGGCGGGCAGCAGCACCAGCGCCAGGACCATGGCCAGGTCCTCGACGATCAGCCAGCCCACGGCGATACGGCCCTGCTCGCTCTCCAGCAGGCGGCGCTCCTGCATCGCGCGCAACAGCACCACCGTGCTCGCGACCGACAGGGCGAGGCCGAAAACGAGGCCGCCGCCGAGGCTCCAGCCCATCAGATGCGCCAGCCCCATGCCCAGGATGGTCGCCACCGCGATCTGCACCACCGCGCCGGGAATGGCGATCGCCTTTACCGATAGCAGGTCCTTCAGGGAGAAATGCAGGCCGACACCGAACATCAGCAGAATGACGCCGATCTCCGCCAGCTCCATCGCAAGATGCTGGTCCGCCACGAAACCGGGCGTGAACGGGCCGGCGGCGATGCCGGCCAGGAGATATCCGACCAGGGGAGAGACCCGCAGCCGCTGCGCGACCGCGCCCAGGATGAAGGCCAGGACAAAGGCCATCACGATGGTTGCGATCAATGGAGTGGCATGGGGCACGGTTACAGCTCCGACGCGAAGGCGATAATTTTGAGGAAGACCACCCGGAGGGCGGCGGTGCAGACCCGGGGAAGGCCGCTCACAGCTTAGACCATACGGTATGGCGACAAAGGGACAGGGCGTAGAAAAAAGCGCTCCTCAGGCACAAAAAAGGCGCCGCGTGCGAGGCGGCGCCTGTCTCGTGAAACGTCCCTTGTCAGAGCCAGGAGCGCTGCTCCTGGGCCGTCGCCTCATAGCTGTTGATGCTATCGCCCTTCTCCAGGGTGAGGCCGATATCATCCAAACCTTCCAGCAGGCAGCGCTTGCGGAACGGATCGATCTCGAACTTGACCGTGCCGCCGTCCGGCCCGCGAATCTCCTGGGCCACCAGATCCACCGTGAGGGTGGAATTGGCGCCGCGGCTCGCGTCGTCGAACAGCTTGTCCAGGTCCTCTTGGGAGACCATCACCGGCAGGATGCCGTTCTTGAAGCAGTTATTGTAGAAAATGTCGGCGAACGAAGTGGAGATCACGCAACGGATGCCATAGTCCAGCAGCGCCCACGGGGCATGCTCACGCGACGAGCCGCAGCCGAAATTGTCTCCGGCCACGAGGATCTTGGCGGCCCGATAGGCGGGCGTGTTGAGCACGAAATCCGGGTTCTCGCTGCCGTCGTCCTTGTAGCGCATCTCGGCGAACAGGCCCGTGCCGAGGCCGGTGCGCTTGATGGTCTTCAGGTAATTCTTCGGAATGATCATGTCGGTATCGACATTGACCATCTTCAGCGGCGCCGCGACGCCCTCGACCGTGATGAATTTTTCCATCGGCTTGCGATCCCTTCGTCCCATGTCCGGCGCGGCGCGCCTTCATCCTTGCCGATTGTCGGGGTCGGCTTCCCCCGTCCCTATGCTCGACCCGGCAGCATGCGGGCGAGGATGTCGTCCTTCTTCACGAAATGATGCCAGAGTGCGGCGCAGGCATGCAGCACGGCGATCGCGATCAAGGCGTTGGCAAGCCATTCATGGACCTCCTGCACCTCCCCCGCCGTTGTCCGGTCGACCGCGATCGGCGAGGGAATGCTGAACAGGCCGAAGAAGCTCACGTCGTTGCCACGCAGAAACGCTAGCCCGATTCCCACCACCGGCACCGCCAGCAAGAGAATGTACAGCGCGATATGCACGGCGTGTGAGGCGGTGTGGGTCAGCGGCGTCAGCGCGGTCGAGGGCGCCGGCATCGCCGACATGTTCCGGGCCGCGATGCGGACCAGGAGCAGCAGCAGCACCAACAGCCCGATCGAAATATGCAGCCACCACACCCAGGCACGCCCAGGCGTGCCGCGCGCGAACAGCGCCTCGGCATAGGTGAGGCCATAAGCGCCGAGGATGGCGGTAGCCGTTGCCCAATGAATGAGACGCATGGAGGCCGGATAACGGGAGATCAATGCCATAGAACAGCTCCTTTATTTAGAGACGTTCTAAAATTGGCATGGCAGTTTGTCCATGCGATTTGCGGGCCGTCGACGCGCGCCGGTCCCAAGAGCCGGCGAAGGTCACGCACTGATCTTTCCCCATTTGGCGCACGGTCATTCACGTCAGACATCCGTCTCGGCCTCAACGCGCTCCATATCCGCGTCCGACAGGCCGAAATGGTGGCCGATCTCATGGATCAGCACATGGGCGATGATTTCGCCCAGCGTTTCCTCATTCTCCGACCAATAGTCGAGGATCGGGCGGCGGTAGAGAAAGACCATGTTGGGCAGCGTACCGGTATCAGCGACCGCACCACCCTGCGCCAGGCCGACGCCCTGGAACAGGCCGAGGAGATCGAACGGGGACTCCGCCTCCAATTCCTTCAGCACATCGTCCTCGGGAAAATCCTCCAGCCGCAGCACGATGCCGCCGCAGAGCGCGCGAAAGCTCTCCGGTAGGCGCGCGAAGGCATCCTCCGCGAGGATTTCAAACGCTTCGAGCGAGGGCGCCTCGCGGTTGCGCCAGGCGATCGCATTGGTTCGCGCTATCGCGCCGTCGGACATTGCTTTCCCCTTACAAACCGCAGACGCGCGGAGGATCGCAGCGCGTCTCAAAAATTCCGAACCCGTGATTATGGTTTCGGAACCATTAACGACGAGCGGATGTTGACCCACCAGAAGCATTCAGGAGTGTGACCATGCTGCGCAAACTCGCGGTCACCGGCGCTCTGGTGACAATTTTAGGTGTTGCGGCGTATCTGGCCCCGCAGGAAGCCCATGCGGCATCCCTCGTAATCTCGGGCTTTACCGTTTGACCCAGCGCGGGCTTCCCCGCGCCAAATTTTAAACCTCGCATCCGTAACGCGCATCTGCGTAACGAGGCCGGTCCCTGTCGGGGCCGGCCTTTTTTACGAGGTCAGCCGTTCGGCCAGTGACGCACGTCGACGAAATGACCGGTAATGGCGGCGGCCGCAGCCATGGCAGGCGAAACCAGATGGGTGCGCCCCTTGAATCCCTGCCGGCCCTCGAAATTGCGGTTCGAGGTGGAAGCGCAGCGCTCCTCCGGCGCGAGCCGGTCCGCGTTCATGGCGAGGCACATGGAGCAGCCCGGCTCGCGCCACTCGAAACCGGCGGCGAGGAAGATCTTGTCCAGGCCCTCGGCCTCCGCCTGCAGCTTCACCAGCCCCGAACCCGGAACCACCATGGCATTCACGTGGCTGTTCACGTGATGGCCGTCGACGATCTTCGCGGCCTGCCGCAGATCCTCGATCCGCCCGTTGGTGCAGGAGCCGATGAACACCCGGTCCACAGCGATATCGGTGATTTTCGTGCCGGCAGACAGGCCCATATAGGCCAGCGCCCGCTTCTTGGCGTCGCGCTTCACCTCGTCGGCGATCAAGTCGGGATCGGGCACGAGGCCTTCGACCGAAATCACGTCCTCGGGGCTCGTGCCCCAGGAGACAATGGGTGGCAGATTGGCGCCGTCGATGCGGATCTCGGCGTCGAAATGCGCGTCCGGGTCGCTATAGAGCGTCTGCCAGAAGCGCAGCGCGGCCTCCCATTCGGCGCCCTTCGGCGCGCGCGGCTTGCCCATGATGTAGTCGAACGCCTTCTGGTCCGGCGCCACGAGGCCGGCGCGGGCGCCGCCCTCGATGGACATGTTGCAGACCGTCATGCGCCCTTCCATGGAGAGCGAGCGGATGGCCTCGCCGGCATATTCGATCACATAGCCGGTGCCACCGGCGGTGCCGATGGTGCCGATGATGGCGAGCACCACATCCTTCGCGCCGACGCCCTCGGGCAACGGCCCGTCGACCGTCACCCGCATGTTCTTGGCCTTCTTCTGGATCAGCGTCTGGGTGGCGAGCACATGCTCGACTTCCGACGTGCCGATGCCATGGGCGAGCGCACCGAACGCACCGTGGGTGGAGGTGTGGCTGTCGCCGCAGACGATGGTGGTGCCGGGCAAGGTGAAGCCCTGCTCCGGGCCCACCACATGGACGATGCCCTGGCGCACGTCGCGCTCGTTGAAATATTCAACGCCGAATTCAGCCGCGTTTTCCGCCAGCGTCTCCACCTGGAGCTTGCTCTCGGGATCGTCGATGCCTTTGCTGCGGTCGGTGGTGGGAACATTATGGTCCACCACCGCGAGCGTCTTGGCGGGCGCGCGCACCTTCCGTCCCGCCATGCGCAGGCCTTCGAAGGCCTGCGGGCTGGTGACTTCATGCACCAGATGGCGGTCGATATAGAGCAGGCAGGTGCCATCATCCTGCCGATGGACGACGTGGTCGTCGAAAATCTTGTCGTACAGGGTGCGCGGGGCGCTGGTGGGCTCGGTCATGGGGGAATGTCCTGAGGATCGGGCGCTCGTCCGCGCAGGCGCGGCAAGCCGGGTCGATGACAAGGTGGAAAAAGTCAGCGACCGAGCGCAGCCAGAGCGGCAGTGGTGAACCGTCCGAAGAAACGGCCCGGCAGGCGCACATGGTCCGGCACCGCGGCAAATTCCATCGTGGTGCGCGCGAACGGCCCGGCGGCGCAAAACGCCACCTTGGACAGGCACATGCAGGATGGACGGGTGCGGTTCATGGGGCTTTTTTAGCAGTTCCAGCGTGGCGCGACAATGCACAGACATATGTGCGGAACGCTGCGCCGCAATAGCCGTGGGCCACCGAATGCTACCGCATAGATCTGCATCTCGTTCAGAGCGGTGCGAAAAGCCATGAGCGCCACCGTATTGCTGCGTTGCAGCAAATGCTGTTGCCTTAGCCCACGGTCACGGGCGCGCGGGGTCTTGAGGGAGAGGGATCATGCGGTTGGAAGGCTTTGTCCTCAGCGCTCTCGTGATTGCGGCGAGCGCGGTGATATTCGGCGATCTCGGCCGCGCGGCGGCGCCGAACCAGGTCCAGCCCGGGGAGAACCAGGACGTCGGGACCTATCCGGCGGCGGGCGCGCAGGTCGCGGGTGTCGCCGCCGACGCTTGCGCCGGTCCGCGTACGACCGCCCTGCGCTTTCTCGATCAGGGGGTCTACGCCTCCGACGCCGACCCCGGCTGCCCACCCCGCTGACCCTCAACCGGCGTCACGCCAATGGCGGCGCGGATATAGCGCGAGGCGGTGACCCAGAGCACGAGCGCGGCGATCGCCACCCCGGCGAGCGCCAGGAACGCGGCGCCGTAGCCGAACCGCGCGGCGAGGAAGCCCGCGAGGGCCGGGCTCAGAGCCGCCCCCAGCCCCTGGCAGGTGAGCACCACGCCGAGGCCGACATTGGCATGGCCGGTGCCGCGCAGGATCTGGGCCGCAAGGCCCGGCGTCGCGACCCCCAGCAGCCCTGCCCCGACCCCGTCGAGGACTTGCACCGGGATGAGCGCATAGGGGCTCTGCCACAGGCCGGCGATCAAGCCGCGCACCGGCAGGGCGAGCAAAGCCAGCAGCAGAACCAGCCAATAGCCGCGCGTGCCGGCGAGGCGCGAGGCAAGCAGCGCCATGGGGATCATGGTCAATTGCGCGATCACCACGGTGGCCGCCGTATAGGCGCTCGGGTCCGCCCCGCCCTTCGCGGTGATAGCCTGTCCGAGCAGCGGCAGCATGGCGGCGTTGCCGAAATGAAACAGCAGCAAGGTGGCCGCAACCACCTGCAGGGGGATGCAAGTGAACAGGATCGAGATCGGCGCGGGTCCCTGCGCCTGCGCGCCTGTTTCCAGTCCCCCGGGCCGATTGGTAATCGATATCCTCGGGGCGAATGAAGGCGAGCGCGGCGAGCGACCCCGCCGCCATCATGGCCATCACCACGAACACCGCGGTGACCCCGAAGACATAGCCAAAGCCGCCGGCGAGCGCCGCGGCCCCGAGATTGCCCGCATGGTTGAAGGCTTCGTTGCGACCAAGCTGGCGGGCATAGCCGGCCTGCCCCACGAGGCCGAGGGTGAGGCTCGCGATCGCCGGGCCGATCGCCGCGGCGGCGATGCCGGTCGCGACCTGGGAACTGGCGATCAGCCAGAAGCCCGGCAGTGCCAGCAAGGCGAGCGAGGCCACCATCACCGCGAGCGCGCAGACGGCGATCAGGGCGCGCTTATTGCGCGTCGCATCCGCCAGGGCGCCGAGCGGCGTGGTCGCCAGCATTCCGGCGAGCCCCCCCAAGGTCATCACATAGCCGATGGTATCGGGCGCCCACCCCTGCCCCACCAGGAAAATGCCGAGGAACGGCCCGAGCCCGTCGCGCACGTCGGCGAGAAAGAAATTGAGCCCGCCCAGCGCCCGCGTCGATGCGCGCCGCGCCGCCCCCAGATGGTCGCTCACGATGTCTGCCCCCGCCGGTCCGTCCCCGGCCGCTCGTCCCGCGGGCCGGATCGGCTGTCCCGATCAGACCCGATTGCCGGACGAACGCCAAGCTTGGGTTTCGGTTCCACACCGAAGCTTTAGATAACGTAAGGTAATGCCAGGACCTGATCGCCGGTCATAAGGCGAACCGTCCGTCGCACCCCGCTGCGGGCAGGTTCAACGGGTAGCCAAGGCCGCCGCCCATTCGCCGACCCCCGCGTCCGCCTCCAGCACGGGATCGTTCAGTGTCCAGCGGGGAATGGTCCGCATCCGGTCGAGCCCGGCGAATACGCCCGCAAAGCCGCCCTCCGGCGAAATCTCCCGGAGCGCTGCGTCCAGTTCCTGCCCGAACCCATCAAAGCCTTCCGCGTCCACTTCGCTCAAGTGAATCTGGTTCCACGTGGTGCCAAGTGCGGGATCCTGGAAGAGAACAGCCACGGTCTCCATGGTTCTGAATGTGCCAAGATTTCCCATGGCGACGAGCTTTGAGGCCGCAGGCCCAATGTAGCGTCGCATGATCTCTCGATAATCGCGAAGAAAGGCGACATCGACATCGAGATATTCAATCGACGACTTGCGATGCGGGCGATGAGATGACCCGGCCCAGCCCTGCGGAAAGATGAAAGAGGCAGGCGTCGTGACGAGGACTTCGGCGCGCCGCACGTGTACGCCGGACGGCTGCGGGAGATGGACCAGTTGATCGATCACCTCGCCCGGAACGAAGTCTCGAAAGTAGATAAACTCGGCATGGCTCCAAACGGGCGCGTCCGATTGGCTTTTGAAGATGGAATGATGGCGATACAGAGCCCGGCCGAGGCACGTCTGCCCAAGGGGTCTCCACGCGCTGGCTGCCCGTTCCATCGCCTCCCTGGCGGCTGCCGACGGCGCATCCAATGTCCGCGCCAGCACCACCAGACGCTGGTCCTGTTCGATGGAGACGAACTCCGCCATATGATCGCCGCAGCCGGTACGAGAAAAAATTCAGGTCGGCGGGTGGGATCCCGCCGGCCCTGGCCGAAAGCACCTTACAGGCGTCCGGGCGTGTGGCCTCACTCGGCGGCGAAGCGCACCTGCGGCTGGGCATCGCGCACGTCCGAATCCACATGCTGTTCGAACTTGGCGAAATTGTCCTGGAACATGGCCACGAGCTTGCGCGCCGTGGCATCGAACGCGGCCTTATCGGCCCAGGTCTTGGAGGGGTAGAGAATGTGCGGCTCGATGCCCGGCACCGAGGTCGGCACCGCGAAGCCGAAATAAGGATCGGTGCGGAAGGAGACGTCCTTCAGCGAGCCGTCCAGGGCTGCCGAGAGCAGGGTGCGCGTCACCTTGATGGGCATGCGCCGCCCGACGCCGAACTTGCCGCCCGTCCACCCCGTGTTGACCAGCCAGCAATCCACGCCGTGCTCCGCGATCAGATCGCGCAGCAGATTGCCGTAGACGGAAGGATGGCGCGGCATGAAGGGAGCGCCGAAGCAGGTGGAGAAGGTGGCCTCCGGATCCTTAACGCCCTTCTCGGTGCCGGCGACCTTCGCGGTGTAGCCGGAGAGGAAGTGATACATGGCCTGCGCCGGGGTCAGCCGGGCGATGGGCGGCATCACGCCGAACGCATCGGCGGTGAGCATGATGATGTTCTTGGGCTGGCCCGCGCGGCCGGTGGGGCTGGCATTGGGGATGAAGTCGAGCGGATAGGCGGAGCGGGTATTCTCCGTCAGGCGCCCGTCGTCAAAATCCGGTACGCGAGTGACGGGATCGAGGATCACATTCTCCAGCACCGTGCCGAAGCGGTCGGAGGCGGCGAAGATTTCCGGCTCCGCCTCCTTGGAGAGACGGATGGTCTTGGCGTAGCAGCCGCCCTCGAAATTGAACACACCGTCCTTGCCCCAGCCGTGCTCGTCATCGCCCAGCAAGGTGCGCGCGGGATCGGCGGAAAGGGTGGTCTTGCCGGTGCCGGACAGGCCGAAGAACACCGCCACATCGCCGTTCGGCCCCACATTGGCCGAGCCGTGCATTGGCATCACGCCCTGTGCCGGCAGCAGATAGTTGAGGAAGGTGAAGACCGATTTCTTCATTTCCCCGGCATAGGAGGAATTGCCGATCAGTACGATCTTGCGGGTGAAATCCACCGCGATCACCGTATCGCTGCGCACCCCGTGGCGCGCCGGATCGGCCTTGAAGCTCGGCAGGTCGATGATCGTCATCTCCGGCACGAAATCCGCCAGCTCGGCGTCTTCCGGGCGGCGCAGCATGGTGCGGATGAACAGCGAGTGCCACGCGAACTCGGTATAGACGCGGGTCCTGATGCGATAGGCGGGGTCTGCACCACCGTAGAGATCCTGGGCAAACAGGGTCTTGCCCTCGGCCGCCGCGAGAAAGTCCTGATAGAGGGTCTCGAACTGCGCGGTCGTGATCGCGCCGTTATTGTCCCACCAGACCTCGCTCTCGGTCGCGGCGTCGCACACCACGAACTTGTCCTTGGGGCTGCGGCCGGTATGGACGCCGGTCTCGGCCATCAGCGCGCCGCCGGCGGCAAGGCGCCCTTCCAGGCGCTCCAGGGCGTGCTCATAGAGCGCGGGGGTCTTCAGGTTCCAATGCACGCCCGTCAGATGGCGCAGGCCGAAGCTGTCAGCGCCGCACGCGCTATTGCGAATTCCAGTCTCGAGCACCGAGCATCTCCTTTTCCCCAGCATGATGCGGGGGTCTATGCCGCAGCGGATGTTGTTACCGCGCGAGCGCGCAGATTAAATCGGCCTTCCCTTGGTGTGAACCAAATTCAGTTGTGATTAAAACGATTAAATGGATTTTAAGTTTCACTGCGGGCTCGCTCTACGAGGTGAACGAGCACTTGCCGCACTGCAACAACACTTGTGACGCGCGCGGGAAATTCCAAGCGGCGCACTTGTGCGCCGCACGTCAGGTCGCATCCTAGGGGATCGAGCGAAAGCAGGGTCCAATCGCCCTGCGGCGCACCCAGCAGAGCGTGGGCGTACAAGGCGTTGGCATCCCTGTGATCGGCATTCATATGGGCGATGATGCCGGCCTGTGCCTCCCGCACCGGCTCGGCGCCGGTCCAGTCGGTGGTCACGCTGGCGCCGGGCAAGGTAACGATGCGGCCGAAGCCCTGCACCAGATGCGCCTCCTCGACCGCGACCCGGTAGAAGACGAAATCGGCGAAATCCGCATAGCCCTCCGCGCTCGCGTGGCGAGCCAGGAAGCGGATGCGCGCGTCGTCCGCGTCGGCGGGGTGGATGCGGCCCAGCAGGCTTGCGCGCGGCGCATTCAAGGGATCGGCGCCGGCCGGCGCCGTCACCAGAAGCGAAACCCGGCCATCGGCCAGAAAATTGCGGGTATGCCGGGCCAGCTTCGAGAGCAGGAGCACCGGCTCGCCCGCTTGGTCGAGCGCCATGGCCACCAGGGAGGCATAGGGCGCGCCGCCCTGCTCGACCGTGGCCAGCGCGGCAAAACCCGCCTCGTGCATCAGGACCCGCACGGCGCGCGCCCCCTGTTCCCTGTCCGTGTCCATTGTCGGTACCCGCTGGCTGGTGCGCTTCGACCCCATGTTCCGGTGCCTTTGGTCGAGGTCAAGTCCGGGGCATTGCGGCACGTGCCGCACCGCGGCGATGCGATCCATTTGGAATTTCCACGTTTTCCCGCTATTTTAGCGGCAGATTCTGACACAGTGTCACATTTCGGCCACGGGAAACGGGTTCACCCCGAGACGGTCGCGCAACGGCCCACCGGACCTTGAAAGAGGTGTCATGCCCACTATTGCCCTCGTCGACGACGATCGTAACATTCTCACCTCGGTCTCTATCGCTCTGGAAGCGGAGGGATACCGGATCGAGACCTATACCGACGGGGCTTCCGCGCTCGACGGCTTCAAGACCTCGCCGCCCGATCTCGCCATCCTCGACATCAAGATGCCGCGCATGGACGGCATGGAATTGCTGCGCCGCCTGCGCCAGAAGACCGACATGCCGGTGATCTTCCTCACCTCCAAGGATGAGGAGATCGACGAATTGTTCGGCCTCAAGATGGGCGCCGACGATTTCATCAAGAAGCCGTTCTCCCAGCGCCTGCTGGTTGAACGCGTGAAGGCCGTGCTGCGCCGCGTCGGCGCCAAGGACGGCACCGTCCCGCGCGAGACCGACAGCGCCAAGGTGCTGGAGCGCGGCCTGCTGCGCATGGATCCCGAGCGCCACACCTGCACCTGGAAGGGCGAGCCGGTCACCCTCACCGTGACCGAATTCCTGATCCTCCAGGCGCTGGCCCAGCGCCCCGGGGTGGTGAAGAGCCGCAACGCCTTGATGGATGCGGCCTATGACGACCAAGTCTATGTGGACGATCGCACCATCGACAGCCACATCAAGCGCCTGCGCAAGAAGTTCAAATCCGCCGACGACAATTTCGAGATGATCGAAACCCTGTACGGCGTCGGCTATCGGTTCAAGGAAAGCTGAGGTCGGGCGCCGCCCGACGCCCAGTGCCATGAGCATATTCCGGAAGCGGACGACGGCATCGAAGGCCGCGCAGCCCTCGCTCCACCTCGATGAGGTGGACGAGGAGATGCGCGTCTACGAGCCGCGCGGCCGCTCCCATGGCGATGAGAGGGGTATCGACGGTCGCGCGATCGATGCCCCATCCAAACCGCGCAGCTTGCTGGCGCAATTGCAGCGGCTGCCGCGCTTCGTCGCCTTCAAGAGCTTCTCCAGCCTCACCCGGCGCATCGTCCTGCTCAATCTCGCGGGGCTGTGCGCGCTGGTCTCCGGCATCCTCTATCTCTCCGAATTCCGCGCCGGACTGATCGATGCCCGCGTGCAGAGCCTGCTGGTGCAGGGCGAGATCATCGCCGGCGCCATCGCCGCCTCGGCGCAGGTCGAAACCAACGCCATCACCATCGACCCCGAGCGGCTGCTGGAACTCCAGGCCGGGGAGAGCTACGGCCCCTCGGAAGAGGGGTTCGCGCCGCTGGAATTCCCCATCAATCCGGAGCGGGTGGCGCCGGTGCTGCGCCGCCTCGTAGGCCCGACCCGCACCCGCGCGCGCATCTACGACCGCGAAGGGGTGATGCTGCTGGACACCCGCTCGCTCTATTCCAAGGGCGAGATCCTGCGCTTCGACCTGCCGCCGCCCACCGAGCCGCGCCCCGGCCTGCTGGAGCGCACCTGGCGCAGCCTGCAGAGTTGGGCCGGACGCGGCGACCTGCCGCTCTACAAGGAGCTCGGTCCGCAGAGCGGCAAGGATTATCCCGAAGTCGCCTCTGCCGCCCTGGGCCAGAAGTCGAGCGAAGTGCGGGTGGACGAGCGGGGCCGCGTCGTGGTGTCGGTGGCGGTGCCGATCCAGCGCTTCCGCGCCATCCTGGGGGAGCTTCTGCTCTCCACCCAGGGCGGGGAGATCGACGAGGCGGTGGAGGCGGAACGCTTCGTCATCGTACGGGTGTTCCTGGTGGCAGCCGCCGTCATGGTGCTGCTCTCGGTTCTGCTGGCCGGCACCATCGCCGATCCGGTGCGCAAGCTGGCCGACGCCGCCGAGCGGGTGCGCCGCCGAATCAAGACGCGGGTGGAAATTCCCGATTTCACCTCCCGCTCGGACGAAATCGGCCACCTTTCCGGGGCGCTGCGCGACATGACGAGCGCGCTCTACAATCGGATCGAGGCGATCGAGAGCTTCGCCGCGGATGTCGCGCACGAATTGAAGAACCCCCTCACCTCCCTGCGCTCGGCGGTGGAGACCCTGCCGCTCGCCCGCAACGAGACTTCCCGCAACCGCCTGCTGGAGGTGATCCAGCACGATGTGAAGCGGCTCGATCGCCTGATCTCCGACATTTCCGACGCCAGCCGCCTGGATGCAGAATTGCAGCGCCAGGAAGCCGTGACCGTGGATCTCAAGCAATTGCTGGAGATGGTGGTGGGCATGGCGCAGGACGTGCGCAAGAAGGACGACGGCGTAAAAGTGGCGCTGAAGTTCGAGCGCATGCCGGGGGCGCCCGCCGACTTCGACCTGGTGGGCCATGCCTCGCGGCTCGGGCAGGTGGTGGACAATCTGGTCTCGAACGCCCGCTCCTTCTCGCCGGCGGGCGGCACCGTGACGGTCACCTGCCGCCGCCTCAAGGAGGGAGCTGAGATCATCGTCGACGACCAAGGGCCGGGCATCCGCCCCGACGCGCTGGCCCGGATCTTCGAGCGCTTCTATACCGACCGGCCGGACCATGGCTTCGGCCAGAATTCCGGCCTCGGCCTCTCCATCTCGCGCCAGATCGTGGAAGCCCACGGTGGGCGAATCTGGGCCGAGAACCGCGTCGCGCCAGCCAAGGACGGGGGCGAGGAAACGATTACCGGCGCCCGCTTCTTCGTGCGCTTGCCCAACGGCTGAGAGGGGGCGGCGCGCGCATGAGCCAGCCCCCAGGCACACAACCCAGCATCCATGCCAGTTGCGTGCGCATCGGCGATTGGGGCGTGTTGATCCGCGGCCCCTCGGGCAGCGGAAAGTCCACCCTTGCCCTGCGCCTGATCCTCGATCCGCCCCGCGCCCTGCCTCCGGCGCAATTGGTGGCGGACGACCGGGTTCTGCTCAGCGCCGATGCCGACGGTGTCACAGCCGCTGCTCCGCCTGCGCTTGCCGGCCTCATCGAGGTGCGGCAACTGGGCATCCGCCGCCTGCCCCACATTGATGCAGCGCGGCTGCATCTGATTGTGGACCTCGGATGCGCAGACATTCCCCGCATGCCCACTGGTGCACAATTGACCACGCTCCTATTGGGCCACAGCGTGCCCCGACTTGCATTTTCGCAAGATAGTGACGGAGCTTTAATGATCGCGGCGGCATTATTGACGGCCTCTCACTGATTCGCCCTGTGCTTTTGTGCGATGCACCCCTTGCGTAATTTTTGAGCCGCTCTGAATATGACCACCCCGCAACGCGGGAGGCCTCCATCGTTTGGATGGTGGAGGCGGAGGCAACATGATCGGTCTCGTACTCGTCACACATGGCCGCCTGGCCACGGAATTCTGCTCCGCCTTGGAGCACGTCATGGGCCCGCAAGCCCAGATCGCAGCCGTTACCATTGGTCCCGACGACGACATGGAGCGCAGGCGCCACGACATTATCGACGCCGTGGATCGGGTTCAGTCGGGACAGGGCGTGGTGATCCTCACCGACATGTTCGGCGGCACGCCCTCCAATCTCGCCATTTCGGTGATGAACGCCCCCGACGTGGAAGTCGTCGCCGGCATCAACCTGCCGATGCTGGTCAAGCTCGCCAAGGTGCGCGGCGACCTGCCGCTCTCCGAGGCCGTGGACGTGGCCCAGGAAGCGGGCCGCAAATACATCAACATCGCGAGCCGCGTCCTTGCCGGGAAATAGTCAGGCCCCAGGCCTCGCAGACGGGGCCAACGCCCTTGGTTCCAACACGTCCGGCGCCGGTGCGACGGGGCACAGCCATGCCGACGTCAGCGAGGCCTGTGGAGCACCGCAGCACCCCGGCGCCCTGGTCCGGGTCCTTCCCATCATCAACAAGCGCGGCCTGCATGCGCGCGCCTCCGCCAAATTCGTGCAGACCGTGGAACGCTTCACGGCCACGGTCACGGTCTGCCGCAACGGCGAGGCGGTGGCCGGTAATTCCATCATGGGACTCATGATGCTCGCCGCCGCGCCGGGGACCACCGTTACGGTAACGGCGTATGGTGACGATGCGGAAGCGGTGCTGCGCACCCTGGAAGAACTTGTGGCCGATCGCTTCGGAGAGGGCGAATAAGCCGGGAAAGCACCGACTGCCCCTTTCAATCGCCCTTCGAAGGGCACATTTGCGTGACCAGGAATAACATTTGCTGGCGCGTCGCCTAAGCGTGCCGCGGCCTTCGTCTGTCGAGTATGTTCACACACAGCACCGCGCCCCAGGAAACCGAGCAGCGCACACCCGCAAGGCGGGTGCGCTTCGGCTTGTCCGGCAAGCTGCTGGTGCTGACCCTGGCCTTCGTCACCGCGGCGGAACTGGCCATCTTCGTTCCCTCCATGGCAAATTTCCGCATTTCCTGGTTGTCCGACCGAGTGGCGGCCGCGCGCACCGCGGCGCTGGTGCTTGATGCGGCGCCGGAGGAAACCATTCCACCCGACCTCACGCGGCAGCTGCTGGCCAATGTCGGCGCCCAATTGGTGGTGGTGAAGGCGCAGGACACGCGCCGCCTGCTCGCCATCTCCGACATGCCGCCGACCATCGACCAGCACATCGACATGCGCGACATTCCGCTCTGGCGAGCGGTGTGGGATGCATTCGGCACGCTGCTCGCCTCGCACGAGCGGACCCTGCGCGTGGTGGCCGACGCGCCGCGGGGGGAGGATTTCCTTGAAATCGTGCTCTCGGAAGCGCCGCTGCAGCGCGCCATGTGGCACTTCGCCACCACCATGCTGGCGATTTCGCTGCTGATCTCCGGGATCGCCGGCGCGCTGGTCTATATCAGCCTGCATCTGTTGTTCGTGCGCCCCATGCGCCGGCTGACGGAGCGCATGAGCGCCTATCGCGAGGCGCCCGAGGATGCCTCGCGCATCATCACGCCCAGCGGCCGGGGCGATGAGATCGGCATTGCCGAGGACGCGCTCGCGGAATTGCAGCGCGAATTGTCCCATACGCTCACGCAGAAGAGCCGGCTGGCGGCGCTGGGCCTCGCGGTGTCCAAGATCAATCACGATTTGCGCAACCTGCTCGCCTCGGCACAGCTGATCTCGGACCGACTGCTCACCTTGCCCGATCCCGCAGTGCAGCGCTTCGCGCCCAAGCTGGTGGCGGCGCTGGACCGGGCGATCGCCTATTGCGAGCAGACCTTGTCCTACGGCCGCGCCCAGGAGCCCCTGCCCGACCGCCGCAACGTGGACCTCGGCGCCCTGTTCGACGAGGTGCGCGACATGCTGGGGCTGCATCCCGACGCCGAGGGGGATGTGGAATGGGTGGTCACCCTCGAGCACCCGCTGACCGCAGACGCCGACCCGGACCAGTTGTTCCGCGTCATCCTCAATGTCTCGCGCAATGCACTGCAAGCCCTGGAAGCCCGCAAGCCGCGGCCCGCGAGCGGGGACCAGATCCGCATCGCGGCGCGGCGCGACGATCACCGGGTGGAGATTGAGATTTCCGATACCGGCCCCGGCATTCCCCCGGCTCGGCGCGACCGCCTGTTCTCAGCCTTCCAGGCCTCGGCCCGGGCGGGCGGCACCGGTCTCGGCCTGCCCATCGCCGAGGAACTGGTTCGCGCCCATGGCGGGGACATCCGCCTCCTGGACCGTCCCGGCGGCGCGACCTTCCTGATCACCATTCCCGACCGGGCGCCGGAGGCGCGCGTGCGCACGCAGCGGCTGCGCGCCTGAGGGTCCTCCACGCGCGGAGAACTTTGCGTCGGGCCTGGACCTGGCATCACCGGCAAATATCCACAGGACGGAATTTGGCGCGGCGCACTTTGCCCTTGCCCAGGGAAATGAAAAGCGGTAGTTCACACCTCCTCGCAAGCGGGTCGCCGCTGCGAGCCCTTGGGGTCCCGGCCCCAAGCACGATCCTCGGATCGGCAAGGGAAAAAATGCGCCCGTAGCTCAGCTGGATAGAGCACCAGACTACGAATCTGGGGGTCAGGAGTTCGAATCTCTTCGGGCGCGCCATTTTCCTTACTGATTTCCATGCGGTTATCCCTTTCTGGCGCGAGGCGCAGGGGCAACGGTTTGCAGTTGGTTTGCAAACTTTGTTCTGGGTGAGTTCTCGAAATTGAAGATCGCCTGTTCGGCGAGTCCCCTCGTCCGGGCAAGGTAGCGTTCCAGAATCACGTGAACCGTCTTCACCGAGTGGCCCGTGATCGGGGCGATCTGCTGCGGGGTGCACCCTGCCTCCGACAGCATGGTGACGGCCGTTCCGCGGAGATCGTGGAAGTGGAGCGACACCGGCTCGTCGAGGCCCGGCAGTTTCACGGCATCGAGGCCTGCTGCCTTAGTCGCCTCTTCCCACTGGCGAGCGAAGTAGCGCTTCTGTAGGGCCCGGCCGGTCTTCGTGGAGAGGATTAGGAGCGATTTGCGCTCCATGCCATCGAGCATCCGTCGGAGGGCCGACGTGCACGGGATGTACGTCGGGGGCGCCTGATTTCCATTGCGCCGCCTCTTGCCCTGTCGGAGCGTGATCTCAGTCCCGTCATAAGCTGACCACGGCATCCGGAGGATGTCCCCCTGACGCTGCCCGGTGTGCAAGGCGATGATCAACGCTCGCTGCATCTCGATCGGCGCGACCTTCCAGAAGGCTTCAATATGCTCGGGGAACCAGATGATCTCAGACCGGTCGGAGTGGTAGAGCCGCTTGAACCCCTTCAGGTAGTTCACCGTGAGGGTGCCTCGATCCACTGCCCAGGTGAGCATTGCCGAGATGGCGGAGAGCCTGTTGTCTGCCTCCCGCTGGCCCGAGGCCTTGGCGATCTTCTCGCGCCAGTCCAGGAAGTCTTTTCGCACCCGCGGATCGCTGAGAGCCGCGAGGGGCATGCCGCCGAACTCCGGCTCCGCCTTCGTGAGCATCCGCTTGTATTCGGTGCGGGTAGAGGCGGCGAGCTTCTGCTCGAACTCGATTGAGCCGGTGTAGCTGCGAATCAGGGCGTTGAAGGTCTCGCCGGAATGCCGGGCCTTTACCGTGGCCTCAGCCTTCGCATAGCTGATGATGAACTCGGGGGAGCCTGGATCGCCCTCAAGGCGCAGGCCGGTCGCGCGGTGATAGTGATAGGTCGCGGTGCTGCCGTCCGCGAGCAGCTTCTTGACCTTGTTGATCCCGGTAAGCCTAACGCGCGTCACGGCCCTTCCTCCACGCATCCAGCGGGTTATGCGCCTCGCTATCGGTCATGATGCCACTGAGCTTGTTGGCCGCCTCATCCAGGAGGTAGCGGTCGATCTTGCGGCCCGGGAGCGTCGGGCCGGGATAGGTCCCCTTGGCGCGCTCTCGATCGTAGGTAGCCTTGCAGACGCCAACGTATGCCGCGGCGGCCTCACGGGTCAGGCCCCGAGGAGGAAGTCCGGGCGGGAGCGCCTCGTAGCGTGCCATGGCTGCATCCGCCCGGCGGCTAACCACCTCGGGTTCTCATGCTTTGAGCACGCATTTCAGCAAGCCTGCGGGAGATTGCTCCTTCAGCGTCGCGTGCTCCCATTGACGCGTATGACACAGGGCGCGCCACCGGCGGTCAACTCCCCACACTGATGGTGGATCGCTGCTCGAACGAAGCGATGCCGGCGGCGATGAGGGCGCGAATGCAAGCCGTGCGGGTGTTGAAGCGCCGTGCGAATCGCACATCATCAATGGCATCCACCTCTTCTCGCGTCAGCGGCAGCTGAATGCGCGTTGTGGAAGCGTTCGCTGTGTCAGACCGCTGATCCATCGCTTGCTCATCTTATCCTTGTCGAATATGCGTAATGTGCAATGGGTACACCTAAGATGTCAACACCTGAGGTGTAACGAATGCACTTAATGAGGCATGTATGATCACCTCAGACCAAATTCGCGCTGCGCGCGCCCTCGTTAGGCTGGATCAGGCAGAGCTCGCGGCCGCCGCCGGTGTGTCGGTGGAAACGATAAAGCGCATCGAACGGTCAGACGGCAGCGCGAATGCGCAACATGCAACGCTCCAGAGCATTCAGCGTGCACTTGAACTGAAGGGTGCCTTATTCCTGTCCGCCTCCGAAGAAGCGCCAGGTGGACCCGGGGTCCGCATGGCATTAGATCCCGATAAATTATTGAAGATTGAGCTGATAAATTCTGCCCGCTCAAGCGCTGAGGCTTCACTTGAGGCCGCGTTAATGAAGCAAAAACGGGGTTCATCTCTTGATAAAGAACAGCTCATTCAAGATATTTCCTCTTCCTTTACGTTTCTACTAAGGAAGGATCTTGAAAGACTTTTCACTCGGTGAGAGCAGTATTGCAAGTCAAGGCGCAAGGGGGGGGGGGCGTGACATGAGCAGTGTGCAGGGTAAAAATGGTAAAATATCATTCGATGGGAAGTTGATAATCATCACGAAAGCCGGTGGCGGATTGGGAACATTTATTAACCAAGGTATACAAGGTGATAGGTACATCCTTGCTCTTGCTATCACTGCCGTGGAATTCCGAGATGCAGGCCGTGGAAGTAACGGATTTATTGCATTCGATTTTCCTGGAAAAAATCCGCCGCGCGCAGGGGTCTTCGATGCAATGGCTGATGAAAATGCTGTCGTCTTCACGGCCGATCAGCGCCAAGACTTCTTAAGTCTCCGAGATGAGATCATCGCCTTTATCGTAGGGGCGAGCTAATCACGAAGCCCATGGCCAGGAGGTAAACCCGTCGCGGTCCATGTCGAAGCAGCGAAGCCTACGACCTGACGCATCGACATATTCACTCAGCTCAAAATTGAGCGCAGCAGGCGGCGCTTGAATGATTAGGGTGTCGATGTCCCGAAGAACATTCCGATGCTGCTTCCCGAAGGCCCCCGCGATGTCTCGGCTATTGGCAAAGACGGCGCCGTCGCGGACGAACACCACCGGCACCGAAGCCTCCACCGGCAGTGCCGTAGATCCCTGCGCCTCCAGCTTCGCCGCAGGCCGTGTCACCGCTTCGATCCGCCGGCGGAGTTGGGCGGCGACGTTGCTCGCGCACCGGTGTTTGGAAGAGCGTAAGACCCCTGCGCAAAACTGCGCATGGCCTCCGGAGCCTGCATCAGCAAGGCGTCGATTGCTTTGAGAACGTTACACCGGATCGCAGCGGAAGGCGGCTTTCCGCTCCTTCATGAGTCGATACTTCCGGACCTCGCAGCACCTGTTGGAGCAATAGACCGCGCTCCCTGAGCGATTGGGATCGATGGGGCCGCTGCACTCAGCACAGACGCGACCCTGGCGGGTTAAGCGTCTGGCATCTTTCCTTCTCTCCCAGGCGGCCGCTTGCCTGCAGCCGGGGGAGCAATAGACCATCTGCAAGGTGGTGGCACCGCTGATTCCCTCACCGCATTGCCGACATGGCCGATCCGGGCGCCCGTCGGTGGCGCGCAGGTGTCTCCGCATTCCCGAGGCGAGGCGTCGGCATCTATCGGAGCAATACGTCGCCCTACCATCCCTGTGCGAGCCCATGGAGCGCCCGCAGCGTGGGCACCGACGCTTGACCTGCTCTTCCATCCTGGCCAAGCGCTCGAAAGGGTAGTTGGCGACGTGGTGTGCCCGCCGGCGACAGCGGCGAGAGCAAAATCGCTGCCCTGCTCTCCTGAAGTCGGACAGCGGAACCCCACAGCACTCGCAATGATCTCCCGGGAGATCATCAAGCTGCATCTTCAAGCTCCGCTACCGCCCTGGCCTCCTTATCCTTGAACATCCGGTAGATCCGGCCATTGTGGTTGGTGCAGCAGATGGTGCCGCAGAACTTCCAATGTCCCTCAGGCAGGAGCGAGTTGCAGTTGATGCAATAGAACCGCTCCACCATGATCACGCCTTCCTGAGTGAATTCTGGCTGACCGGCCTTCCACGTCGGGCGCTCCGCCCCGACGCGATGAAGGGCCCGGTCGACCACGTCCTCTGCAGCAAGGTCGGCGTCCCGCCATGCCCATCCCCGGAGGCAGAGGCGCCGGCGGAGCCAATGGCGGATGGCGGCCTCCAGGGCGAAAGGGGTAGGCTCAACCCGCAGCATGAGGGACGCAGCCGCATCGATCAGCCGGGACCGGTACGCGGACTTGAGCTTGCGACTTGGCCGCCTCATCGGAACGCGACCCTGCCAGTGAGCATAGGTATCGTCACCAGCCCACTCCCGCCGTCCGGTTTAGGTTGTATTGCCGTTCAATGCTTTTCGCGACGGGCCCGCCGGTCTTGATGCTGCCGACGATGGCCGCCTCGACCTGCTTCATGACAACCTTCACGTCGAACCCGCCGGCTCCGTTGGTCTGGGTGGAAACTGCGGCTTCGGCCGGCTGTCCGTGGTTTTCAACGATCACGCTGATGTTCGGAGCGCTTTGAGCCGCCGGCCGCGCTGCGGACATGCGCATATCGACGGGGATCCGACGCCCGTCAGGCAACGGAACCGCCGCCTCGGGTCCGGCCTCGCCGAAGATGGAAGGCCGTCGGGCGACACCGCCGCCGGCGAACTTCGGCATCGCTGAGAACAGGGAGCCGATTAGCCCGCCCGCCTTGCCCCCCGACGCCGCGGCACCGAACATGCCGCCGAAGGGACCATCGCCCAACAGCGCCGCCTGAAGCACCAGCTCCGCCATGCGCTTCGTGACGTTGGCGAGCGAATCCCCCCAGCTCTCGGTCCCATCGATCAGGCCGGAGATGGCGCCGCCGGCGATGCTCCCCAGTTCCTGCTGCAGCTGGTTCACCCGCTGCTGACTTTCGGCCGTCCGCTCCAGCTGCTCCGATGCCCGGCCAAAAGCTTCGGCTTCCTGCTCGATCTGGGCTCGCAGCTGCGGGGTGATGTCCAAGCCTTCCTTCTTCGCGGCCGTAAGAAGGCTGAGCGTTGCCCGGGCCTTGTCCGTTTCGAAGGTGCCCTTGCCCATCATCTCGGCTTCCAGGCGCAGCGCCTCGGTGTGCTTGTTCACCGCAGCCACTTCCCGGTCGTAGTCGCTGACCTTGTCGGTGGAGCCCTTCTTCTCCTTCCCGCCCATCACCGGATAGTCAGCTGCCTTGATCGTTATCTTTGCTGGCGTCGCGCCAGTGCTTGCAAGGTCCACCACATCGAACCCAGCGCCAAGCTGGGTCCCTTGGCCATTCTTCAGGGCGGCAAGCCCCTGCTCCCGGTCCGGCGGCAACAGGCCATTGCGCGCCGCCTCAGCTGCGGAAAAGTCCACGCCGATGAGCGGGCCGATCTTCTGCCAGAAGGGCGAGTTACCGACGCTGTTGAGCCAACGCTGGAGATCCCCGAGCTTATCGACGGCAGCATTCACAGCGGTCGGGATCGCCTCGATCGCAGTCGCGACGGATTTCATGTTCTCGACGGCGTTCGCCGAGGCGCCTGAGGTCTTGTCGAGTTCGCCCACGGCCTTCGTGATGGCGTTGGACACGCGCGTGAAGCCCTGGGCAATCGTCTCTGTGGCGCTTTCAGCCTGCTCCCTCAGCCCTTCGGCACCGGCCTGGAAGCCTTTGAAGAAGGCAACGTTGGAAATCTTCCCGTCGGTGACCAGAGCCTTTAGCTTGGAGACGCTGCCGCCGGCTTCCTCGATCCCGTTCGCCACAGCCTGGAGGATCGGCCGGGCGCCTTCGTTCACGCTGTTGAACTCTTCCGCCTGTACGCGGGCGCTGCCGAGGAGCTGCGAGAGCTGGAGAAGCGCACCGCTGGCCTCAGCAGGCGACGTACCAGCGACGCGAAGCGCGACGGCCACGTCTTCGGAAAACTGCACCAGATCCTGCCGCGTTGCGCCAAGCTCCTTGGCCGATTGCGCCGCCCGCCCGTAAAGCGTGGTCAGCGCCTCGATCGGCGCGCCCTGCCGCTGGGCAGCGTCGAAAAGCTGGCCCATGACGGTGGTCAGCTCGGTCCCGGAGAGGCCAGCGACCTTCAGCGAGTTGTTTGCCCGCGTCCAGGAGTCGGCGAACGCGATCACCTCGCGCGCGCCAAGGCCGATTCCGCCAAGGGCCAGAAGCTTCGTCCCGAGGCTCATGGCGTTCGTCTCGACGGCTTTGAAGGTGCTGGCGAGCTTGCTCGCCGATGTCTGAGCGCGTTTCTCGATCGCGCCGAAATTATCGTTGGCGCTCTTCTTCGCCTTGGCCAGGTTCTTTTCAAAATCCTTTATTCTGGCTTCAAGAGCGACGACAAGGCGTTCTTCTGCTGCTGCTGCCATTTTACATCACCATGAGTTCGGGCGACCACTGGTCGCTCTCGTAAATGGACGGCGCTTCGCCGGCGGCCGCACGCGACACGGCCATCCAGGCCGCGAAGGCGCCGTCGATGCGATCGCGGCTCTTGCCTTTATGCATGGTGCGATTGCCGGCTGGGTCGGTGTGGATCGCTACGTTCTCGAAGCACCAGCGCAGCACCGGATGGCCACCATGGCGGAACCGACGAGAGATGATGGCGCGCTCCAGTTCGTTGAGCGCCGGTGACTGGGTCACCCAACCGAGCTGCAGCGTCACCACTGGCAAACCGTCATCGTTCAGCGGGCCCATCACGGGCTGCGCATAAGCCTTGTCGAAGGCGATTTCCTGCACGCTGAAGCGGTCGCAGAGCGACCGAAGGAGGGCTTCCACGGCCCGGTAATCGATGACGTTGCCGGGCGTCGCGCTGATGAAGCCTCCCTCCGCCCAACGCGGATACGGAACGCCATCGCGCTCCGCCCGGGCTCGGAGGTTATCCCGAGGGCAGAAGAACCAGGGGTGAACGATGTAGCCGTCCCCACCATCCCGCCAGCACGCAACGACGGCTGTGAGATCGGTGGTCACAGACATGTCCACGCCGATCCAGCAGGGCTCACCTTCGAGGGCGGAGAGGTCCACCGGGCCGGTATTGGCATCATAGATGCCCATGTCCACGAAAGGCGACGTTGAGCGATCCAGGCGGATGCCGAGGAAGAACTGCTGGAAAGCCTCCCGGTCCGCCGGCCGCTCCCTTGCCTCCCGCGCGAGTTGGCGCAGGCTGGCGAGGTCCGGATAGCCATGATCGAGGCCAGGCAGCACTGATCGCCAGACCGCCTCATCGGTCCAATCGCAATCTCGCGGGGCCTCAAAAATCACGGACAGGAAGGTCGGGTCGACGATCTCACCGGCCTGCACTTTCTTGGCATATTCATAGACCGAAAAATCGGGGCTCTCGGTGCCCCGGCCAGCGGTCGTGGCGATGACGACAAGCGAGCCGGGAACCTTGCTTGCGCCCATGCGGATCGCCTGCCAGAGGTCGCCTTTCCTGTGAGCCCAGAGCTCATCCACCAAGACGAACATCGGCGTTCTCGCATGCGCCCTTGAGCCATCCGACGCGAGCGCCTCGAAGAACGATCCGGATTTCGGATGCGTCAGCCTGTTCTTGCTGTCCACAGGCCGCGCCGCGCCGGCGAGCTGCGGAATCTCCTCGACGATGGCCATAGCCTCCTCGAAGGCAACCCGGGCCTGTGCCTTGTCGGCGGCCACGACGAAGTTCTGGCCACGCGGGACGCGCTCCGGCCCGTAGGTGTGCAGGAGGGCGAGCGCGGCCGCGAGGGACGTCTTCCGGCTTCCCTTTCCCACTTGCAGGTAGACGGTGCGAACCAGCCGCTGCCCGCCGAGGCCTTCAGGCCCATAGATGCGCCGTACCAGGCGCTCGAACGGCGGATCGAGCTGGAAGCTTTTCGTGGGTAAGCGAGATTTGGGATGCTTGAGGCTGCGGAGAAAGCGCACCGCGCGGTCGCCGCGCCCGGATGGATCGGCGATGTCCGACGCATCCCACAGCCACGCCAAGGCCGGATCAGAAATCCCATTCGCGGGTCGGGTCTGCGTCGGCATCCGCCTTGCTCTCCTGCTCCCTAATGCCAGGCCGCGATCGCGACGAGGGCGTGATGCCGAGTTCGTCGGCGAGGCGTGCAATCGTTTCGTGTGCGCTCTTCAGCATGGCGCCGGCGGGGTGTGGCTTCGGCACCCCGGAGGTGCCGCGGACCACGGGCCCATCGTCGGCCAGAGATTTCCGACACTCCCTCGCCAGCCACACCGCGCCGACATAGGTCTCCAGGACGGTCAACATGGACGTAGTGAGCAGCCCGCGGCCGGTGAGGTCCGCGGCGATGGTGCGCCACACCTCTTCCATCCCGGGAGAGATCGTCGCCGGCACCGGGGGCGCGCGTTTCAAGCCTCCGTCGATCGTCTTGAGGGTCGGGCGCACGCCGCGGGTCATTGGTCATCGTCTCTGCACATTGATGCTGAATTGGGAGATATCGCGCGCGACTGTCCCTTGCCGGTCCCGAGGCCACGGGCCAAAGTGGGAGACCACCCCCCGGTCAGGCCATGCCATTGGCGTTCCTCGCGACCGTGCGGATGTCGAGGCCCTTGCGTCGCCCGATCTCCTTGAGCTCCTTGATGTCGTGGGCGATGCCATCGCAGAGCACCCGGTCCCGAACGGTAAGGCCATCCAGCCACCGCGTGCGGAAGATCACCGCGGCCTCGCCCTGCAGGCCGGCACCCTGGAGGAACTCCGTGGTGCTGGCTTGGATCTTGGCGGCGCGCAGGGTGGCGATGGTGGCATAGGTCTGCGTGATCTGGCCAAGCTCGTCGCGAACCTCGCTCGCGCGCTGCACGATGATGACGCGATCAAGCGAGCCCGCCCTCACGAGGCCACCTCAATGAGGCTGTCCACCGTGACGATGCCGTGCGCCGTCTCGCCATCAGGATCGCGAAGGAAGCGAGCATCGGCGACCACGGTCGATATGGCCTGGTGCTCGCCATTGAGCTGAAGCTGCTCATGCTCGATCGCTGCGAAGATGGCCCCGCCGATGGCTCGGGCTTGCGGCATGGACTGCGTCCAGATGTGCAGGGTGGCATAGACCCGCCGGTGGCGGCCGGCGACGGTGATCGGCTCGCGCACCACCTGCCCCTCGCCCACCAGGATGGAGGGAAAGCGCTGGGGCAGGCCGTGGCCATCGATCATGGCAGCAGCCGGCACAAGGGACGTCACATCCGGGGTTGCAGCGAGGCGGGCGAGCAAGGCCTTCTGCAGGGCGAGGTCCGGACTCATGGCGTTTCCCTTTTGACCTTGGTTGTCCCGACGTGCGCCATGACCGCCTTGAGCTTCTTTCCGAGCGGGATGGCGCCCTCCGGCTTCTCAGATCCGCCAAAGATGGCTCGCAGCATGTCGGTGCGGGCGGCAAAGGCCATTTCGAGCTGCGGGATGGGTGTGGCCAGAACGATGGCGGGAGGCCATCCGAGCCAGCCGGTGCCGATCTTGAAGAGCCACTCGTAGAATTCGGCGTGGCTCACGCGGCGAAAGGGCCGGCCGACGGATCCACCTCGTCGATCTTCGGGGCTTTCCCGCCGTTGGCGAGGCGGATCACGAACTTGATGAGGTCGGGAACCATCTCGACCATCCCGGTCGCAAAGACCTCTTCCGCCGTCTGATTGCGCTGGGCGTCGGTCCGGCCGAGGCCGAAATGCACCACATCGATGCAGGCCTGAAGGTCGTACGACTCCAGCTTTGCCAGCAGGCTGCCGAAGCTCTGATGCATCCGATTGAGGGTCATCGCCGCCCCCAGCGAGGGCACCAGCGTCACCGCCTCGCCCTGAAGGGCGATCTCAACATGCCCGTCGAGCATTATGCAGCCTCCGCCGTCTCTTCGAGAATGTCGGAGTTGATGGCGAGGGCGAAAGTAATGCTGGTGACGTCATCGGCGCCGCTGAAGCTCAGCTTCGCCGACATGGCCAGAACCTTCATATAGAAGGTGGTCGGCGTACCGCCGATGGGCGCGTCGTCAGCGACGATCTTGAGGTTGTAGGCATCGGCTGTTTTTTCGGCCGCGATCAGCGCCTGTTGTCCCGCGTCCAGGGGATCACGGTAACAGACGAGGTTGAGCAGGCCGGCATCGCGCGTGCCTTTCAAGCGCCGCTTGCGCGCATCGCCGACGGCCGTGACTTCGATCTCGGCTGCTTCATCACCGAATTCTCCGAGATCTTGTACCTCCTTGATCTCGACATAGGTGTCCGCCTCGTAGGCTGCGATGTTCGCAGCCGCGGCGGTGGTGCCGATGTAGATTTTGGCACCGGCGGTGGCGGTGATTCCCATAGTCTAAACTCCGTTCTTCGCGCCCTTGCGGACGGCTTTGCTGATGGCACGTTTGATGGATGCTAGGGCCTTCTTCCGCTCCAGGCGGAATGCGGGCCAGAAGAAGGGTTGCGCTTGCGTTTTCTTGGTTCCGAACTCGACCAGGTGCGGATAGCGCACCTTGGAATTGCCGGCCGTGATGGCGACCTGATTTTCCGGAACCACATGCTGACCGCCCGGCTGGCTGTAAGGCGGCGTGCTCTGTCCCCCCGGCGTGACGGCGATGGAATCGATAAGGTCGCCACTATCGCGCGACGGCTCGGCAAGCTGGCGCATGGTGTCCGCCATGCGGTCGCCCGCCTTCAGCAGCGCCGGCTGCACCTCGGCAATCGCGGCCTTAGTGGCACCGTCCAGCATGCGGTTGACGCGCGTGAGTTGGTTCGAGCGGGCCATGTCAGAATTCCCACTGCCGATAGGGGCCGACGAGCGCGAAGAAGCCGAGCGGCGTCTCGTTCAGCGCCTGTGGGGTGGTGGCCTCCGGGTTTTCATAGAGGTGGCCGGCATACATCTTGAGCGCTTCCTTGAGCGCGTCGGGCACAGCATCGGCGGTCTCGAAGCCGTCCAGCGGCCCGACATAGCCCTCAACGAAATCGCGCGCCGCTTCGAGCTTGTCGAAGAGCTTGCGATCGTCTTCGTCCAAGGTGACGTTCAGGGCGTCCTTCAGGTCGGCGAGCGGCACAATATCGGTGGTTCGCAGCAGGTCAGCCATGACGCTTCTCCTGGCTCTGCTTCCAGCGATTGTGGCAGGGACCGCAGAGTGGCTGCCAATTGCTGCGGTTCCAGAACAGCTTCATGTCGCCGCGATGGGCCACCTTGTGGTCGACCACGGTGGCGGGGGCGGAACACCGCGCGCATTTGGGGTGCGCCTCGAGGTAGGCGGCGCGCTCCAGGTCCCACTTGCTGTCATAGCCGCGCTCGCGTGCTGACGGGCGGCGCGCATCAGCCTGGGCCTTGCGCTTGGCCTCGCAAGGGCAGCGCTCGCCGCTGGCGATCTTGTAGCCGCAACCGCAAATCCGAGGGGCACGCGTGGGCATGGTCGGTTCAATCCTTCGGGGTTGGAAGGGAGGGGCCAGCGCACGGCGTGACCCCTCCAGGTGAGCCCTTGGCCGGCAAGGTGCCCGGCTGGTGCTCGCGACCTCGTCCGCCTTGACCCCTCCAAATGACGGCTTTCGCCAGGGCGCCAGGGAGGCGGACTTCTCGATGTTGGACGGGCCGCTACGCGTCCTCAGGAAATGGCGCCCTCAACTCGATCAGGCGACCGGACGGGTGCGCGCGTGGCCCTTGACCACCAGCGCGCTCAAGGCGGTGCCGGTGCCGTGGGTGCCGCCGAAGTCCGCCAGAAGCTTCAGGAACCGCTTGTTCCCGATGTAGCCGAGCCGGTGGACGGTGGAGGCCGCGTGCGCCGTCTTGAACGCCTGGACGATGCCGCTGCTCACGCCCGTGACGCCGATCAGATCGGCATCGGTGACGGCCACATAGGAGGCGTCATCGTCGGAATGCGTGAGCACGAATTCCAGCTTGTTCGTGCCGGTGAAGGTGATGCCGCCGGCGCCGACGTGGATGACGATCTCCGCGGCGTCGAAGCCGAGAAGGTCGATGGCCGCCGGCGTGTTATCTGCGGCATAGACGTCGGGCGGAATCGCTTCCACGACGCCGAGGTTATTGTGCAGGTCGCGCATGTTTTGGGTTCCTCAGCTCACAGCCATCTTGAGCTTGCGCAGCGCCTTCGGCTGCACCACGCCCGCGCCGACGCGGCGGGTGGCGTGAATGCGGGTGATGCCGTTGGTGGCGAGCAAGTAGGGGTTCACCAGGATCGACAGGGCCACGCGGTCCACGATCCGATAGGCGGTGGCGAAGTCCCCGAACAGGATGGGGAAGGTGCCGGACACCACGTCGGGCATGTCCACCGCTTCCACCACCGGCCGGCCGAGGATGGTCTCGGGCTGGCCTGCCTGGAACGACGGTTGCCAGAGGTAATTGCCCTGCCCATCCTTCAGCTTGCGGATGGTGGCGAGGGTGGTGCCGTTGAGCAGCCAAGAGCCACGATTCCGATAGGCGGCGGGAAGCGCGTACATCAGGTTGATGAGCGCATCGGTGGAAAGGTTCGTGGCATGGCCGTTGGCTAGATCCAGCACGTCCGGATCGGTGAGGATGCCCATGGGCTCCAAAACGCCGCCACCCTTCACGAAGGAGGCGCCTTCCTTCTGTCCGAAGTCCTCAGCCAGTGCGAGGCGCACTTCCGCCTCGGCCGCGCCCGCGCTGTCGGCGAGGAGCTGATTGGAGATGTCCACGAAGGTGTTCACCTCGCGCATCGGGATTTCAAGCTGACCGAAGCCCGGCTCGGAGCCCTCCTGCGCCTGCGCCTCGCCCTTCCACTTGGCATTCGTGATGCCGGTGCGCTTAGGATAGGTGACGGAAGGCGAGCCGGTCGTGCGGACACTGGCGATGGCGCGGATGGGCGAGAACTCCACGATGTCGCGGATCATCTCCGTGGACATCTCGGCCGGCGCCAGATAGCCGCCGCCGGGATCGCTGGAGACGGTGAGCGTCTTCAGTTCGACTTCCGGGGTGCCCTGCTCGCCACGCCGCAGATAGGTCGCGAACGCCTTGCGCTCTTCGCTCGGCTCCTTCGAATCGTCGCTGCCGGCGCCGGGGCGGTTCAGCTTGGCCTCGATCTTGTCGAGACGGGTGGTGAGCTGTTCGGTGCCGCCGGCTTTCGCCTCCACCTTGTCGAGACGACCGACCACTTCGCCCTTGAAGGCCTCCAGGGCCTGGATGACGACGGCGGCGGGATCATCGCCTTCGCCCTTGAATTCGATGGCGCCAAGCGGCGCCTGCGCAACGTGAAGCATGTTCACCTCTTGGAAAGCGCCATGGCGGCGCGGTTGATGGCCTCGGCAATGGCGAGGGCATGGGTCGCAGTCTTGGCACTCGTCACGCGGGCGCCGGGGTGCATGGGGATGGTGACCAGCGAAACTTCGAGAAGGTCGAGGGCCAGGATGGTGCGGCCGCCCTTGCGTGGCGCGGCCTTGCGGGTGACGAAGCCGATGGAGAGGCCGCCCACGGCGCCGGAACGCACCAGGGCGCGGACCTCGCGGGCGCGGGCCACGTCATCCACCAGGAGCCGCCCCTTCAGCCGCAGGCCATCGGTGGCCTCAGCCGCTTCGGTCCAGGCGCCAACGGGGTCGCTCGGGTCATGGCCGAACAGCATGGGGAGGGGCAGGCGCGCGTCTGCGAAGGCGCCCTTCTCGATCATATCGCCGACGCGATCCGGCGCGCCGAAGGGCCAGGCCAGACCTTCGATGGCGCCGGCATCGTCCACCAGAATCTTGGTTTCGAGGAAGAGATGTTCCATCACGCGGCCTGCTGCTGGTCGGGGCCGGGCGAAGCGGCGGAGCTGGTGGTGTTGGGATTTTCGAAGCGCTCGCCGCCGGCATAGGGCGGGCGGTTCTCCATCGCGCGCGCCTCGTTCGGGTTGAGCACGCGGGAGGCAATGAGCTTCTGATAGGCGTCGGCGCGGCTCGCAAGATCCGCGCGCAACAGATCGTCGACCAGGAATTCGGCGAGGTATTCGCCGCGCTCTTCCGGGGTGAAGCAGGCGCGGCGGATGGCGCCGGTCCACACCTCCAGCCAGGGCAGGAGGGAATAGGTCAGGAATTCCTGTCCCATGTCGCCGACATTCGACCAGGTGGCGCGGCCAAGCTCATAGAGCATGTGCGGCGGGACGCGGAAGGCGCGCGCGACCTCAAGAATCTGAAACTGCCGCAGCTCCAGATATTGAGCGTCCACGCTGGTGAGCGTGAGCTGCGTGTAAGTCGCCTCGTTGCCGACGATGGCGGTGCCGCCGGACTTGCCCGGGCCGTGGGCCAGGAGCCAAGCTTCGCGGATCTTCCTGATTGTTTCCGGGTCGGCCCTGTCTTTCAAGGACAGGATACCGCTCGGGCGGGCACCGTTGCCGAAAAGGCGAGCGCCGTGTTGCTCCATCACAAGAGCAAAGCCGATGGCCTCGCGCGCGGTGGTGAGCGGCGCCACACCACCAGGCGACCGAATGTGAAGCACGTTCGCACGCGCCAGCGGCGCGCCACCGAGGCGATAAGTCGGCTCGCCCGTGTCAGCATAATCCACGGATACCTTGGCGGGATCGAGCCGCAGGATCTCCACCGGTCGGCCCGCGACGCGGTTCACGAAGGCGATGCCGCCCTTGTCGTGGGCAAGAGCATCGATGGTGAGCTGAAGCTTCAGGTCGTAGGCGGACTGCCAGTCGTTGGCATCATCGTGGAGGAGCCCATAGGCCGGATGATCGCCCGCACGTTCCTTCGAACCATCCGTACCGCGCCGGTAAACGATGATCGGCAGTGTCGCCACAGCCTCGGAGATGATGCGGATGGCGCAGGCGGTCGCTGGGTGACGCATGGCCGTGCTGGTTGAAACCGAAACGCCCGCCGCGGTGGGCTGGGAGCCGAACAGCTCAAGCAGCACCGCGTCAGGCGAAGCTAGAGACTTTTTGGTAAAGCCGAGGTAGGAGGCGATCTGATCCAGCATGCCAGAATGTATGCTGGCGTCGGACTCGGAGTGTAAAGAGCGAGTCCCGAATGCTCTTGGGCTTTCTCGGATATTCTAAGTTTCTAGACGCGGGAGTTCTTCTGCTCCTGCGCCTTAATCCAGTCCAGAAGAACAGATTTGCGTGCACAGAGCATGCTTCCAAGACGGAAAAACGGGATGCGCTGAATGGCAACGAGATAATAGACTTTGCTAGCGGGTACGTCCAAGAATTCGGCTATCGCATGGGCGCCCATCAGCACGTCACCCGCAAGCGCTGGTGATTTGGTGGGTTGGCCACGGTACGCTGCGTCAGTCATGTGTTGGCTCCAGGGGATGCGGAGTTGCCGACGGCGGCGCGCCAGCAACTCCTGCTCAAGACCCAGTTAGCTCGCGTCGAGCTTCTCACGGAATGCGATCGAGTCTTTGACGGCCCGGATCGCATTCCCGAACAGAACGATACGGTGCAGATCTTGATCTGCATAGCCATCGTTGAGCTTGAAAGCAAGATCGTCGATGATCTGGATTTGCTTGTGCTCGAGCGCATCAACAAATGCGTTTAATTCTTCTATTTCATCTTTATATTTTCTGGTCATTTCCGTTCTCCATATTTTGTGAGTCCAGCCCACCTTGTCGCCGGAATTGTCAGGACGCCATGTACAGTCTGCAGGATGGATCGGTTCGCTCACCCCACTGTGCGGCCCGGTGCACCGTCAGGACCCGATCCGCCGGAAAGCGCAGGATCGCATCGTGGCCGACCGGCGGGTTGATCTGCTCGAGGACAAGCTCCTTGGAGGTTTTCGAGATGAATTTTTTGACGTAGGTGAGGATCGAGTCGCCCTCTCCAAGGAGACGGACCACCACCAAATTTCCTGTTTCGACTTCTGCAGAACGATCGCGAACCCAAACGAACTCTCCAAGTTCAACCTTCGGATCCATGGTGTGCGTCACCATCTCGACTTCGTAGGATTCTTTCATCACGTGGTCATATTGAAAGCCAAACCAGCGCTTTTCGGTCTTGTTGAGCATCTGATGTTCCTTTGTCTGTTTGTGGGTGATTCTGTTGATTCTAATCATCCGCACTCTTGCTGTGGTCAGGCTGTTGGTGAGGAAAGCAGAGCGGACACACTTCGCCCGTCGTGGACAAAGTGTGTCGCGAAACAGGCTGTCGGAGCCGGTCCTTCGCTTCCACAGCGGATCCGTGAGTTCCTGTCGGGGGGCCGGGGTCAGGCTGTCGGCCCACTCACGTCTTCATCCTGGCGGCGGGGGCAGCGCAGCCGATCCGCCGACCGCGCGCCCCGTGCTGGCGCAACTGCCCAGCGTCCTGCCCGCAGCGTGCCGGCCCCATTCCAAGGCCAACTCGACACTGCGAAGCTTCATTTTGCCGGTGCCCTCCGGCTTGTTCCACGCGGGTCATGTTCCCCGAGATCGTCCCTATAAGCGGGCTGGCTATATCAGCCCGCGAGCGTCGTCATGGGGACCAGCCAGCGGCGCCCGAGCGCCATTGGCCGGTGCGCACGCTGATGCCCGCGGGATCCGCGTTCTCCTTCATTCTGAGGAGACGGTCCGCAGCATCAGGCGCGCGTCACCTCCTTCCGGAAGAGAGCCTGGGCATCGAAAGAGTTTGCAAATGGGGTGCTAAGCCATTGACCGTTGATAGGGTGATCTGGGGCCGGTTTGTAAAAATAACGAGGCGCGGTATATTTCGCGGTCAGCCTACGAATCTGGGGGTCAGGAGTTCGAATCTCTTCGGGCGCGCCATTTTTTCTAGGGGTTAGCGGTAGATCAGGGAAAGATGTTCCCCATCTCGCGCCCATCGTCTCCCTCTCGATCCAGCCCCATCTGACTGTTCAGGCGCGCGCGGCGCGTACCGGGGACGCCGGGCCGGCCATCATGCGGGCGCTGTGCCATTGGCCGGTTTCGATCAGCCCGGCCGCGATCTGCCGCACCAGATCCTTCACGCAAAGCGCCGCATAGCTCGGAGGCCGCGAGGCGGTATGGCAGATGGCGAGGCGACGGTTCATCGTCGCCTCCTCGAAGCTGGTGCAAATGGTGCGGGTCCGGCCCAGCGCGCTGATCCAGCCGGCGGGAAGAATGGCGGCGCCAATGCCTGCCTCCACGCATTGGGGGATCATGCTGAAGGTCTCGATCTCGCGCACGGCCCCCAGCCTCAGGGCGCGGCGGGCGAAGCGCTCCTCCACCATGGTCCGCAGTTGTCCCTTCGCCAGGATCAGCGGCCGGTCGACCACGTCTTCGAGCCGGACGGCTTCGGTCGGCGATGCCGCGCCTTGGCTGGAGCGCACCAGCAGGAACTCTTCCTCCACCAAGTCATGGGCGTGGATGGCGGGATTGAGATTGCCTTCGCGGACCATGATGCCCACGTCGATGGAATTCGACATGAGATGCACGGCGATGCTGCAACTGTGCGCCTCCACGATCTGAAGCTCGATCGCCGGAAACCGGACCAGGGTCTCGCGCAGCAGCGGCGCGGCGAGGATGAGATTGACGCTGTAGGGAATGCCGATCGTGACGCTGCCGGTGGGCTCCTCCAGGGAGCCCTGGATCTCGGAGCGGGCCATCTCCAATTGATGGAACACGATCTTGCAGTGCGCATAGAGCTTCTCGCCCGCGCGCGTGGGGCGCACGCCCTTGGAGGACCGCTCCAGCAGCGACGTGCGCAGGTCGAATTCCAGGCATCGGATGCTCTTGCTCAAGGCAGGCTGGGCGACGCGCAATTCCGCCGACGCCCGCGAGATGCTGCCCAGTTCGACGATGCGCGCGAAATAATGAAGCTTCCGCAGGTCGAACCTTTCGCTTCTGAAGGCGACCACGGATGGCCGGAACGAAGCATTCATCTTGGGGTCCTCCTCCAACCATACCGGGGGGATATATGCGGTAGGCCCGAACGTTATTTTTGGTCGTGCGCGCCAGCACATAGGGAAGCACGCGTGGACGGCCCCCTCCGCCGGGCCGGGGGCGCGAACCTGCACCCATCCGTGCGGCAAACAGACAAGAAGGACGGGACGAATGCCTGAGGCGCGCGAAAACACCTTCTGCGATAGCGAGAGCCCCGCAAGCGCAGGCGAGCCGCGTGGGCCACTCTCCGGCATCCGGGTTCTGGACCTCACAAGCTATCTCGCCGGCCCCTTTGGCTGCACCTTGCTCGCGGACCTCGGTGCGGACGTGATCAAGGTCGAGGCGCCCAGCGGCGACATGATGCGCAGCTATCCCTCGACGCTGCCCGATGAAAGCCGCTCCTTCGTGGGCGCGAACCGCTGCAAGCGCGGCATCGTCATCGACCTGAAGAAGGACGAGGGGCTCGAGACCTTCCTCGATCTGGTGCGCACCGCCGACGTGGTGGTGCACAATTTCCGGCCCTCCGTGCCGCCGCGCCTGAAGATCGACTACGACCGCCTGAAGGTCCTCAATCCGCGCCTCATCTATTGCGCCATCACCGGCTTCGGCGACCATGGCCCGATGGCCAACAATGCCGGCTTCGACCAGGTGCTCCAGTGCCTGACCGGCCTCTGCACCTTCCAGGGCGGGCCGGACAGGGAACCGGAAATCGTGCTGGGCTCGGTGGTGGATTACTACACCTCCGCCCTGGTGGCGTTCGGCATCTCCTCCGCCTTGTTCCAGCGCGAGCGCGACGGGCAGGGCCAATATATCGGCTCCTCGCTCCTGCGCAGCGCCATCACCATGCAGTCGGCCCGCTTCGTGTGGGCGGAAGGCGAGGACCGCGCGGTCAATCGCGACATCCGCCTCGCGCCGCTCACGGGCATCCATCCCACCAAGGCGGGGTATCTCTACATCTCCTCCCATTCCAAGCACTTCTGGGATGCGCTGTGTGACATGCTGGAGATGCAGGACTTCAAGGACGATCCGCGCATGGCGACCATGGCGAGCCGGATCGCCCATGTGGACGTGATCCTCCCGCGCCTGCATGCCGCCTTGCGCAAGCACACGGCCGTGGAATGGGCGCAGATTTTCGGCGAGAAGGTGCCCAATGCCCCGGTGCAGCCCATCGAGGACCTGTTCGACCATCCCCAGGTGCTGGCGCAGGATCTGGTGACCACCTACGCGCATCCGGTGATCGGCACCTATCGGGGCATGACCAAGCCGCTGCACTTCTCCCGCACGCCGGGCCCGGCGCCCTTCGCGGCGCCCGTCATGGGCCAGCATACCGACGCGATCCTGCAGCAATGCGGCTATAGCGCGGAGCGGATTCGCGGCCTGAAGGCGAGCGCGGCGGTGCGCTGAGCCTGCGCGTGCCTTCGTGCGCGGCGGGCAAAGGGACATCCCTGCGACCTCGATGGTGGGTGCGGGCCGATCACGCGGCGCGCACCCTTGGTTGCTTCAGCGCGTTGGCGCGCCAGCGTCGTCCCTAAAAGGCGAAGCGCAGCCCGCCGCCATCGACGGGAATGGTGGTCCCGGTGACGAAGCTCGCCCGCTTCGAGCACAGGAAGGCCACCAGATCCGCCAGTTCCTCCGGTTCGCCGAAGCGGCCCATGGGGATGTTCTGGTCGATGAATTTTTGCCGCGCCGCATCCGTGGGATAAAGCCGCGTCATGATCTGGACCGACTTGATGCGGCCGGGCGCCACGCAGTTCACCGTGATGCCGTGGGGCGCAAGCTCGGCGGCGGCGGACTTGGACCAGCTCTCCAGCGCCGCCTTGGCGGGAATGGCCGCGTTCATCACCTTGGAGATCACCGCGCCGGAAATGTTCACCACGCGGCCCCAGCCCGCCGCCTTCATGCCGGGGGCGAAGGCCTCGGTGAGGCGCCGCGCCGCGTCGAAATTGAGCGCGAAGGCCTCGGCCCATTCCGCATCCCCCGCGTGCTCGCCGAGGGGACGCGAGGCGCCGGCATTGTTCACCAGCACATCGATGCCGCCCAGCGCCTGCAGGACGGCGGCGGTCAGGGTCGCGACGCCGTCCTGGCCCGCGACATCGGCGGTCGCCACGATGGGGCGCGTGTCCCCGGCGGCGGCGATCTCGCTTGCCAGTTCCTCCAGGGGCGCGGCATTGCGCGCGGCGATCACGAGCCTTGCGCCCTCTCCGGCCAGCACCTTCGCCACCGCGCGGCCGATGCCGCTGCCCGCGCCGGTGACGAGGGCGCGCCGTTCGGCAAGTCCCAAATCCATTCCCATGCTCCCGCGATGCGTATTCCTGACGAGGTGCGCGATCTGCCCGGCATGCCGGGTCGCCGGGCAGATCGGGCCACCGAAGCCCGTGGGGCTCGGCCCCGCCGGGGCCTTCGCCCCTTCCGCGTGCCGACCTCAGAGCTGGCCGGCCTCAGAGCTGGCCGGCCTCCTGGAGCACCTTGCGCGCGATGCGGAAGCACTCCACGCCGCAGGGCACGCCGCCATAGATGGCGACCACATGGATGATGGCGCGGATCTCTTCCTTGGTCACACCATTGGTCAGGGCGCCCTTGCAGTGGATCTCCCACTCGTGCCAGCGGGCGAGCCCGCCGAGCATGGCGAGGTTCATCATGCTGCGGGTCTTCACGTCGATGGTCTCGTCGCCCCAGCCGAAGCCCCAGCACCAAGCGGTCATGGCTTCTTGAAACGGCAGGGAAAAGTCGTCGGCATTGGCCAGATTCTTCTCCACATATTCGGCGCCGAGCGTGCTCTTGCGCTTGGCGAGGCCTTTCTCGAACATTTCAGTCATGTCTCACATCACCTTTCTCTGGAACCTGGCCGGGCGGTGTCGGCGCCGGCGGGAGCAGCGTCTGCGCCCGGCGCCCGCCATCCGAAACACACGAACATGTTAAGTGATAATACAATCATACGTTCTTGCGCAATACTTGGGCCGAAGAAAAGCCCGCCGCGAACCGCTTGCCTGTTCTCCGCGCGAACGGCATTCGCACCGCCACTCCGAATGCCTTCACGGAGTCTCCGGCGAAGAGCGCTGCGTTACGATCCATGCCCAAATCCGCGCATCATCCCTGTGTGGATAGTGGCGACGCACGGCGCAGCCCACCGCTCTGCGCCGGCCAGACGCAAATCGCGCCGCCGCAGAGACGCGCCGCTTTCAGTCTTCGTCGAATATGATAATACAATTATAGACATAATGACCCATGGCACGTCGCCCCGGTGATGCGCCATGGGCCCCTGATCGTCAGCGGATGATGAACGGGTTCGCCACCGTGGTTTCCGTGGCGATCCACACCGATTTGACCTGGAGATATTCCTTGATGGCCTCAAGACCGCTCTCGCGACCGATACCGCTGCGCTTGTAGCCGCCGAACGGCGAAGTGTAACTCACCGCCCGATAGGTATTCACCCACACGGTGCCGGAGCGCAGGCGCTCGGACAGGCGCAGGGCGCGGCCCATGTCCTTCGTCCACACCCCCGAGGCCAGGCCGAACGCCACATCATTGGCGATGCACACCGCTTCCTCTTCTGTGTCGAAGGGGATCACCGCCAGCACCGGGCCGAACACCTCCTCCTGGGCGATGCGCATGGCATTAGTGACGCCGGTGAAGATGGTGGGCTCGACGAACTGGCCGCCGGGCGCACCCGCATAGGGCTTGCCCCCGAGCGCGCAATGGGCGCCCTCCGCCAAAGCGATGTCGATATAGTCCAGCACCTTGCGATATTGGGCCGGCGTCGTGACCGGCCCCACATTGGTCTCAGCCTGCATGGGATCGCCGATCTTGGCGGCGCGGGCCACCTCCAGCAGGCGCTCCATGAACCGGTCGTGGATCGAGCGCTGGAGCAGCAGGCGGGAACCGGCGATGCAGGTCTGGCCGGTCGCGGCGAAGATGCCGGAGACCGCGCCCATCACGGCGGCCTCCAGGTCCGCGTCCTCGAACACGATGTTGGGCGACTTGCCGCCCAGCTCCAGGGAGACGTGTTTGATCTGCTTGGCCGCCGTCTCATAGACTTTCTGGCCGCCGATGTCGGAGCCGGTGAAGGCGATCTTGCTCACGGCAGGATGTTCCACGAGCGCCGCACCCGCCTCGGCGCCGAAGCCGGTGACGGTGTTGACCACGCCGGCCGGGAAGCCGGCCTTTTCGAACAGCGTCATGAATTCGAGGCTGGAGGCTGAGGTGAATTCTGACGGCTTGATGATGGCCGCATTGCCGGCCGCCAGAGCCGCGGCGAGCTTCCATGCGAGCAGCAGCAACGGCGAGTTCCAAGGCGTGATCATGCCCACCACGCCCAGCGGCTCGTAGCGGGTGAAATTGAAGATCCCGCTCTTGTCGGTGGGGATGACGGCACCCTCCACCTTGTCGGCGAGGCCGCCATAGTAGCGGTACCATTCGGCGAGATACTTGGTCTGGGCGTGCATCTCGGCATAGAGCTTGCCGTTGTCGCGTACCTCGATCTCGGCCAGGCGCGCCGCATCCCCCTCGATCAGTTCGGCGAGTTTATAGAGGATCTTGCCGCGCGCGGATGGCGTCATGGAGCGCCATGTCTCGAATCCCTTTTCGGCGGCGACGACCGCTTTCGCGATGTCCTCGGCGGTGCCGCGGGCGATCTCGGCCCAGGCCTCGCCGCTATAGGGGTTGCGGGTTTCGAAATATTCGCCGCCGGCCGGCGCAACGAAGGCGCCGCCGATGAAATGGCCGTAGCGCTGCATGGTCTCTCCCTATCCCTATTGGCTTTGCAGCGGCGGAGGGTGGCAGAAACCGAACCGTCCGTCCATGTCATATTGTATGATTGGTTTTCCTTGACATCGCATACCAGGGAGATGAGAGTTCAGGCAATAAGACAATAATTAAATAGGGAGAGGATCATGAGCGAATCCAAGGGGCATAAGACCCTTTCCGCTTGTCGCGCCAACCGTCCCGAGAGCGGCTTCATGCCAAGCCGACGCAGCGTTCTGGCGGCCGGCGCCGCGACGCTTGCCATGCCTTACCTGTCCAGGGTGTCTTATGCGGCGGGCAAGGACGTGAACGTGGGCGTCGTCGTGCCCCTGTCGGGCGCCAATGCCCAGTTCGGCGTGAACTCGCGCAATGGCATCGAGCTGGTGGCGGACCAGATCAATGCCGCCGGCGGCATCAAGGCGCTCGGCGGCGCCAAGATCAATCTGGTGATCGCCGATTCCACCTCCACGCCCACCTCCGCCGCCACCGTGGGCCAGCGGCTCATCGCCCAGAACGACGTGGTCGCCATCCTCGGCGCCTATGCCTCCTCCCTCACCCTGGCCCTGTCCGAGGCCACCGAGCGGCGCGGCATCCCGCTCATGACCATGTCATTCTCCGATCAGATCACCGGGCGCGGCTTCAAGAACGTGTTCCAGATCATCTCCAAGGCCTCCATCCTGGGCGAGGCCCAGTTGAAGGGCACCGCCGAGATCGCGCAGAAGGGCGGCGAGACGCTCAAGACCATCGCCATCATGTACGAGGACACGGCCTATGGCAGCTCGCAGGCCGCCGGCCTGCGCACCACCGCCAAGGAGCTGGGCATCACGGTGGCCATGGACGAGGCCTATCCGCTCGGCATCACCGACGTCACGCCCCTCATCAACAAGCTGCGCGCGGCGAATGCGCAGGCGGTGTTCCCCGCCTCCTATCTGAACGACGGCCTCCAGATCATCCGCACCATGCGCCAGCAGGGCATCAAGCTGCCGGTGATCGGCGGCGCGGGCGGCTATGTGATCCCGGATTTCAAGAAGGCGCTCGGCGACTATGCCGAGAACGTCATGTCCATCGCGCCGGGCAACTACGACCAGGATCCGAGCCTCACCGACGCGTTCAAGAAGCGCTACGGCTATTTCATGGTGCACGAGGCCCTGGAACACGCGGTGTGCCTCGATGTGCTCGCCAAGGCGCTGGAAAAGGCCGGCAAGGCCGATCCCAATGCGGTGCGCGAAACGCTGCATGCCACCCGCTTCGAAGGCGGCTGGTGCAACGCCATGACCGGGCGGGCGGTCAAGTTCGACGAGACCGGCCTCAACACCCTGGCCAAGCCGCTGATGGTGCAGTGGCGCGGCGACAACCTCGTTACGGTGTGGCCGGACGAATACGCCATGGGCAAGGCCATCTGGGCCGGCGCATAGCCGGCCATCGCCTCCCGCCCGCCCCTCACCTTCGCCTCCGGAGCGCTTCATGGCCTTCCTTCAAGCCGTGATCGACGGACTGATGATTGGCGGCGTCTATGCCGTCATCTCCATCGGCCTGACCCTCGTGTTCGGCGTCATGGGCATCGTGAACTTCGCCCAGGCCGAATTCCTGACGCTGGGCATGTTCGTCGCCTTCTTCGCCTGGAAGTATTTGGGCATCGACCCGCTGATCGGATCGCTCATTTCCTTCGTGCTGATCTTCGGCCTCGGCGTCGTCGTGCAGATGACCATCATCCAGAGGGTGTTGAACGCGCCGCCGGTGGCGCAGATCTTCGTCACGGTGGGCCTGCTCATCGTGATCGAGAACCTGTCGCTGATCGCCTTCGGTTCCGACTTCCGCTCGGTGACCACGAGCTACCAGACCTCGGCGCTGAGACTGGGCCCGCTGTTCATCAGCGTGCCCTATCTCGCGGCCTTCTGCATGTCGCTGCTGTCGGGGCTGGCGCTCTGGCTGTTCACCAACAAGACCTGGTACGGGCGGGCCATGCGCGCCACCGCCCAGGACCCCATGGCGGCGCATCTCATGGGCATCAACGCCGACCGCATGCGCCAGATCGCCTTCGGGCTCGGGGTGGGCATGACAGCGTTCGGCGGCGCGGTCATCCTGCCCTATTTCACCGTTCATCCCACCGTCGGCCATCAATTCGTGGTGCTCATGTTCACCGTGGTGGTGCTGGGCGGCCTCGGGAGCGTCGCCGGGGCGGTGGTCGGCGGGCTGGTCGTGGGCGTCATCCAATCGGTGTCGACCCTGTTCTTCCCGATCCAGCTGCAAAACCTCGTCCTGTTCATCGTGTTCATCACCGTGCTTGCGGTGCGGCCCACCGGTCTGATCGGAGCGGCGCGATGAAACCCTGGATCTGGGGCGCTGTGGCCCTGATCGCGGCGGTCGTGGTGCCGTCTTTCCTCGATCCGGCGGGCTATCCGATCCGGGTCCTGACGCTCACGCTGCTGTTCGCCGCCCTCGGCCAGGCGTGGAACATCGTCGGCGGCCTTGCGAACCAGATTTCGCTCGGCCATGCGGCATTCTTCGGCATCGGCGCCTATACTTCCACCATCCTGCTGATCCATTTCAACCTGTCGCCCTGGATCGGCATGCTGGCGGGGGCCGCGCTGGCGGCGCTGGCGGCGTTCCTGCTGAGCTTTCCCACCATGAAGCTGCGGGGGCATTATTTCGCGCTCGCCACCCTCGCCTTCAGCGAGGTGCTGCGCGTCATCGCCAGCTCCTGGACCTCGGTAACCGGCGGCCCGGCGGGCCTGTCGGTGCCCTATGCGGCGGACAGTCTCGCGCTGCTGCAATTCAAGAGCACGACGCCCTATTACTACATCATCCTGGGCGCCCTGGTGCTGATCTGCGTGATCTTTCTGGTGATCCAGAAGAGCGCACTAGGCTATCGCCTGCGGGCGGTGAAGGAAAACCCCGATGCCGCCGAGGTGATTGGCGTGGATACCACGCGGGTGAAGATCACCACCGCCGTCATCTCGGCCGCGCTGACCGCCCTGCTGGGCACGCTCTATGCCCAGTTCACTTATTTCTTCGATCCCGAAGCGGTGTTCGGCATCGTCGCCATCTCGGTGCGCGCCGCCATCATCGCGATCCTCGGCGGCGCGGGCACGCTGGCAGGTCCCCTCATCGGCGCCTTCGTCATCGTGCCGCTGGAGGAGTTCGCCAACGCGGCCCTCTCCTCGCGGGCGGCCGGCCTCTCCCAGCTCGTGTTCGGCCTGATGCTCATCGCCATCATCCTGATCGAGCCGCGCGGCCTACTGGTCCTGGTCTCGAACGGCATCGCGCGCCTCCGCAAGGGGAGGAAGGGATGAACGCTCCGATCCTCCAGGTGGACGGCATCACCAAGAGATTCGGCGGCCTGCTCGCCCTCGACAACGTATCGTTCGAGGTAGCGGCGGGGGATATCATCGGCCTGATCGGGCCCAATGGCGCCGGCAAATCCACCTTGTTCAGCACCCTGGTGGGCCTGCACAAGCCCACCGGCGGCGCGGTGCGCTTCGCCGGCGCGGACATCACCGGCCTCAAGCCCCACAAGGTGGCGGCGCGCGGCCTCACCAAGACGTTCCAGAACGTGGCGCTGTTCATGGAAGCAACGGTGCTCGACAATGTGCTCATCGGCGCCCTGCTGCGCGACAGCGTCGCGCAGGCGCGCACGACCGCCATGGCCTGCCTCGATCGGGTGGGCCTCGCGCACATCGCGGGCAAGACGGCGAACGATCTCTCCTTCCCCGAGCGGGCGCGGGTGGAGGTGGCGCGCAGCCTCGCCACGCGGCCCAAGGTGCTCCTGCTCGACGAGGTGATGGCCGCGCTCAACCCTGTGGAAATGGAGGAGATCATGGCCCTGATCCGCTCGCTGAGGAACGACGGGCTGACCGTCGTCGTGGTCGAGCACCACATGCATGCCATCATGTCCCTGTGCGAGCGCATCGTGGTGCTCAATTTCGGACGCAAGATCGCCGACGGCGCGCCGCAGGACATCGCGAAAGACCCCGAGGTGGTGCGCGCCTATCTCGGCCGCGAATACGCGTGAGAAGGGGCACATGAACATGACCGGAGCCCCGTTGCTGCGGATCGAGCACCTCCATGCCGGCTATGACGGCAATGACGTGCTGCACGACATTTCCATGGAGATGAGCGAAGGCGAGTTCATCTGCGTCATCGGCGCCAATACGGCGGGCAAGAGCACACTTCTGCGCACCATCTCGCGCCTGGTGCGCAACGCGCGCGGACGCATCAGCTTCGACGGGCACGACCTGATGGCGACCGCGCCCTATGACGTGCCCAGGCTCGGCATCGCCCATGTGCCCGAGGGCCGGCACGTCTTTCCCGACATGACGGTGGAGGAAAACCTGTTGCTCGGCGCCTATTGCGTGCGCCACGACCCGGCTTACAAGCAGCGGCTGGAGGAGAGTTTCTCGCTCTTCCCGCGCCTGCGCGAGCGGCGCAACCAGCGCGCCGGCACCTTGTCCGGCGGCGAGCAGCAGATGGTGGTGCTGGGCCGGGCCATGATGCTCGGCATGCGCCTCCTGATCCTCGACGAGCCGAGCCACGGCCTCGCGCCGATCGTGGTGGACGAGGTGCACGACGCGCTGGTGAAGATCCACCAGCAGGGCACCTCGATCCTGCTGGTGGAGCAGAACACCGCGCTGGCCCTGTCGGTGGCTTCGCGCGGCTATGTGCTGGAATCCGGCCGCATCGTGCTCGCCGACACCGCAGCGGCCCTGATGGAAAACCCCAAGGTGCGCGAGGCCTATCTCGGCCTGTGAACCCGCTGGCGCGCGATGCTGGGGGGCTAAGCGCCAGCGGACGCCGGGCCTGAGGCGCGTACCCGTCTCAGGCCCGGCCCCCCGGTCCAGCTCAGCCCCCTTGGCCAGATCAGCCATTGGGATCCGCGTCGAGGCGCAGGACCACGCCCTCCAGGCCCGGAGCGGGCGCGGGATAGCGGTCGAACAGGATCGGATCGTGCCCGGGAATGATGGCCGAGCGGTCGCTGGCCAATGCCCGCAGCCGGTCATAGCCCTCCAGCGTATCGGCTAGGCTGTGGAGGATCGGGAAGGCGCGGCCCTGTTCCATATTGGCGTAGAAATGGCTCGCATCCGAGGCCAGCACGAGCCAGCCGCGCCGCGTCCACACGCGCACCACCTGGAGCCCCTTGCTGTGGCCGCCCACGTGGTGGACGCTGATGCCGGGCGCCACTTCCGCCGTGCCGTCATGGAACTGCACGCGGCCGGCATAGACCTTGCGCACCATGGCCACGACGTCTTCCTCCTCGAACGGCATCTTCAGCGCGCCGTGGCACATGCAGCGGCCGGTGCAATAGCCCATCTCGATATCCTGGAGATGATACTTCGCCTTGGGGAACAGATCGTAATTGCCGCTGTGGTCGTAATGCATGTGCGAGATGATCACGTCCTCGACCGTATCCGGGTCGATGCCGATGCATTTGAGGCCCGCGCCGGGCGAGCGCAGGAACTGCCGCTTGCGCTTTTGCGCCATGGCCTCGTCGAAGCCGGTGTCGAGGATGAGGGTGCGGCCGTTGCCCTTGATGGCCCACACGAAATAATCGAGCGGCATGGGCACGTCATGGGCATCGCCGCCGACGAAATTGTGCGCCGAAGTGGCCGCGGGATTATGCGCATAATGCACCGCATAGACTTCATATGGTTCGAGCGCCATTTGCTCCTCCCGTCATGGACATCGCCGCGCGCGGCCCGCCCTTGTTTGCTGCTCTTGTCATGCGAGCATTGCGAGTTTGCCGCCGCGAAGCCTTGCGGCCCGCGGCGGGTGGTCAGTTGTTGGCCATGAAATCCAGTTCCGGCAGAAGAAAGGTGCGGAACAGCGGGTAATTCTCGATCATGGGGAAATGCCCCATGCCCTGCATCTCGGTATAGCGGCTGCCGGGGATGGCGGCGGCCACCTCGGCGGTCATGGCCGGCGTGCAGGAATAATCATAGCTTCCCGTCAGCAGGCTGACCTTACAGATGTCCGTGTCGATGGTCTTGATGTGCGCACGGGCGTCGAAGTCCATGCTGTAGAACATCACGTCGCCCCGATAGACGCCGGGACCGGACTGCGAATAATACCACCAATTGTCGCGCTTGCCGTCTTCCGGGCTCTGGGGCGCGTTGAGGCCGAACGTATAGGTGGCGACAAGCTCGCCGCCGTGAACCGCCGGATGCAGCAGGAAGTCATTGTAGCGCCCGGGCGCATGGGCCGCGCTTTCAAGGCCGATCACGCCGCGGATCCGCCCCTGGAAATCGCTCGCCACCCGCAGCACGATGGCCCCGCCCATGGAGCAGCCCATGAAAACCGGCTGCTCGACGCCGAGCGCCATCCAGACCGCCTCGATGGCGGCGAGATAATCCTCGGTCGTCAGCTCGTAGGGCTCCAGCCACCATTCGGCCGGCGGATCGGAGCGGCCGTGCCGGGGCAGGTCGAAGCAGATGACGCGGAAGCGGTCGGTGACCTCTGCGTCATTCAGCAGATGGCGGAACTGCCGGCTGTCGGCGCCGGCCGTGTGCAGGCAGATGAGCGGAATGCCCGCGCCGGCCTCCTCCACGAAGATCCGGTGCGCGCGGCCCTTGATGGCCACCTTCAGGTAGCGTCCGAGGATGGGTTCGAAATCAGGCATTGCCGTAGCCCACGCTGCGCATGACGTTCATCATCCGGTGCAACGCCCGCGCGTTCTGCATGGCGACGAGCGTGTCGCCCTCCAGGCGGAACTCGGGCACCCGCATGATCATGGCGAAAATGTCGTGATAGAGCGGTGGCGGGGTCTCGCTCAGGAAGCGCTCCCACAGTTCCATGGGCGCGCGCATCTCGAACTGGGTGCGCACGTCGAAGCGCGGCGAAGCGATGATCTCCTCCACCCGCCCGCGCCGGATTTTCAGCACATAGCGCAAGGCGCCGAAGGTCATCCCCATGTCCACGTCGAACTTGCCGCCGATGACGGACAGTTCGCGATCCTCAGCCACGCTTCTGCCGAAGGCGGCCATCCAGTCGGCGTCGGGAAATCGAGCCACCGCTTTCCTCCTCACTCATGGCAGGCACAGATGCCGGACGCGGCCGGGCTTGCGGCGGGGACACCGCCGCACCCCGGCCGCCGGATCAGGCCGCGCCGTTATATTGCTCGTCGGTCACATGCTCGAGCCATTCGACCACGACGCCATTGTGGCCTTCCTGCATGGAGATGTGGGTCATCATGTTGGTCGGCGTTGCGCCGTGCCAATGCTTCTCGCCCGGCGCGATCCAGATCACGTCGCCGGCGCGGAACTCCTGGATCGGACCGCCCCAGGACTGGCAGAGGCCGATGCCGGCCGTGACATAGAGCGTCTGGCCCATGGGATGGGTGTGCCAGGCGGTGCGGGCGCCGGGCTCGAACATCACCACGTTGGACTTCAGCAGGGCCGGTTCCGGCGCCTCGATGATCGGGTCCTGCCACACCGTGCCGGTGAAGGATTTCGCCGGCGCCTTGCGAGAGGGTGTGGACCCGCCACGTTTGATCTCCATCGAAGTGAACTCCCTTTGTTATCAGGCCGCTTCCACCCGGCCCGGGCGCCCCGCCGCAGCGGGGAAAGGCGTTGAGCGGCGCGCAAGGCCGCCGCTCATTTGAAGCCGAGCGGCTCCGGCCCCATCAGGGTGTAGGGCACGATGGTGGAGAGCACCGGCACATAGGTGACGATGATCAGGACCACGAACAGCACGATGATGAACGGCATCGCCGCCTTCACCACGTCCACCACGCTCATGCGGGCGACGGCGGCCGTAACGAACAGATTGATGCCGATGGGCGGGGAAATCAGCCCGATCTCCATGTTCACAACGATCATGATGCCGAAGTGGATCGGATCGACGCCCAGCGCCATGGCGATGGGAAAGACCACCGGCACGACGATCAGGAGCAGACCCGACGGCTCCATGAACTGGCCGCCCAGCAGCAGGATCACATTGACCGCCAGGAGGAAGGTGAACCAGTTGAAGCCGGCGCCGATCATCCATTCCGTGATGGTCTGCGGCACCCGCTCCGCCGTCAGCACATGGGCGAAGAGCATGGCATTGACGATGATGAACATGAGCATGATCGTCGCCTTGCCCGCCTCCACCAGGACACGCTCGGTGTCGCGATGGAACAGGGCGGGCACGGCGCGCACCGTCATGGCGAACAGATTGCGCCGCAGGGTATGCACCAGCGTCTCGCCGGTACGGTGCCACGGCTCGCCCTTCAACGGGCCCATGTCGCGATAGATGAAATTGGCCACGAGGAAGGAATAGACCGCAGCCACGGCTGCGGCTTCCGTGGGCGTGAACACGCCGCCATAGATGCCGCCTAGGATCACCACCACGAGGAACAGGCCCCAGGAGGCATCGAGGAACGCATCGCGAATGACGGCAAGGCCGCTGAACGGTGCCTTGGGCATGTTCCGCAGGCGCGCGAAAACGTAGATGGTCGCCATCAGAAGGAAACCGGCCACGATCCCCGGCAGGATGCCCGCAAGGAACATGCGGCTGACCGAGACGTCGGTGGCGGCGCAATAGACCACCATGACGATGGACGGCGGAATGAGGATCCCCAGCGTGCCGGCATTGGCGATGATGCCCGCCGCGAACTCCTTGGTATAGCCCGCCTCGCGCATGCTGGTGATGGCGATGCTGCCTATCGCGACCACGGTCGCCGGCGACGAGCCGGACAGCGCCGCGAACAGCATGCACGACATGACCGAGGCGATGGCGAGGCCGCCCCGGATGTGCCCCACCGCGGCCACCGCGAAGTGCACGATCCGGCGCGCGACGCCGCCCGTAGACATGAAGGAGGAGGCCAGGATGAAGAAGGGAATGGCCAGCAGGGTATAGCTCTGCGAGGCGGTGAAAAGCTTCAGCGCTACCGAGGACATGCTGTCCGACGAGAACAGCACGATCGACAGCACGCTGGCGAGGCCCAGGCTGATGGCGACCGGAACGCCGGCGAACAGCAGGCCCAGCAGGGAGGCGCAGAGGAAGAACGAGACCATGTCTCACTTCCCCCGCTTGGCCGCGGCGGCATCGCGCTCGGATGCCGCCGAAGGTTCGTGAGTGCCCGCGAAGGTCTCCTCATCCATCAGTTCCCCGCTCTCGTGGGAGATGGTGATCATCTCGCGCTCGCCGCGCCAGATCTGGATCGCGGCCTGCGCGCAGCGGTACGCCAGCAGCGCGAGACCAAGGGGCAGGATGAAATAGACCACCCAGCGGTGGACGCGGGCCTGGATGCCGAAGGCGTGCTGCGCCCATTCAGGATAGCGCAATTCATGCAGGCCGATGCCGGTATTGAAGGTCCGCAGCCAATAGCTGTAGGCCCCGCCGCTGGTGGGAAGGCCGAAAACCTGGAGCCAGTCGGCGGCGAAGAAGATGGCGGCATAAAGCACGCCGCACAGCGCGCCGAAGATGGCGAAAGCCCGGAACCACGGTTTGGGAAAAGCCCGCACGAACGTATCCACGCCAAGATGCGACCCGATCTTCACGCCATAGGACATCCCAAACAGGATGAGCCAGGCGAACAGGATGCGCGTGAATTCAAGAGCCCCAAGCCAGCCGGTGTTGAACACATAGCGGGCCACAACTTGTGCGAATGAGGTGAGCACCATGGCGCCCATCAGGAACGCGATGATTATTCGTTCGACGCGATCGACACTCTGACCGAACCTGCCCATTTGTCGTATCCTTAGGAATACAGGTAGCGTCGCCCGAACCGCCGCATCCTTGGGACCGGCGGGCGGGACTCTTCATGCGATGTCGGCTTTCGAGGCGGCTGGCGCGCGACGCTTGGGCAGGCACTGCCAAGCTGCCTCCAGGCAGCCTCCGAGCAGCCGCGCCGCCACGGGGGCGGCGCGCACCGCCCCGGTTCAGGGGGTGTTGGAGGCAACGGCGGCCTGGATCACATCGGCCCCGATGCCGCTCTCGAACTGCTTCCAGACCGGCTTGACGACCGCGACCCACCGCTGGCGCTGCTCGGGTGAGAGGTGACGCACCTTCACGCCGGCATCGACGATGCGCTGCTTGCTCTGGTCGTTGATCGCGGTTGCTTTGTTATTGTATTCTTCCGCGACTTCGTTGGAGATTTTCAGGAACTGAGCGCGCACATCCGGGGAAAGCTTGTCCAGGAATTTTTGCGACGTCACAAGAATGTAGGTCAGGAACTGGTGATTGGTCTCGGTGATGCCATCCTGAACTTCATAAAGCTTGCCGGTATAGATGTTGGACCAGGTGTTTTCCTGGCCATCGACGACGCCGGTCTGCAAGGCGCCGAATACCTCGCTCCAGGCCAGCGGCTGCGCGGTGGCACCGAGGGCGCTGATCATGGCGATGGAGACGTCGGACGTGGTGGCGCGGATCTTCAGGCCCTTGAGGTCCTTCGGCTCCAGCAAGGGGCGATTGGCCGACCAGGCGCGCAGGCCGTTATAGAGATAGGTCACGCCGACGAAACCGTTGCTCTGCATGGAATCGAGCAGCTTCTTGCCCACCGGGCCATGGGTAAAGCGGGAGACCGCCTCGGTGTCCTGGAACAGAAACGGCAAGTTGAAGACGTCGAATTTCTTGGTATAGGCGCCAAGCTTGCCGATATCGGGCGAGGCCAACTGGACGTCGCCGATCGCCAGCGCCTCCATCACCTCGTCGTCATTGTAGAGCTGGGAGCTCGGGTAGACCTGCATGCACAGCTTGCCGTTCATCTCGGCATTGATGCGCTTGGCCAGGGCGACCGCCATCTCGCCCTTTGGATTTCCGGTGGGCGCGCTGACGTGGCTGTATTTGATTACGGTCTCGCCGGGCTGGCACTGTTCCTGGGCCATGGCACTGCCGCACAGCAGCGTTGCCGCGACTGCGGCCAAGATGATCGGCTTCATGTTTCCTCCTCGTGAATGTCTTCACGCGATTTGTTTTTTTGGACGTAGCGCCCGTTCTGGCGCTCGCCTGTTCATTGCCGAGCATGGGTCCCGATGTGCCGGAACCGGCTCGGATATAAGAATGGAACCACGACGGAGCGCACCAGATCCGACCCAAGACCTTCGGCCGAAGTCGTAGTGGCGTCCCACAGCACAGAGAAAGGCCGCGCGAAATGGTGCGTCCCTTCGCGGAACTGACGAAAACTCATCACGTCTCCCCCGGGATGTCAATATGATTGTATTACTGAAATAAGGTCGATATTGTGCATCCGTCACACGCGCGGCTCCGCAAGGTGGGCCATCGGCCTCCTTCCCGGCGGCGCGTTCTTCCCCGTGCGACAACGATCGCCAGAAGGCGGCGTGCGGCCACAATCGGGTTTGGAGGAAATCTTGAGCAAAACATTCGGCTTCATCGGTCTCGGCAACATGGGCATGCAGATGGCGGGACGCCTTCTGGACGCCGGCCGCTCGCTCGTCGTCTTCGATACGCGCGAGAGCGCGGTTCAAGCCTTCGTCGACCGCGGCGCCGTGCGCGCCACGTCGCCGGCGGACGTCGCCTCCAAGGCCGAGACCATTTTCCTCTCCCTACCGACGCCGCCCATCGTCGAGGCGGTCGCCATGGGGGAGAACGGCCTTGCCGCCGGCACCCTGGTCAAGCGGATCGTGGACCTCTCCACCACCGGCCCGGACATGGCCGCGAGCCTTGCCGAGCGGATGAAGGCCAAGAACATCGTGTGGATGGATTCCCCGGTCAGCGGCGGCGTCGGGGGCGCCAAGGCGGGCACGCTCGCGGTCATGTTCTCTGGCCCCAAGGCGGATTACGACGACCTGATGCCCGAACTGACGGTGATCGGAAAACCCTTCTATATCAGCGAGAAGCAAGGTCTCGCCCAGACCATGAAGCTGGTGAACAACCTGCTTTCGGCGGCCGCCATGGCGCTGAGCTCGGAAGCCCTGGTGATGGGCGCGAAGGCCGGCATCGACCCCACGGTGATGGTCAACGTGATCAATGTGGGCAGCGGCCGCAACACCGCCACGCTCCAGAAATTCCCCCAGTCGATCCTGCCGGGCACCTTCGACTTCGGCTTCTCCACCGGGCTCATGAACAAGGACGTGCAATTGTTCATGCAAGAGGCCAAGGCCATGGGCCTGTCCCTGGAAGGCTGCGACGTGGTGGCCAAGCTCTGGGGAGAGGCGGTGCAGAAGCTCGGCTTTGAGTCCGACTTCACCAAGATCGTCACCCTGGTGGAAGACGAGGCCGGCGTGAGGGTGCGCAGCGCCTCCTAGAATGGGATCCGATCAGGCTGAATCGAGCTGATTGGTGAAGCCGCCGCTAAAACATTGATGGAGAACGCTTTACCGTTCAGGTGGCCATGCCATCTGAACGGCACGTGCTCGAAAGCGCTTGCCCGGGCTCGGGTCAACGCTCGATCTCACGTGCCGCCGCGCTCTCTTCGGGCGGGGCGGCCATTTAGTGTTACAATCATACAATGTTATTCTAATCTCGCCCCCGCCCGGCTCTTTATCGCACGCCGACGCGCGATAAGCCCATCCCACCGACCGCGCAGCAGGTCCGAGGCGATCGGCGGCGGTTTCACGCATAGGCGGCGGGTGTACGACGGCGGCGCTTGTCCTCGCGTCCATCCATGGAGAAGGTGTGCATGGCGGCGGAAGCCGCCCGGCGGACATGGTCCATGGCGATGGCGCGCGCCTTCACGGGGTCACGTTCGTCGAGAGCGTCCAGCAGCGCCTGGAGTTCGCTCAGGCTCTGGTTCCAGCGGTTGGGCGCCTGGAGCGATTGGGCGCGCAGCAACATGGTGCGCGAATTCAGCATGAACAGGGCCTTGCCCAGGGCATCATTGCCCGAACCGGCGATGAGGCATTCATAGAATTTGTTCTTCAAGGTCACGCGCTTGACCGCCAGTTCTTCGCTCTTCACCTCCTCGAAGACGGCACGCAGGTCGCGGTGCTGCTCTTCCGTTGCGTGAGCGGCGAACAATTGCGCGGCGAGCCCTTCCAGCACCTCGCGCACCTGATAGACCCCGATCGCCTGGGCGGCGGTGATGCGGGCCACCACCGGTCCCTTGTGGGCGACCACCTCGATCAGACCCTCGGATTCCAGCTGGCGCAGCGCCTCGCGCACCAAGGTGCGGCTTACGCCGGTCATCTCGCACAGATCGCGCTCGGGCATGCGCTCGCCGGGACGAAACCGGCCGGCGGCGATGGCCTGGCGGATGCTTTCGGTCACGCTGTGGCGCAGCAGCGCCGCCGGCCGCGCGACCAAGAATTCCTTGTCAAATTCCCTTGCTTCACTCATCCGCCGTACTTTTCTCTTGTCTCACGCCATGGCACTGGACCAACCCCGACGCCACGGCCCGATGATTCAAATATTGGCGTCACCAGGGACGCCTGTCCAGAACCCGCGAATACAAACCGATTGTCTGTCTGAACATGATCTATATCCGAAAATCTCCGCATGCGCATCGTTCTCGCGTCCCGGACACCGGCGCGCTGGGCGGCCAGGCCTCGCCGCCAAGGTGAAGCGGCGCGAGGTATTTGCCTCCCGAGCCTTCGGCCGGACCCAGCCCCGCGTCGTCCATTCCAGGCGGGCGAAGTATAGGCCGCGACGTACCAATATACCGACAGGCAGATTCCTCAACTGGGCGCGGGTTATTTCAGCTTTACTTGCGATCGCCGCGCCCGCCACGCGCCCACTCCTCGGCGCACGCATCAGGCCGCCTGCTCCCGGTCGCGGATCGCCTGGACCGTCGCGAGCACACGCTGCGCCCGGAAGACGATGGGATAATCCACGAACTTGCCGTCAAGCTGGAACGCGGCCTCGCCCCGCGCCTCGGCTTGCGCGAATGTCTCGACGATGCGCCGGGCGAAGGCGACTTCGGCGTCGCTCGGCGTGAAAACCGCGTTCACGATGGGAATTTGCGCCGGGTGGATGCACATCTTGCCCTGGAAGCCCGTGCCGGCCACGAATTCCGCCGAGCGCTTCAGCCCCTCCGCGTCGTCGAGCCGGACCCAGACGCTATCGATAGGCGGCTCCAGATCGGCGGCGCGGCAGGCGGTCACGAGGCAAGCGCGGGCCTGGGCAAGCTCGCCCTCGTGGGCGGTCCAGTTCATGTTGACGTCGAGGGCGAAGTCCCCCGCGCCGAACGCGAAGCGCCGAACGCGGGTGCCGGCATTTACGATCGCGTGCAGATTGGCGAAGCCCTTGGCGGTCTCGACGATGGGCAGCAGATCGATGTCGCCCTCGGACAGGCCGTGTTGGCGCTCCAGCTGGGTGATGATCCAATCGGCCGCGAACAGATGCCGCGCCGATTCGATTTTCGGCAGCATGATGCCGTCGACGCCGGGACGCACCACGGCGGCAAGGTCGCCAAAGCAGAACGGTGTATCCATGGCGTTGACGCGCACATAGCCGGCGCAGCGGCGCGGCCGGCCGAGGGCCTCCACCACCAGCGGACGCGTTGCGCTCTTCTCGCTGACGGCCACCGCATCCTCCAGATCGAGGATGACCGCGTCCGCCCCCACTTCGAAGGCCTTTTCAACTCGCCGGGCGTGATTGCCCGGCGCGAAAAGCATCGTGCGAAGCGGCATGGACGGCTCCCGAAGGTCAGATGCAAGGATGTGGCGCGCACGATGCGCGAAGTCCGAGCCGACCTTAGCCGCTTCTTTCCACCCCTCGCGATACAGTTTGGCGCAGCGGCGGATATCTCCAGGTTATGCCCCGCCGTCGGCGCGCGGCCGCCGGAACACGCGCAAGCCGGCCCGCCAGCGGCGGAGCCCGCACGCTTATTCCCATTAAGAAACAGTCGCTTAGACCGCGTTTCTGGAACGCTGCGGGGGTGCCATGCATTGTCGCCGCATCGGATCAACAGGGATGTGAATGCGATGCGTAAAGTTCTTTTCGCTACCGTTCTGGCGCTCTGCTGCGTCAGCGTCGAGGCCGAGGCGTTTCCCGTGCAGCCGGGTCAGCCCGGTCCGAGCCCGGTCATCACCGTCGCGCAGGGCTGCGGCGTCGGCTGGCATCGCGGGCCTTATGGCGGCTGTCGACCCAATGCCGTGCGGCGTTGCTGGTGGCGAGCCACGCCCTGAGGGGCCGCGCCGCGTCTAGGCCGAACAGAACCGAGACGATCTCCTGCCAGTCGGCGCCATCCACGGTGGCGTCAAGCAGCCGCGCCTAGAGCTTGATATGCGTCCGGTCGTAGTCTGTCAGCTCGAGACTGGTCGGTCCTGTGTCCTCGAACGTCTCGGTCATGTTTCCCCGCGTGTTCATGGCCAGCGTCACCCAGCTCTTCTAGCAGAGGCACGATGGCGGCGCGAGCCGTGCGCTTTAAAGGTGCACAAAGGTAGTTCTGCCCAGTGCACCAAACCCTTCGAGGATCGAGCGAATACATATTATAGTTGATGAGCTCAGAGGGTGTAAATTGCGATCCGTCTGCGCAAGCTGGTCGGACGGAATTTCGTGCGCCTGCGTCAGGAGAAGGGCCTGACGCAGGAGGAGGTGGAAGCACGTTCCGGCTTCAGCCAGCAGTACATCAGCGGCCTTGAACGCGGCCGGCGCAATCCCACCGTCATCACCCTGCACGAACTGGCCCAGGCGCTAGGCGTCAGCCAGCAACTGGTGCGTCCGAACGGTAAAGACTGAACCGAGGGCGGCGGGATCGGATTCGCGAGAAGTGTCACCGTCATCATCATTGCGGGGATTCTACATCACCCCCGCAATACAAACCGACGATCCGCAACCGTTTCCAGGTGCGCCATGCGTCATCCGCGTGGAGCGTGCCCATGGCGGTGGTGGATGTCCGGGTAGTGCGGGTGCCGATGGACCATCGGCGCGTGCCGGTGCCAGTGGCTGTGCGGCTCGCCCGCCGGTGCCGCGACATCGTGGTTGTGCTGGTGATGGGCGTCGTGCTGATGTCTATGCTCGTGCTCCAGTGCCTCGTGGGCATGCTCGTGCTCATGCTGCTCGGAAAGGTGCAGCCAGAGGCCGAGCGCCATCAGGAGCCCCGCGATCACGAACTGGGGCGTAATGGCCTCGCCGAGCAAGGCGATGGCCAGGACGGCCCCGACGAACGGCGCCAGCGAGAAATAGGCGCCGGTCCGCGCCGTGCCGAGATGGCGCAACGCGAGCACGAACAAGGCGAGGCTGACGCCATAGCCGAAGAAGCCGACCACAGCGGCCGCGGCCACGGCCCCTGTCGAGGGGACGGGCGCCCCGTGGCCGAGGGCGATCACGAGGTTGATGGTTCCGGCGATCAGCCCCTTGAGCATGGCGATCTGCACAGGATCGGCAGACGAGAGCTTGCGGGTGAGGTTGTTGTCGATGCCCCAGCACAGGCACGCGCCAGCGATCAGCGCGGCGCCGAGGTCTAAGGTTGCCGATCCCTGCCAAGAGAGAGCCGCCGCGCCGAGGAGGATGGCAAGCGCCCCGAGGAGGAGGCGCCTATCGACATTCTCCCGGAAGGCGATCCAGGCGATGGCCATGGTCGCCACCCCTTCCAGATTGAGCAGGAGGGAAGAGCTCGCAGCATCGGTCCGGGCGAGCCCGAACATGAGCAGCAGCGGGCCGAGGATTCCACCGGCGAGGATCACCAGCGCGAGCCACGGCATATCCGCCCGCCGCAGCGGCGCCTCCACCGCCGGAAGTCGGAGTGCCGCCCGGAAGCCGTGGATGGCGGCGAGGCCCGCGCCGGCTCCGATGTAGAGCAGGCCGGCCATCAGCCAGGGATCGATCGCCCCGAGGAGCAGCTTGGCGAATGGCGTGCTCGCGCCGAACAGTCCGGCGGACAGCAGGCCGAAGGCGATGCCGGTCTTCATCACGCGATCCCCATCCTGCCCGGGCAGTGCTCCGCCCTCAGCGCCCGAGATACTTGATGAGCGTCACGATGCCCAGCACGACCAGCGTCAGGATGAGGAGGCCGAAGAGCCACATCCCCCACATGCCGCCGCCCATCATTTGATCGTAGTACATGACGGTCTCTCCTCTGCGGGTTCAGCCCACCTTCACCACCGCCATCATGCCCGTGGCCATGTGGTAGAGGTGGTGGCAGTGCAGAAACCATTCGCCCTTCGGCCCGGCGTCGAAGGCGATGGTGACGGGCATGTGCGGCGGCACCATCACCGTGTCGCGCACCGCGCCGGAGAAGCGGCGCCCGCCGATGCCCACCACCTGGAAATGGTGGCCGTGTAGGTGCATGGGATGGCTCATGGTGGTGGGGTTCATGAAGGTCATCTCGACCCGCTCACCCGGGCTTACGGCGAAGGGGCTTGCCTCACCATATGTGCGGCCGTTGATGGTCCAGCGATAGCCGGCCTCCTCGCCGAGCATGATGGGGAAGATCTTGTCCGCGTTGCGCCGCGCGAGTGGCTTCCCCGCGGAAAGTCGCTCTTCGAACGTAAGGTCGAGCAGGCCCTGCGGACGGTCGGCAGTGTCGGCGATGCGCGCGACGGACGCGCCGGCCGTGGCCAGGATGACGCCGGTGCGCCGGGCCGAGGCCTCAACCTGCGCCAGAACCGGAAAGGCATCGCCGCTCGCAGGAATATCCACCAGAAGGTCGATGCGCTGGCCCTGGGCCAACGGAAAAGCCTCCGCCTCCGTCGGGACGCAGGGTGAGCCATCCACCGCGACGCAGCGGGGGTTCAGGCCCGGCACGCTGACGAAGAAGGCGGTGGCGGTGCCGCCGTTGATGATGCGCAGCCGCACCCTTCCGCCCTTCTCCACCTTCACCACCTCGGGATCGGCAAGGGTGCGGCGGTTGGCGAGGAACGCGTCATAGTCGACGTCGTTGGCGTGCGCCATCATCCCGCCGCCCATGCCGCCCATCGCGCCCATGCCGTGGCCGGCATGGCCCATTCCCGGCATCGCCATCCCCGCCGCGCCCAGCGTGGGCTGGCCCGCTCCGTGAGCACCGTGGCCGCCATGGGCGTTCGCGCCACCGAGGCCGGCGAGGATCTCCTCCGGGCTGCGGAAGGAGAAATCGTGCAGCATCACCACCACGTCCTGCGCATCGCCCGCATCCGCCTCCCGGGTGACGAGGGGAGCGGCGAGCAATTGCTGCTCGCTGAGCGTATGGGAATGCATCCAGTGGGTGCCCGGCGTGAGGCGAAAATCCACCTGATCGGTGCCGCCGGGAGCCAATTCGCCGCCATCGGGGCGGGCGCGGTCCTGGTCCGGCGGGGCGAAGATCTGGCCGTGCCAGTGCATCACCGACGGGGTTTGCGAGGCGTTGAGCACGGTGCCGGTGAGGCGGTCACCCTCCTTGGCGAAGATGCCTTCGCCCGCCGGGCCCTTGACGGCGAAGACCTTGGCCGCCTTGCCGTTCACGTCGAGGGTGAGGCTCTCCACGGTGATGAGCGGGGCGGCGAGGATGCGGCTCCACCCTCCGGAGAAAGCGAGCGCACCGGCGGCAGCGCCACCCGCGAGGAAGGTGCGGCGGGACAGGGAAGACAGGTGCTTAGGTCGGGTCATGGTCGGCCTCCTGGGTGCGTCGCCGGGCAGACGAGGCGAGGCAGGGATTGAGATCAGTATTTCGCCTGGGTCGTGGAGCCGTCGGGCGCGGTGAGTTGGACGGCGCCCTTCACGCCCTTGGGCACGGCGACCGGGGCGGTCCCGGCAAGCCGGCTGCCGCCGGCGGGCGTCAGGGGGAAGCGTTGAGCCTTGCCGTCCACCAGCAGGATGGCATTGACCTTGAAGCCGTCGGCCGGAACCGGCTTATCGGAGCCGTCGCTGAGATAGAGCGAGACGGCAGTCGTCCCATCGGCCACCAGTTCGGCGTGATAATGCCCGGCATCCACGCGCACGCCGCCGTTGGGGCCGGTGCCGGGCTCGTGCGCGAGGAGTGGCGTCGCGAGCAGGGGAAGAGCGATGAGGGCCGACGCAAGGGGGCGGAAGATCATGGCGCACTCCGATCAAAAGGCATCCGCACGGGCGGCGGCCGGGGTGGGGCCGGTCTCGCCCGCCGCCGCCACCAGCCGCTCCAGCGGGCGGCGGCCGTAGAGAAGGACGAGGACGGGGGTGAGCACGGCATCGAGCAGCGTGGCGCTGACGAGGCCGCCGAAGATGGTGACGGCCACCGGGTGCAGGATCTCCTTGCCCGGCACCTCGGCCCCGCTCATGAGCGGCAGCAAGGCGATGCTGGCGGAGGCGGCCGTCATCAGCACCGGGGTCAGCCGCTCAAGGCTCCCGCGCGCCACCAGCGCGGGACCGAACGGCAGGCCTTCGGTGATGGCGAGATTGATGATGTGGCTGATCTTCAGGATGCCGTTACGCGCGGCGATGCCGGTCAGCGTCACGAAGCCGATCATGCTCGCCACCGAGAGCGGCTGCCCGGCCAGCCACAAGGCCACCACCGCGCCGATGAGGGCCAGCGGCACGCTACCCATGATGACCAGCGCGAACAGTGCCGAGCGGTAGCGGCTGTAGAGGATGGCGAAGACCAGGAGCAGCGATACGGCCGCGAGGCCGCCGATGGTGCGCATGGATTCCTCCTGCGCCGCGAAGGTGCCTTCGAGGGTCGTGGACATGCCGGGCGGCAGGTCCGTCGCGGCGATCACGCGGCGCATGTCGGCGATGATGGCCGCCGTGTCGCGCCCGCCGGAGGTGTTGGCGAGCACGACGATGCGCCGGCGCCCGCCCTCGCGCAGGATCTGGTTCGGCCCATCCGTCTCCTTCACGTCCGCCACGTGGGAAAGGGGCACCCAGCCGGATGGGGTCTCAATGAGGAGGCGGGTCAGCCCCTCTGCGCTGCGCGTTGCCTCGGGCAGGCGCACCACCAGGTCGAAGCGCCGGTTGCCGTCCACGAGGGTCGAGACCACGCGCCCGTTGGAGAGCCGTGCCAGCGCGTCCGTCACCTGTGCGGGCTGGAGGCCATGGAGGGCGGCGCGGCCGTAATCCACGCTCACCGTCACCTCCGGCACCCGCACCTGCCGCTCCACCTGCAGGTCGACGAGGCCGGGAATGGCGCCGAGGCGCTGGCGCAGGCTTTCCGCCGTGGCGCGCAGGCTGTCGAGGTCGTCGCCGAACAGCTTCAGGGCGATCTCGGCCCGCACGCCGGAGAGCATGTGGTCCAGCCGGTGGGAGATGGGCTGGCCCACGTTGAAGGACGCCGGCAGGACGGAGAGGCGGTCGCGGATGTCAGTGGTGATCTCGGCCCGGCTGCGGGCGGAGGGCTGAAGGTCCACTTCGATCTCGGAGGCGTGCACGCCCTCCGCATGTTCGTCGAGCTCCGCCCGCCCGGTGCGCCGACCCACCGCCTTCACCTCCGGCACGTCCAGGATCAGCGTCTCTGCGATAAGCCCCATGCGGTGGCTCTCGGCCAGCGAGAGGCCGGGCCGGAACGACATGGAAATGGTGAGCGAGCCCTCGTTGAACGGCGGCAAGAAGGCGCGCGGCAGGCCTGCGGCGGCGGCCAGCGCGGCGACGAACAGGAGGGCGGTTCCCGCCATCACCAGGCGCGGGTGGCGGAAGGCGGTGGAAAGGAGCGCGGCGTAGCCACCCTTCAGCATCCGCACCAGCGCCCCATCCCTTTCCGCATGGCGGCTGAGGGCGGGCAGCAGGTAGAAGGCGAGCACCGGCGTGAGCGTGATGGAGGTCAGTAGGCTCGCGAGGATGGAGACGATATAGGCCTGCCCCAGCGGCTCGAACAGCCGCCCCTCGATGCCCGGCAGGGCGAACAGGGGCACGAACACCAGCACGATGATGAGGGTGGCGTAGACGATGCCGGAGCGCACCTCCCGGCTCGCCGCCACCACCACGTCGAACACGGGACGGGGCGCCGCCGCGGCGGCATTCTCGCGCAGCCGCCGGAAGATGTTCTCCACGTCCACCACCGCATCGTCCACCAGTTCGCCGATGGCGATGGCGAGGCCGCCCAGCGTCATGGTGTTGATGGAGAGGCCGAAGGCGTGGAACACGATGGCTGTGGCCAGGATCGACACCGGGATGGCGGTGAGCGAGATGACGGTGGTGCGCCAGTTGAGAAGAAACAGGAACAGCACCACGGCCACCACCGCCATGGCCTCCAGCAGCACCTTCTCCACGTTGCCGATGGAGGCGGCGATGAAGTCCGCCTGCCGGAACACCGGCGGGGAGATGCGGATGCCATCGGGCAGCGTGCGGTTGAGGTCCGCCACCGCCTCTTCCACCGCGCGGGTGAGGGCGAGGGTGTCCGCCTCCGGCTGCTTCTCCACGGAGAGTATCACGGCAGGCCGCCCCATATAGCCGGCATCGCCGCGCTTCAGCCGCGCCGCATGGTCCACCTGCGCGATCTGATGAAGGAAGACGCTGCCGCCGGCGGGGCGGGGCAGGACGAGGGTCTTCAGGTCGTCGAGGCTGAGGGTGCGGGCGATGTTGCGGATGAGGAATTCCCGGCCGCCCTGGTCGGCGAAGCCGCCGCCGGAATTGGTGCCGAATTGGGAGAGCGCCTTTTCCAGCGCGTCGAGTGTGATGCCGTAGGCGCGCATGGCGGCAACATCCGGTGCGACGCGGAACTGCCGCACCTCCCCGCCCATGGGGATGACCTGCGCAATGCCGGGGATGGCGAGGAGGCGCGGGCGGATGACGAAGTCCGCCGCCTCCCGCACCGCCATGGGCGATGCGGTGTCGCTGGTGACGGCGAACATCAGGACCTGCCCCATGATGGAGCTGATAGGACCCATCTGCGGCGCAACGTTCGCCGGGAGCCGGTCGCGCACCAAAGCGAGGCGCTCCGCGATCTGCTGGCGGTCGCGGAAGATGTCAGTGCCGAAGTCGAATTCCACATAGAGGACCGAGAGGCCGACACCGGACACCGAGCGCAGGCGGGCGAGGCCTGGCAGGCCGTTCATGGCCGTTTCCAGCGGGAAGGTGATGAGTTGCTCCACCTCGGCGGGCGCGAGCCCTTCCGCCTCGGTCATGATGGTGACGGTGGGCCGGTTGAGATCCGGCAGCACGTCCACCGGCAGCCGCGTGACCGCATAGGTGCCGTAGACCACCAGCACCAAAGCGAGCGCCAGCACCGGCAAGCGGTTGCGCAGGGATTGGGTGACGAGGACCGTGAACATCCCCGGCCTCAGCGGATCTGGTCAAGGAGTTCGGCGCCATCGGTCACGATGCGGCGGCCGGGGGCGAGGCCCGCCAGCACCAGCACGCGAGACGCGTCGAGGGGCTCCGTCTTCACCTCGCGCGGCATGAAGCGCTCGGCGCTGACGTGTTCATAGACGATGGGCTGGCCGTTCGCCCCGCGCACCACCGCCGAGCGGGGGATGGCGATGCCCGAGCGCGGGGCGCCGGCCTCCGCGAAGACCGTCAGGAACTGGCCGGGGCGCAGCTCCCCGGTATTCGAGGCGACAGAAAACAGGAGGGGAAGTGCCTGGGCCCGGTCAGATATCCCCGCGCCCATGAAGGCGAGCGCCACGGTTCGCCCGTCGGGCAGGCGTCCTGTGGCACCGGATCGGCCGACATCGGGCGAGAAGCCGAGCGCCTCCACCCACAGTCGGCGGGGATCGACGATGCGGAACACTACCGTGTTCGGGTCCGCCATCTGCCCCGCCACGGCATCGGCGGCGGCGATGACGCCCGACACCGGCGCGCGCAGCGCCTCCGGCTCGCGCTGCACCCGTTCCAGCCTGGCGCGGCGGGTTTGGAGCCCCTTCAGCTCGATCTCCGCCTCCTCCACCTCGCGGCGGGTGACGGCGTTGGGAATGGCCGAGAGCCGCTCGTAGCGGCGCTTCACGATAGCGATCTGCTGGTCCAGCTCGTAGCCCTGCTGCTCCAGGTCCTTGAGGTCGGAGGCGCCGATGGGCGGATGCACATAGGCGAGGATCTCGCCAGCCTCGACCTTCGTGCCGAGCGGCTTGAAGCCCCCTTCCGGCGGCGTAAGGCGCCCACCCACCGCGGCCTGGACAAGGCCGCTGGCATTGACGTCCGGCACAACGCGGCCGGGCAGCTCGACCGTGCCGGCAAAGGTGCCCGCGGCGGTCACGAGGGTGCGCACGCCGAGGATGCGCTGGGTCGGCTTGGGCACGATCACCGAGCCGTCGGGAAGGCGCTGGGCGGCATCGCGGGCGGGGGGCCGCGTGTCCGCCGCCCATGCGCCCTTCGGGGCGCCGGTCAGAGCGACGCCGAGCGATCCGAGGATGAGGAGCGCCCCCGCCCGCCGCCGGGACATGACCAGCGCTCCGGCCAGGAAGCCGATGAGGAGGCCCGCCAGAATGCCCGCGAGGAGGTCGGTTGGCAGACCGCCGAGCTGCGCCAGCACCACCGGCGCTTGCTTCTCGGACGATGTCGGAGCGGCGGGTATGGTCAAGGTGGCGGCAAGAACGTCCACCGCGTCGCCGGCCGTAACGGTGAAGGCGAGGTCGTGCGCGCCCGGCCTAGCAGCGAAGGGAACCGGCAGCACATAGGCGCCCGGCCCCGCGGGCTTCGCGGTCCGCGATCCTTCGGGCGTGTCCACCTCGATGGTGGCGCCTTCCACCGGGGCGTTGTCGGCGAAGCGGTCGAGGTGGATGGTGAGGGTGCCGTCGCGCAGCACCGCCACCAGCTCGAAATCAGCGGAGGTCGCCTCGGCGCGGGGGACGAGCGTCGTCACCGGGGGCGGTGGGGGCGCACCGTGGTCGTGGCCTTCGTGGGCCACAGCGGGGCCGGATAGCGCCGCGCCGGCGAGAAGCCCGCACAGGCCGAACACGGCTTTCCGCAAGAAATGACGCGCCATGCCTCAACCCGTCCGCTCGCGATTCCGGTAGCGGAGAGCGATAGCGTGCGGCGCGTCACGCCGCGTATCGCTTCTGTATCAGTTTGTTTCAGCCTGGACCTTGGGCAGGCGCACCGTGGCGATGAGGCCGCCGCCGGGGACGTTGGCGAGGGCCAGCGCGCCGCCGTGCGCCTCGGCCACCGCGCTGGCAATGGTGAGGCCGAGGCCCACGCCGCCCGTGGCGCGGCTGCGCGAGGCTTCAAGCCGCACGAAGGGCTCGAGCACGGCGGCGAGTTGGTCCTCTGGAATCCCCGGTCCCTCATCCCGCACCGTCAGGACGGCATCCGCTTCCTCGTCCATAATTGACACATGCGCGGAGCCGCCATAGGCGAGCGCGTTATCCACCAGATTGCCCACCATCCGCTTCAGGCTGACGAGCCGTCCCGCGACGACGAGGCGCGGCGGCGCCGAAAGATCGGCCCGCAGGCCCCGGTCCCGCGCGTCGTCCACGATGGTTTCCACCAGGGCCACGAGATCGAGCTGCCGCACCGGCTCCTCGCTCGCCTCGCCGCGCAGGTAGGAGAGCGTGGCCTCGACCATCTGCTCCATCTCCGCGACGTCCCCGGCGATGGCATCGCGCAGCGCCGGGTCGCTCACATCCTCAAGGCGGAAGCGCAGGCGTGTCATGGGCGTGCGCAGATCGTGGGAGACCGCGGCGAGGGCCTGGGTGCGCCGCTCGACCAGCCCGGCGATCCGCGCCTGCATCCCGTTGAAGGCGTGGGCCAGCTCGCGGACCTCCTTAGGCCCCGTCTCGGGCAGGTGAATGCGCGCCGCATCCGGCGGAAGGGCCGCGACGGTGCGCGCCATGGCCCGCAAAGGCCGCGTGAGCCATGCGGCGATGGCGAGGGACAGGAGCAGCACCCCCGCCGCCATCAGCGTGGTGGACAACAGGGAGCCGTGGCTCCCGGAGGTCTGCGGCACCGAGGCGAACAGGCGCACATTCAGCCAGCTCCCGTCGGGCAGGCGCACGGCCACGAGGCTAAGGTGCGGATCTGGCCCGGCGCCAACCAGAATGTCCGCTGTGGCAAGGTCCGGTGCGAGGGCGCGAACTTCGGCGGCGAGGCGCTGGGCGGACGGGTCGGCGTGGGGCCCCGTCGCCGCCATGGCCGCGCGGCCCCAATGGGCATCGATGGCGCCCCCCGACAGGGCATGAGCCACGTCCTCGCGCTGGTCCGGCGGCGTCGCGGCGAGCGACCGGCGCAGCGCCACGACCTGGTCGGCGAGGCGGACGGCATGTGCCGCATGGCGCTCCCGCTCCATGGCATGTTCGTAGGTCCACAGGCTCAGCACATGGACCACGACGATTCCGAGCACGGCCACGACTGCGGTCCGCAGGGCGAGGCTGTCGAGGGCGCGGATCATGAGCGCGCCACCTCCGGGACGAAGAAATAGCCGGTTCCGCGCACCGTCTTGACCATCTCCGGCCCACCGCTCGAATCAAGCTTCCTGCGCAGCCGGCTTACCTGGATGTCGATCGCCCGGTCAAAGCCGGTGGCGATGCGGTTCTTCGCGGCATCCATCAGCTGGTCGCGCGTCAGCACGCGCTGGGGATGCTCGAGGAAGGTCAGCAACAGGTCGTATTCGCCGGTGGAGAGATCGACGATGGCGGCTTCCGGATTGGTCAGCTCCCGCCGTCGGGTGTCGAGCGTCCAGCCGGAAAACGTCAGGCAGGTGCCCCCGCTAGCAGAGGCGGGGTCGGACAGCCGCGTCCGCCGCAGCACGGCATGGATGCGGGCGAGCAGTTCGCGTGGATTGAAGGGCTTCGCCAGATAGTCGTCGGCGCCCAGTTCCAGCCCGACGATCCGGTCGACGTCGCTGCCGCGGGCGGTCAGCATGATGATGGGCACGTTCGAGGTGCGGCGGATGTCCCGGCACAGATCAAGCCCGCTCGCCCCCGGCAGCATGACGTCGAGAATGACGAGGTCCACCGTGCCGGCGGCCATCGCCTCCCGCATCTCGCGGGCATCCTGCGCGGCCGTGACCTTGTGCCCGTGCTCGCGCAGGAACTTGCCGGCGAGGCGCCGGATCTCGGCATCGTCGTCAACGATGAGGATGTGGCCTTCGGGAGACACGGCGTGATGCATTCCTGAGCGACATTCCAATGGCGGCTCGTAGCCTTATAGATCATTTCGCCCGGCCGCAGCGCAGCCCAGGTCCTTGCGACAAATTGGATGCTGGAGAAGCCGGCCCTGCATGGCGCGAAAGTCCTTGGCCCTTACAATATGTCGCGATCTCCCCGGCCGGGGAATTGGGCGGCAGTGTTGGTCGGCCCGCTTGGGTATCGAGGCCCCGGCCGGATCCGGCCGGGGCCTCGGGCGGCTCACTCGCCGCGGCGCCCGCTGGGGCGGGACCAGATCAGCGAGAAGGTGTCGCCTTCCTCGTCGTCGAAGAGATTGGCGTAGATCGGGGCGTTGAAGCTCGGATCGTCGAGCTTGAGGCCCAGATAGTCGCGGCCCTCGCTGGGGCGCTTGGACCAGGCGGCACCGATCTCGGCACGGGCCACCAGGACCCGGTGGCTGGGAGCGCCCTCGCCGTTGGCGCGCAGGTCGGGAAGGATGCGCACGCCCTTGGCCTGGACGCTGAGGATGACGATCTCGCCGGTGAACTCGTTCGCGCCGGTCTTCTTGAAGGTGCCGATGGTGGCCATTGTCGATCTCCGTCTTCCGTTTCCGAGCCCGCACCGTTGCGGCCTCGATGGCGATCGAAGGGCCGGAGGCGACCACCGCCGCACCCCGGCAGGAGCCTGATGGTCAAGGAGGACTTTCTTGTCGCGCGAGGAATGGGCGGAACGCCCAGGGGAAGAAAGTCCGACACCGCCATTGCGGCATGGCCGGTCGAGGCACAGCCGGCCTTCGGCCAGATCAGGCCATGGAAGAGGCCTGCTGGCGCGCGCGATCAACGGTCGGAGAAAGAAGATGCTAGCGACCTCTCGCGCGCCCGGCAGGAAGCCCGTCCGTGCAGCAGCACCATGTCGGGGTGCTTGGAATGCACCCGGTCGAGCTTTGCCCAGATGAGCGTGTGATCGGCTGTGTCACCGCCTGCAGGATGCGGGCCTTGGTGACCCGACCAAGGAAGTGTCGACGGTGGGCTTCCATCCGGCGGCCACCATGTCGAGCGCCACCGCCTGTGCCAGCCTATCGGCATGGGCGAAGGCGCGGGGACGCCGGTTCCAGGCCTCCTGCACGGCATTGACCGAGAGGCTCACCACATGGGCGAACAAGGCGGCCTGGCTGTCGCGGTCCCACCCGCTCAGGGTGTCCCAGAGCGAGACCGGCTCCTTGGGCAGCGCCTTGGCCCAGCTCTCATCTCGGATGCGGATGGCCTCGGCGGAGACGCTGTCGTTGAGGCCCGGCGCCTGGGCGTTGAAAGACACGCTTTTCAGATTGAGCTTGAGGCAGCTGTCCGAGCCGTAGGCATAGAAGTCCTTCAGCGTGAGGGCGTGGACCGCCGCCAGGAAGGCCACATCGGGCTGCTCGCCGAGCGCGTGGCGCAGGCCGAGGGTCTGATGGGTGGTCAGTTCGGTGAGCAATCGGTCGGAGATCGGCGTGCGGCCGTCTTCTTCCTCGGGCTCCGCAGGCGCATCATATGCGGCTGCCTCCTGATGAGGGGCCGAGGCTGCGTGGGTGTAACCATAGCTCTCGGCAAAACGGTCTTGGTCCTCCTCGACAACGGCCAGGGGCACCTTGAGGGTAACAGGCCACTGGCGGGGGTCGAGGCGCGCGATCATGGATCTCACCCGGTGCCCGCGACGAGCGCCGCCTTTGCGGCGATGGGGTCGAACAGGCTTGCCTCCAGCGGTACGAACCCGTCGAGCCGCAGCATGGCGAGCACCGCCTGGCCGTCCTCGTCCTCGTTCATGCGTGAAAACGCCTCCGTCAGCGCGGCGAATGCCTGTAGGTCTGCCGGATGGCGCGAGGCCGCGATGGGGGGAAAGCCGAGCCATTCGGATCGGCGCAGGATGGCGACCCGCGACGTCAGTTCTATAGGTGATAACGTCGAGCGCCCCGCCGGGCCTTGGTGGGGGCAGGGTTTCGTAAGGCTTACGTTTTCCTGCGGATTGTCCCGTCCAATCGGGTCGCTTCCGCCACAGTGTTCGAAATCGTGCCGTACTTGCGGACGTTGGTGTGGAGCAAAGCCAGGCGCTGCTCCGTCTCGTCCGTATCGATGATCAGTTCGTAATCCACGGAGATGATTTTCGGCGGCGCGTCCTGCCGAACGGCATGGAGCGTCACTTCCACCCCGCGCAACTCGAATTTCAGCATCGGGGCCACCCGCTCGATGCCCTTGATCATGCAGGCGGCGATGGCCGCGAGGAACAGTTCCGCCGGGTTGAACGCATCGGCGCGCCCGCCGATGTCGGTGTCGAGGGTGATCTCGGCCTCTTTGGTGCGGGCGAGGCTGCCGTGGGCGTTGATGCGCGATGCGCGAACCTTGTATTCCAGCATGACGGCGCTCACGTCGCGAGCCAGCGGGAAACATCGTCAGGCTTCGGCAGGCCACCGGCATGCACCACCTTGCCGTCGATGACGATGCCGGGGGTCGAGGCGATACCGTAGCCGGCGATCAGCGCATAATCGGTGACTTTCTCCACGGCGATGTCGAGCCCGAGCTTGGCCGCCTCGGCCCGTACCATCTGTGCCGCCGCCTCGCAGCGGGAGCAGCCGGGGCCGAGGATCTTCACGTCTTTCATGGCTTTTGCCCTTCTTGTTTTCAAGAAAACAGCGCGTTGAACAGGAAGCCCACGGCAAGGATCCCGGTTCCGACCACGCCCACGAATACGGCGATCAACTTCAGACTGAGGACTTTGCGCAGGATAATCATTTCCGGCAGAGACAGGGCGATCACTGCCATCATGAAGGCGAGCACGGTGCCCAGCGCGGCCCCCTTGGCGAGCAGAGCCTCGACCACCGGGATGATGCCCGCGGCATTGGAATACATGGGAATGCCCAGCAGAACCGCGGCAGGAACCGACCACCAGGCATCCCGCCCCATGATGGAGGCGAGGAGGTCCGCCGGCACGAAGCCGTGGATGAAAGCGCCCGCGGCGATGCCGGCGATGATCCACATCCAGACCTTGCCGACGATGTCACGCACCGCGTCGAGACCGGCCTTAATGCGCTCCACCAGCGTCATGCCGTTTGGTGGCAGTTCGACCGGACTGGCGCGCACATTGCGCACCCAGTCTTCCAGCCAGCCTTCCAGGTGCAGGCGGCCGATGACCCAGCCGGCGACGATGGCCACTGCAAGGCCGAAGCAAAGATAGGTGAGCGCCACCTTCCAGCCGACCAGCGCAAACAGCAGGCCCAGCGCCACTTCATTCACCATGGGCGCGGCGATGAGGAAGGAGAAGGTGACGCCAAGCGGCACGCCGGCGGAGACGAAGCCGACAAACAATGGCACCGCCGAGCAAGAGCAGAAGGGCGTGACGATGCCGAGGCCGGCGGCCGCGATATTGCCGAGCCCTTCGCGCTTGCCGGCGAGCAGCGCACGGGTGCGCTCGGCGGAAAAGAAGCTGCGCACCACGCCCATGGCGAACACCACCAGCGTCAGCAACATCAGCACCTTGGGCGTGTCGTAGATGAAGAATTCGACCGCTTCGGCGAGATGGCTGCCGGGCTCCACCGGCAGGCGCGCCACCAGCCATTGGGAGAAGGGCGCAAGCTGGGCATAGACCACAAACCAGAGCGCGATTGCCGCGAGCGTTGCCAACCCCCAGGCCAGAGGCGACGCATCTCGTGGCGGTTTGCGCTCGGTCAATGACAGGTCGGCGCTCATGCCGCTCTCCTGCTCGATGAAGCGTTCAGGCTTGAGAGGATAGCATCGACGATGGCCGCCTGCTCGGCCGGCAATTCGGGATTGCGGCGGTAGCGCACCCATTGAGCGTCCCGCCGATCCACCACCACGCCGGCCTGCTTGAGCACCGCCATATGGCGCGACATGCGGGACTGGGTGACACCAAGGACGCGCACGAGCTCGCAGACGCAATGCTCGCGCCCGTCCCACAGAAGGCGGACCGCCGCGAGGCGGGTAGGTTCGGCCAGGGCCGACAGAAGGGTGAGGGCAGGTTCCATAGAGCTTTAATATGCTCATGCGCATATGCGTGCAAGCGCATTTTTGGTCGCAGGCCATTGCCGGTAGCGCCGTGTTTCGGCCATCGGTGACGATGGTTTCGGGTGTGCCCGCCCGCCGCTGTGGTTCCCGCGACAGGACTGCGGAAGCCGTGCGTCCTGCATCACGATTGGGGCATCGCGCGCGGATTGATGCGTCAGGAGGCGCGGGCTCGGCCTAGGATGTCCGGGCTCGACCCCGGTTCAGTTCGGAGGGGCGGACGTGTCCGCCCCGCAACAAGGGAGAGCGTCATGAAGATCAAGTCTGTTTCCGTCACGGGCGTCGCAGCGTTTGCGCTGGCCGCGGCGGCATTGTTCGCTGTGCCGGCGAGCGCCCAGATGGGCGGTGGGCCGGGCTATGGTCCGGGTATGATGGGTCAGGGTGCGGGTTATATGGGCCCCGGCCAGGGGGGCTGGGGTCCCGGGTTCAATCGCCCGGCCCGGAGCATGATGGGCGGCTGCGGTGGCTGGATGACGGGTGATGCCGACGGCCAGCTCCCCGCCTTCATCGAGGGCCGAGTTGCCTTCCTGAAGGCCGAGCTCGGCGTCACCGATGCGCAGGCCAAGGCATGGGACGCCTATGTGGTGGCGATGAAGAACAATTTCGTCAGCATGCAGGGCCTGCGCCAGGCCATGCGCACCAGCTTTGACGCCGATACGCCGCTGGAGCGCCTGGAGTCCCGTATCGCGGTGATGGAAGCCCGCGCCGCCGCTCTCAAGGAGATGAAGCAACCGCTAAGCGACCTCTACGCCGCGCTCAGCGATGGCCAGAAGAAGAAGGCCAATGAGCTGCTCACCGGCATGGGATGCATGATGTGATGTGAGCGTGACGGGGCGGGCCTCGCCGCCGGCCTGGGCGGATGTCCGTCGCCGACGTGCTTTCGACGTGCTTTGTCGCGCCCGGCAGGTCTCGTCGGGCCTGCTCCGCCAAACTGATGTTGCCGGGATTGTCGTCCGACTGATGGTCCCGTCACAGTCGCGCCGTTGACGAAGAACGGCATGATGCGCGGGCCCCTCCCCAACCGCGACAGGAGGCATGTCTCCAGGCGGTGGGCCCCGCGGGTGGAGCTACGGTCAGCGGTTCTGCGCACCGTCTGGGCTCCCGCCTCCGATTTGGACGCCATAGGTTGAGCACGCCTCACCGCATGTCGAAGAGCTCCTGATGGAACCTCTGCTCCACGGGAAAACCCGCGGCGGCAAAATCCCGTCGCAGCGTCGCCCCGAAGCCGGCTGGTCCGCAAAACCAGATGCTGGCCTCGCGCCAGTTCGGCACGGCCTCGCGGATGCGGGCGCCGGTCAACCGGCCGTCGCGCGGGCTGACCAGCAGGTGCAGGTGCACGTTGGCGGACCTTGCGTCTTCTCCGAGTTTGGCGAGCGCCCCCTCGTCCACATCGGAGGTGGCGTGGAACAGGTCGGCCGTCTGTCCCTCCGGCCAATCGGGCGCTTCGCCGCGCAGGGCCATGTGCTTCATGCGCGCGATGAACGGGGTGATGCCGATGCCGCCGCCGATCCAGATCTGGTTGCGGCAGTCGTCGTCGAAAGTGAAGCGGCCATAGGGCCCCTCGACCCGTACTTCCTGGCCCACCTTGAGCCTCTCCTTGAGGCGGCTGGTGTGGTCGCCCAGCTCCTTGGTTATGAACGTGATTCGCGGATGGTCCGGATGCCACCCCGACGCAATGGTGTAGGGATGCGCGCCTTCGGAGGCATCTGACAGGGCGAAGGCGAACTGGCCCGCCCGATGCCCCGGCCAGCCGGCGGGCACATCGATGATGGTTTCGAGCACCTTCACCCCCGGAAAATAGTTCAGCTCGGCAATGCGGCCCTTCACCTGCCGCGCGGCGCCGACCCGGCGCAGCAGCACCACCCCTGTGGCGAGGGTGCCGCCGGTCAGCAGCACCGCCATCACACCCCCGAGCGGCGTCATCCAGTCGGCGAAGTTCAGGAGCACCACCGTATGGAACACCAGCACCAGATAGGCGACAGCCAGCAGGCGGTGGGTCTTGTAGAACCAGCGGTAGGGAAAGATGCGGATCAGTGCCAGCGCGATCAGCACCATGGCTGCGTAGAAGGCCCATTCGCCGATGTTCTCGGCGGTGCCGCGCAGGCTTGAGAAGAAGGCCTCGATCGGGTTCTCGATGGGAGGGCGTGGGCCGCGGGCGGGTCGCTCCAGAAGACCCCAACCCACGGCCCATTTCGGCCCCTGCGCCCACAACCAATGGATGACGGCAACGACAAGCGCGGTGATGCCGAGCCATTTGTGGAGGCGATACATCTTGTCGAGGCCGCCCATCCAGTGTTCGGGCCAGCGCGGGCGCAGAGCTAGAACCATCGCCGCGCTCATGACCGCAATGGCGAGGACGCCTGTGTACTGCACGGCTACCGCCCGCACTGCGAAGAAGCCATTCAGCTGGAACGCCCCGGGCTCCGCAGCGATCCACAGCACTGACATGCAAGCCAGGAGGCCGAAAAGAGCCAACTTGATGTGTCGCATGTCTACGTTTCTCTTTCACGCCGCAACGAGACGCCATTGACGCTGAGCGAGCATCTCCATGGCGAAGAACACCCGAAAGTGGCGGATGCCGCATTGAGAGAACTCAAGGGACAGGTTTTGCACCCGCACCGCGCCGCCCGGCCAGATCGGGCTGTTCACGACAATCCTGCTCTTTGTGTCCGCGGTGATCATCGCCCTCATTGTCTATACGCTGACCATCGAGAAGCTGAAGCAGATCGCGACGCTCAAGCTGATCGGCGCCCCTGATCGCACGATCGTCCTGATGATCGTGCAGCAGGCCCTGGCGCTCGGCCTGATCGGGTTCGTGCTCGGCACGGCCATGATCTTCGCCATCAAGGATCACTTCCTGCGTCAGGTGGTCCTCGAGGCGGACAATGTGGCCGGGCTCGGCCTGATCGTGCTTGCGGTCTGCATCGCATCGAGCGACCTGCGTGTTCGCGCGGCATTGCGGGTTGATCCCGCCACGGCGCTCGGAGGCTAGGCGACATGGCATTGAACGGGATCCCCTGGTTCGCCTCGATCACATCTCCAAGCAACTCGGCACGGGAGCAACGCGTGTCGATGCCCTGCGCGACGTCTCGCTGACGGTCTACCCGCGCCAGGTTGTGGCTCAGCTGGGTCCGTCGGGATCCGGCAGGACGACACCGCTGAACGTGATCGGCTGCATCCTCGGCGCCTCGTCCGGATCGATGGCGCTCGATGGCGAGCGCGTGATCGAGGACGGGCGCTGGCTGAGGTCGGATCTCAGGCGTCTGCGGCTGGACAAGATCGGCTTCATTTTTCAGTTCCACAATCTGATCCCATTTCTCGACGCAACCGACAATGTGGCCCTCGTCCTGCGCCTAGCGGTGATCCTCCCTCGGTTTTGTGGACACCCATGTTAGGTTTTGCGAGCTTCACAGGAGTGTTCGATGGGCACACGGCGTCGGGTGTTTCCAGAGGCGTTCAAGCAAGAGGCCGTTGACCGGGTGACCTCCAGCGGCCTTTCCACCGGGCAGTTGGCACAGGAGCTGGGGCTGCACAAGACGGTGCTGCGCCGGTGGGTGAGAGACCTCGCCCCACGGGCGACCTGGCTGCGGAGAACGCCCGGCTCAAGCGGGAGAACGAGCGCCTGCGGATGGAGCGCGACATCCTAAAAAAGCCGCGCTCATCTTCGGAGCGGCCTCCCGATGAAGTTCGGGTTCGTCGATGAGCATCACGATGTGTGGCCGGTTCGGGTGATGTGTGCGACTCTGGGGCTGTCGGCCAGCGGCTATTATGCATGGCGCGCCCGGCCGGAGAGTTCGTGCGCGCAGACCAACCGGGCGCTCACCGAAGGTATCCGGCTGATCCACGAGGAGAGCGGCATTCAATATGCTGCCGAGGCCTACCGCGGGGCGCTTGCCACCGCGGGCATCACCCCATCCATGAGCCGCAAGGGCGATTGCTGGGACAATGCACCCATGGAGAGCTTCTTCCACACCCTGAAAACCGAGCGGGTCCATCATCGCCTCTATGCCACCCGGGCCAAGGCGCGACGGGACCTGTTCGGATACATTGAGGGCTTCTACAATCCCCGCCGCCTGCACTCGGCGCTCGGCTACATAAGCCCTGCCGAGATGGAACGCAGAGCGGCTTAACCCCGTCCACTTTTTCGGGGGAGGATCAGTCGGCATAGGTCTGCGCGCCAGCGGGGCATCCCATGCACAGCGCTGATCCAGCGGCGCCGACAAGCAGGGCTATGCCAGCCCACGATAGTCCGCCTGCTCCTGCGGTTTCGAGAATGACACCGCCCACGACGGCCCCACCGAAAATGGCGATATTCCATGCCGTGACGATCATCGCCTGGGCCACGTCGGCCACCGGGCCGGCCGCGCGCGCTGATGCGGTCTGAAAAACCGTCGCCGACCCGCCAAAAGCCAGTCCCCAGATCATTGCGGACCCATAGATCGCCAACGGGGCTCCGCTCGTCACCGCAAGTATGAAGACCGCCACAAGAAACAGGCCGATGCCGATGAAGGTCAAGGGTCGCAGCCATTTATCGATCAACGCGCCCGTCAGGCCAATACTGACAAGTGCGGCGCCCCCGAAGACCAGAAGGACACTGTCGATCTGGTCGGCCATGCGGTGGCCAGTCAGCAGTGGCGCGATGTAGGTGTAGAGGAGGTTGTGGGCCAGCACGAAGCAAAGCGTCACCGCCAGCACCGGCCGCACGCCTGGAACTGCAAAGACCTGGGCCAAGGAAGGGCGTTGCGTTTCAGGCTCGCCTGCAAAATCCGGCACCTTTACGATGATCCAGCCCACAAGCAGAAGTGCGATGACGCTGAGCAGACCGAAGGTCAGCCGCCACCCCGCGAGGATGCCCAGAAACGTGCCCGCCGGGATGCCGATGGAGAGCGCCAGGGGCGTCCCCGTCATTGCGATGGCCATGGCCCGCCCTGCCAAATGAGATGGCGCCATGCGAACCGCATAGCCGGCCAGCAACGCCCAGAGCAGGCCGGCCGATACGCCTCCGACGAAACGCGCCACCATTGCGACGACGAAGCTCGCGGTCAAGGCCGTGACCAGATTGGCGACGGCGAAACCGATGATGGCGCCAAGCAGGAGCGGTCGTCTGCGCCAGCTTCGCGTCGCTGCCGTCAGGGGAATCGCGGCGAGCAGCGACCCCAGCGCGTAGATGCTGATCCATTGTCCGGCCATTGCCTCGCTCACCCCCAGCGCCCCCCCGATCTGCGGGAGTAGCGCGGCCGGGAGGGCCTCCGTCAGGATCGTGACGAAGCCGGCAACCGCCAGTGCGCAAAGTCCCGCCACCGGCAGCCGATCGACTTGCGCCGTCACGCCGAGGCCTTCGGCAGTACCAGGTCGCCAACGGTGTAGGTGTGAAACTCGCAGGATGAGACGATGTCGAGCTTGCGGAACTTCTCAAGGAAGACCGGATCGGAAAAGAAGATTTCGACATCGCCGGGATCGGAAATCGCCTCAATATTCACGACCGTCAGCCCATCGGTGCTCTTGGCGAGGTTGCTCCACAGAAAGCCCGGCTTCCGCTCGGCAACATAGTGGACGACATCCTGGATCAGCCGGAACGCTTCCTCCTGCTTGCCGGGGTGAACGTGAATCACGTTGACGATGAAGGTCGTCGGGGCGGGCTCTATCGTGAAGGCGGGGATCATCTTCATATCCTTGGCTGCGGAAGGCCAAGGGATAGCGGACGGCTTGTTACGGAAAAATGGGCCGTCATTCCGGTGACTACGGAATAAAATTCGCGCAATAGTCAGGGCATGGACAAACTCACGGCGTTCGATGCCTTCGTGCAATCGGCTGAAACCGGCAGCTTCGTTGCAGCCGGCCGCAAGCTCGGCCTTTCCGCCTCGGCCGTTGGCAAGGCGGTGGTTCGCCTTGAACAACGGCTGGACGCGCGCCTGTTCCATCGCAACACGCGCAATATGACGCTGACCGAAGAGGGGCGGCTGTTCCTCGAACGCTGCCGCCGTATCTTCGAGGAGGTCGAGGCAGCGGAAGCCGAGCTTGCCCGATCCAATCGAACGCCGAGAGGGCGGCTGCGCGTGAGTCTGCCGCTGGTCGGCATGTTGCTGACACCGGTGATGGCTGATTTCATGCGCGCCTGGCCCGAGGTGCAACTCGACCTGGATTTCACCGATCGGCTGGTGGACGTTGTGGAGGAAGGGTTCGATGCGGTCGTTCGGACCGGGCAACCCTCGGACAGCCGGTTGATGAGCCGCAATGTCGGACGGTTCCGGCTGAAAATTGTCGCCTCACCCGCCTATCTGGCGAGATGCGGCGAGCCAGAAACCCCTGACGATCTGGCGCATCACCAATGTCTTCACCAACGGTCGCCGAGCACGGGCAAGCTACGACCCTGGCCGTTTGCTCGTACGGAAAGACAGGGAAGGATCATTCTGCCCGAGCGGATGAGCGCGACGGCGGTTGATCCTCTGATCGAGTTGGCGATCGAAGGAATGGGAATTGCCTGTCTGCCTCCCTTTGCAATCCGTAGCGAGATTGCTGACGGCCGTCTCGTGTCCATCCTGGACGAGTGGGTAACCGAGACCGATCAGTTCAATGTGCTCTGGCCGGCCAGCCGTCAGATCACGCCCAAACTGAGGGCGTTCGTCGACTTCATGGCCGAGCATCTGCAGCCGCAATAGGCGTAGCAGATCGCGTCGATGCGGCTGTTTTGGTGGCGGGCGGAGCTGCGGCGGCTTGGCGCGCGGTACGGAAATCGGCGGCGTTTGCGTAGCTATCGCGTCATAGCGTAAAATCAATGGGGATGGCGGGCCGGTAGAGATTCGAACTCCTTAGCCTCGCATTCCATCAAAACAGAAAGTGGTGGCAGCCAAGAGACAGCGCGCTGAGCGGGGGCGTGTCGACCGCTTGTATATCAGCTTCCGCAAGAGGCTGTTCGATCCGGGCTTCCGCCCGGCACACGACAACGGCGAGTCGGAGGGGGCGGAGTGTAGAAAGAGCCTAAACTGCCAGGTCTGCGACAAATTCCGAGAGAACAGTTCGTGCAAGGACTTCGAAGGCTGCGTTTTTGAATGGCTCGCGCCTGACGGTCGCGCGCTCGGGTCAAGACCGACGGTATGGGAAGTGACTCGATCAGCGAGCTCGACATGAGCTACGTGGAATAGAGGCGCGATAGAGCTTGGGGCCAAAACCGTCTCGATGGTAATTTATCGTTTCTCTTCTATCGTAGTCTTGCTTGCCAAAGCCAAATTCGCACATCATGGAAGCGGCCTCATCAGGCTCGTTCAACTAAGCTACACGATGAGATTTCGCACGAGCTCGCATCTTGAGCGTGCTGAGTTCATCCAAATGCTTCTTCATGAACTCCGCAGCCGCGTGACGCCTATCTGCAAGCAGCAGATCGAGAAGCTCGACATGCTCCATGCAGCGCCGACGGGCGCTGTCCCTGTCGAGCATCTGGCGATAGTCGATCAGGCGACGGAGACGGTCGATACGTTTCAGCGCGTCGATGAAGAAGCTGTTCCGGCTGCACTCGATGATGGCCTCGTGGAGGCCGCTGTTCAGTTCGAACAGGCGAGCGTCGGATACCCCGTATATGCCGCCATGGATGAGCCACTGCTGCTGCTCTCGACACCTCTCCAGTGTGGGCCGGTTGAGCATGAAGCCTGGTTCCATGATGGCGGCGGGCTCGATCAGCAGACGGAACCGGTAGCTGTCCTCATAGGCCTGAAGCGATGTGAGCACCGGCAGAAAGGCCCATCCATTGCCCGGCAGCCGCTCGATCCATCCCTCGTTCGTCATCCTGCGCAGGATATGGGTCAGCCGGCCGCGTGTGAGCTTGTAGCGACGCAGAAGCTCGTTCTCGGTGATCCGCTCGGGTAGCCGCCCCGAAACACGGTCATCGGCGATGTCTAGATAGATCTGTTCATCTTCATAGCTCGACGCGGACTCGAACGTCTGAATCTTCTCCCCGTCTGCCTTGGCGATGATGAAGCCGCCGCGGTCCCCCTGCCGGACGATGCCCGATGCCTCCAGCACCTTGAGTGCATTGCGCACCGGCGACCGGGACACCCGAAACATCTCGGCCAACCGCCGTTCAGCGAGCCGCTCGCCCTCGCTCAGGCGCTCGGCGTGAATGTGCTCAACGATCTGGGCGACCAGCTGATTGATAAGTGGGGTTGTCTGCATGCTCGGAATCCAAGGGCACTCCCCTTTTGCCACACGGAAATCTGTATACCAAATCACGTTGGTCTTTTGCCATTGCAAAGTACCAAATATGCCCCTATAAGGCATTTCACAACGATAAAAGACCATGCGGCAATGTCCGCGATCTGGGAGCGGCTCAAGTGCGAATCCTTGTTCTTCCAGGCGATGGCATTGGCCCGGAAATCACCGAGGCCACGCTGCGAGCGCTCGACGCGCTCAGCGCTCGCCTCGATCTGAAGTTCGATTTCGATGAGCGGGCCATTGGCCTCGAGGCGCTGGCCGAGCGCGGCACAACCTTGCCGCTCGAAGTCATCGAGCGAGTGCCGGGGGTAGATGGCGTGATCCTCGGCCCCGTCTCGCACTACGAATATCCGTCGCGGCAGCACGGGGGAATCAATCCTTCCGGAGAATTGCGCACGCATTTCGCGCTCTTCGCCAATATTCGCCCGTGTCGGTCGCGCCCCGAACTAACCATCCTTCGTCGTCCGATGGATCTCGTCGTGGTGCGCGAGAACACCGAGGGTTTCTATTCCGACCGCAATATGTTTGCCGGCACCGGCGAGTTCATGCCGGACGAGAACATGGCGCTCTCGATGCGCAAGATCACCGCCAGAGCTTCCGAGCAGGTAGCGCGCGCCGCATTCGACCTCGCCCGCGGGCGGCGCAAGAAGGTGACAGCAGTTCACAAGGCGAATGTGCTGATGCTCTCTGATGGCCTATTCTTGAGAGAGGTGCGCAAGGTCGCTGCCGAATATCCGGACGTTTTTCTGGAAGAGTTGATCGTCGATGCGACCGCCGCCCACCTGATCCGCACGCCGGACCGCTTCGACGTCATCGTCACCACTAATATGTTCGGCGACATCCTCTCGGATGAGGCGTCCGAGCTTTGCGGCAGCCTTGGTCTTGGCGGCTCTATCAGTGTCGGCGACGGCATCTGCGTAGCCCAAGCGCAGCACGGCTCCGCCCCCGATATCGCCGGGCGCAACGTCGCGAATCCGACGTCACTGATGCTCTCGGCGGCCATGCTGCTGGACTGGCGCGGGCGCCGTGACGGCAACAAGGCGCTGATCGAGGCCGCTGCCGTGCTTGAAAAGGCGATAGGCAAAGTTCTGGGCAACCCGGCGACGCGCACCGCCGATCTTGGCGGCTCGCTTTCCACAGATGCTTTCACCGACGCTGTGTGTGCTGCCGTTACCCACCCGTCCGCCGCTGGACAGGCGGCCTGAGTTCCAACACTCAACCGAACGGTTCCGAGATGCTCGTATCCATCAACCCCGCCGATGGCGCCGAACTGGCGCGCTATCCGCTCCACAGCGCGCAGGATGTGGAAGACGCGCTAGCCGATGCCGCGACCGCGCAGGCGGCATGGCGGCAGGTTCCCATTCTCGAGCGCGTTGGCTTGCTGCGCCGTATGGCGAGCGTGCTGCGCGCGAACAAGTCCGCCTACGCCCGCATGATCACACAGGAGATGGGTAAGCCGCTGGTCGAGGCAGAGGGCGAGATCGAGAAGTGCGCGTGGAATTGCGACTTCTATGCAGATGAGGCGCCGGTTTTCCTCGCTGATGAGATCATCGCCTCGTCTGCATCTCATAGCGCCGTCGTGTTCGACCCGCTCGGCGTCGTGCTGGCGATCATGCCGTGGAACTACCCGTTCTGGCAGTTCTTCCGTTTTGCCGCGCCTGCCTTTGCCGCGGGCAATGGCGCCCTTCTCAAGCATGCCAACAATGTGCCGCGCTGCGCACTGGCGATTGACGAGGTGATGCGCGAAGCAGGGTGTCCCGACGGGTTGTTCCGGACGCTGCTGATCGACGCCGGCTCTGTCGCCGGGCTGATCGCCGACGACCGGATCGCGGCTGTCACGCTGACCGGCTCGACCGAGGTTGGCGCAATCGTCGCGGCGCAGGCCGGCAAGGCGCTCAAGAAGCAAGTGCTGGAGCTTGGCGGGTCGGATCCCTTCATCGTGCTCTCGGACGCCGATGTCGAGGCCGCCGCAACCATGGCGGTAAAGGCCCGTTATGTGAACGTCGGGCAGAGTTGCGTGAACGCCAAGCGTTTCATCGTCGACCATGCGGTAGCGGACAGCTTCGTCGAGGCATTCTGCCGCCATGCCGCTGCCCTCAGGATGGGGGACCCGCTCCAGCAGGGCGTGTCTATCGGACCTATGGCGCGCGCCAATCTACGCGCCACGCTTCACGATCAGGTGGAACGCAGCGTCGCGGCTGGTGCGATCCTGAAGATGGGCGGCCAGATGGTCAACCGCCCGGGCTTCTTCTATCCGGCAACCGTCCTCGACAACGTGACGCGGGAGATGGCGGCTTTCCGCGAGGAAACCTTTGGTCCGGTCGCCGCCATAATCCGTGTCGACGGGGCTGATGAGGCGATCCGTCTCGCCAACGACACCGAGTTCGGCCTCGGTGCGGCGCTCTGGACCGCCGATGTCGAATCCGGCCAACGCCTCGCACGGACGATCGATGCCGGCGCCGTCTTCATCAATGGCATGGTCGCTTCTGATCCCCGTCTACCCTTCGGCGGTATCAAGCGGTCCGGCTATGGCCGGGAACTCGGCTCCTACGGCATCCGCGAATTCGTGAACCTCAAGACCCTCTGGGTCGGCCCCGTGAAGGCAGCCTGAAATGACCAATACCCATCCAACCGGCGCGGTGCTGCGCCCCTCCGAAATCAAGCCGCGCGAACGTGGCAGCGGCGCGCGCACCGTGCCGCTCGTCACCCGCCGCATCGGTTCGACCAGCCTGATCAACGGCATCACCGCTTTTGAGGGTGGCGCGTCGATCCCGATCCACACCCATAATTGCGAGGAGAGCGTGATGGTGCTGGAGGGTCATGCCATCGCGACCCTCGACGGTGTCGAGCACTACCTCGGTCCACAGGAGACCACGTGGATCGCGGCGAACGTGCCACACAACTTCCGCAACGCGTCGGCGACCGAGCCGATGAAGATCTTCTGGACCTACGCGTCCATCGACGCCACCCGCACCAACGTCGCCACCGGCGACACCCGCACCATTGATGCAGAACACGACGCCAAATAGGCGCGAGTGACCAGAGTTCCGCCTGACGGAGCTCCCAAAAGAAGAAAAGACGCCAAATCAAACAATCACATACCCTTAGGGAGGGAATAATGATCGCTATGGATCGCCGCCAGTTTTCCGTTCTCGCGACCGCAGCCATCGCTTCGCTGACGGTAGGCACTTCGCCGCTGCTGGCGGAGGAGGTGAAGGGGCTTGAACTCCTTGCCCCCAGTGCTCCGGGCAGCGGTTATGACCAGCTCGCGCGCAGCATGCAGATCGTGCTTCAGGAAAAGAAACTTGCCTCAGGCGTTCAGGTCCAGAACGTCGCCGGCGGCGGCGGCACGGTCGGCCTGTCGCAGTTCATCACCAGCCGCAAGCGGGCACCGAGCATTCTGGTGTTCGGTTTTGCGCTGGTCGGCGGCATCATCACCACCAAATCGGCGGTGACGCTGAACCAGGTCGTACCGCTCGCCCGGCTGATGGGCGAGACCAACGTCATCGTTGTTCCCGCGAGTTCAGACATCAAGACGATGGCCGATCTTGTGGCCAAGCTGAAGGCCAATCCGCAGGCGGTGTCGTGGGCGGGCGGTTCTATCGGCGGCATCGACCATGTGATGGTCGGCCTGATCGCCAAAGCCGTGGGCGTCGATCCGACCAAGGTCAACTATGTCGTGCACGCCGGCGGCGGCGAAGTACTCGCCTCCACGCTTGGCGGCCATGCCACGGTCGGCATCAGCGGCTTCGAGGAATTCCGCAGCCAGATCGAGGCTGGCAAGCTCCGCGCGCTGGCGATCTCGTCGGGCGAGCGCATGCCAGACGTGAAAGTGCCCACGCTGAAAGAGGGCGGCGTCGATCTCGCCATTATGAACTGGCGCGGCCTTGCCGTTCACGCCTCGACCTCGGAGGAGGAGAAGAAGGCGCTCGCCGAGATGATCGCGGCAATGGTCAAGACCGAGGAATGGAAGGCGGTGCTTCAGAAGCGCGGCTGGATCGACGCCTATCTCCCCCCTGCCGAGTTCGCGAGCTTCCTGAAGCAGGAACAGGTTCGCGTGGCGACGGCGCTCAAAGACGTCGGCCTGACCCAATAGTCGATCTGGAGAACCGGCGATGACGACAGAAAAGGGCCTGCGACTTGGAGAAGTCGCCTTCGGCCTGGCGGTACTGGCGCTTGGCGTCTTTATCGCCTTCGAAACCTGGACAATGCCTGGGGTGGGTGCGGCGACAACCGTTGGCCCCCACCTGTTCCCCGGCCTCGTTGCCGCAGGACTGATCCTTGTCGGCTTGTGGCTGCAGCTTGAGGCCGTTACCACCGGTCCGGTCGAGGCCGATGGAATCGAGATCGACTGGCCGTCCTTTTCGCTGGTGGCGAGCGGCCTGCTGCTCCAGATCGTTTTGCTGGAAACGCTCGGCTGGATACTCGCCGGTACGCTGCTGTTCGTCATGACAGCGCGCGCCTTCGGCAGCCGCCGCTATCTCACGAACGCCCTGATTGGTCTCGCGCTCACGATACTGACCCTCGTGGTGTTCGACCTGGGTCTGGATCTCGAGCTTCCCGTCGGTTCGCTCTTCGAGCCGCTGCTCGACGCCCTTCGGAAGTAGATCATTATGGATACGCTCAGCGCCCTGTTCCACGGCTTCTCCGTGGCGCTCACGCCTTACAACCTCATGTGGTCGGCGATCGGCGTGACGCTCGGCACCGCGATCGGCGTCCTGCCCGGCATCGGCCCGGCGCTCACTGTCGCGCTGCTGCTGCCGGTCACCTACAATCTCGACCCGACCAGCGCCTTCATTATGTTCGCCGGCATCTTTTACGGCGCAATGTATGGCGGATCGACCACCTCCATCCTGCTGAACACGCCCGGCGAGAGCGCGTCCATCGTCACCGCACTCGACGGCCACGCTATGGCGCGCAAGGGACGCGGCGCTCAGGCGCTGGCGACAGCGGCGATCGGCTCCTTCGTCGCCGGCACAATCGCGACGGTCGCGCTGACCTTCGTCGCGCCGCTGATGGTGCGCATCGCACTCGCCTTCGGACCGGCGGAATATTTCGCCCTCATGGTGCTGGCGCTGACCACGGTCACGGCGGTGCTGGGTGACTCCCTGCCGCGTGGGCTCGCCAGTCTGTTCTTCGGCCTCGCCCTCGGCCTCGTCGGCATTGACCTGCAGACCGGGCAAGCACGTTTCGCGCTCGGCATACCGGAACTGCTCGACGGCATTGACGTCGTCGTAGTGGCTGTAGGTCTCTTTGCGGTCGGCGAGACGCTCTACAACGCCGCGCGGCATCGCTTTGAGCCCGAAGAGATGTACGATCTCAAGGGTTCCAAATGGATGAGCCGCGAGGACTGGGCCCGCTCATGGAAGCCCTGGCTGCGCGGCACCGCCATCGGCTTTCCTATCGGCGCGCTACCGGCAGGCGGCAGCGAAATCCCGACCTTCCTGTCCTATCTGATCGAGAAGCGGCTCTCCAAGCACCCCGAAGAGTTCGGTCACGGCGCCATCGAGGCCGTCGCCGGTCCGGAAGCCGCCAATAATGCTTCGGCGGCCGGCGTGCTGGCGCCGCTGCTGGCGCTCGGTTTGCCGACCTCGGCCACCGCAGCCATCATGCTCGCCGCCTTCCAGCAATATGGCCTGCAACCAGGCCCGCTGCTGTTCGAGAACAATTCGAGCCTCGTCTGGGGCCTGATCGCCAGCCTCTATATTGGCAACGTGCTGCTGCTGGTTCTCAATCTGCCGATGGCCGGTGTGTGGGTGAAGCTGCTCATGATCCCGCGGCCCTGGCTTTATGCCGGCATCCTGATCTTCGCGACCATGGGCGCCTACACGCTCAACAACAATCTAGTCGATCTCGTGATCCTCTGGGTGATCGGGCTCATCGGCTTCGGCATGCGCGTGCTCGATATTCCTGTCGCTCCCTGCATCGTTGGCCTGATCCTTGGTCCGATGGCGGAGCAGCAGTTTCGCCGGGCGCTGGCGATCAGCCAGGGCGACCTCTCCGTCTTCGTCACCCATCCGATTTCGCTGGGGCTGCTGCTGATCGGCCTTCTCCTCATCCTCGTGCCGGTACTGCTGCGCCGGCGCCGGGCGGCGAGCCACCCCGCAACCGATCTCACACGAGAGGCCCAATGAAGCCGTCCCATCTCATCAAGGCCGACGATCTGCTGCACTTCTCGACGGCAATCTACGTCGCCGCCGGGCTTGCGGAGGCCGATGCGCGGCTGTGCGCCGACACGCTGGTACAGGCCGATCTATGGGGGCACCAGTCCCACGGCGTCATGCGCCTGCCCTGGTATGTCGCGCGACTCAGATCGGGCGCCGTCAAGGCGGACGCCGTTCCCGAATGCCTTATCGATGCCGGCGCGATCGCCGTCATCGATGGCCACGACGCCATGGGGCAGGTCCTGGCGGAGCGCGGCATGCGCCAGGCGATCCGCCGCGCCAAGGCGCATGGGGTCGGCGTGGTGGCGCTGCGCAACTCCAATCATTTCGGCACGGCGATGTATTTCACGCTGCTGGCCGCAAACCAGGGATGCGTCGCCTTCCTTTCGACCAACGCCAGCCCGGCGATGGCGCCGTGGGGCGGCCGGGGCAAGACGGTGGGGACGAATCCCTGGTCGTGGGCGGCTCCCGCAGGCCGGCACGCGCCGATGGTCCTCGACATTGCCAATACGAGTGTGGCCCGCGGCAAGATCTATCTCGCTCAGCAGAAGAGGCTCGCCATTCCCGAAGGCTGGGCCATCAATGCCGAGGGAGAGCCGACGACCGATCCTGCCGATGCGCTCAAGGGTGTCACGCTGCCGATGGCGCAGCACAAGGGCTACGCCATCGCCGTGATGATGGACATGTTGTCTGGCGTGCTCACAGGCAGCGCCTTCGGCACCGGTGTGAGCGGCCCCTACCAGGCCGAGCGTCGGGGCGGGACGGGTCATTTCATGATCGCCCTCGACATTGCCGCCTTTCAATCGCCAGCCGAGTTCGGCGAGCGCATGGATCGGCTCATCGACGAACTGAAATCCGTGCCACTGGCAAAGGGTTTCGACGAGATCGTCTATCCGGGCGAACTCGAGGCCCGGAACGATGCGATGCACCGGGCGCACGGCATCCTCCTCCCGGCGGACACGGTGAAGGACCTCGGGCGTCTCGCCGACGAGACCGGATGCAGATCTCCATTCGCCAATTGAGGACGGTTCGGTGCCAGCACGCAGATACAGCGCTCATCTCGGTTACATGTTCACCGAGCATCCGCTCGAAGAGCGCTTCGCGGCCGCTGCAGCGGCCGGCTTCCGAGAGGTCGAGCATCCGGGTCCCTATGGGCTCTCGGCGGAGCGCGTGCGCGAGCTCTGCGACCAGCATGACCTCTCATTCGTCCAGATGGCGCTGCCGGCCGGCAATGCCGCGCGCGGAGAAAAAGGCATCGCTTGCCTACTCGGCAGGGAGCAGGAATTCCGGCAAAGCGTCGAGACGGGGCTCGACTACGCACAAGCGATCGGCAGCCGCTTCGTGCACGTCATGGCCGGCGTCGTTTCCAAGCCTGAGGTCTTCGATGCCGCCCGGGAATGCTACATCACCAATCTCCGCTTCGCATGCGACGCCGCCGCCGCTCGCGGCATGACGCTACTCGTCGAGCCGATTGGGGGCGCCACGATCTCCGGCTATCTCGTCGACCATCCGGCGAAGGCGCTTCGCGCGATCGCCGGCGCCGGCGCCTCGAACCTGCGGATGCTGTTCGACGCCTTCCACGCAACAAATGCCGGAGTCGACGCCATCACCTTCGTGCAGCAGCATTCCGAGACGATCGCGCACATCCATATTGCGGATCATCCCGGGCGACACGAGCCTGGAACAGGGACATTCGACTTCATCCGCTTCTTCGAAGCTCTCGATCGTGTCGGCTACCTGGGTTCGGTCGGGCTGGAATACATCCCGGCCGGCGACACACGGGAGGGCCTGAGTTGGCGCTCCCGATTCTGAGCCTTCAGACCAATAAACACGATGGAGTGGGAGGATGATGAGGATCGTTCGTTGGGCGATGGTGGGCGCATGCATGGCCATCGCCACGAGTGCCGGAGCGCAGACGAAACTCTATAATGGCGAAGCGGCGGTCACCGCCGCAGGCTTCCCCGCCGTGACCTATTTTAGGAAGGGTGATCCGGCCAAGCCGCTCGTGGTCTTTTCGCCTGGCGCGCACCACATGGCGCGTATTGCCTATGGCGGACATTCAGGAGCGCGCCGCGAGGATTTCCTCGATCATTGGCTGACGCAGAAAGGATACAGCTTCCTCGCTGTCTCCTACCCCATCGATACGCCCGCCTTCGCCGAGAAGCGCCCGGAATTCACGGCACGCGACTGGGGCAAGCAACTGATCGAGATAGCCCGGACGAAGATCCAGCAGAACGGCCTCTCCAACAAGATCGTGGTCGCGTTGTGGAGCATGGGCGGCAAGGCGGTCCAGCCGAGCTACGCCGCAGCCCGGGACGCGGGCCTTGAGGTCGAGACGACGATCTCGTTCGCCGCCACCCCGGGAATTCCCGGCCTGATCTCCTATACGACCCATATCGACATGGCGCCCTCCGGATATGCATCGCGCACGCCCCTTTATGTGGGCTGGCTGAAGCAATTGGCCGACAATGCGAAGGACAATGGCGGCCGAGCGATCATTCCAGAGGAGATTTTCCGTACCGAGTATGTAGGGGACATGTCGGTCAATCTCCAAGGCTATGGAGAGGTCTATCGCGAGGGCAAATTCGAGCTCGATCACATGGCCCAGGCGACGGCTTACGGCGCCTTCAACTTCGACGCCTACCCCCTCGTGACCGTCTTCGAGAATGAGGAAGTTGCCGATGCGCGGCACGTTCTCGCCGATCGGGCCAACTGGACGATCTACAACGTCAACACGATCGTCAATCGCTACATCGCCGGCAACAAGATCAAGCTCGGCGCGCTCGGGGACGAGCATTGGAAGAAGCTTGTCGCGTTGACACGAGAGCTCGACGACCGGCTTTCGATCGCGGTCGGCGGAAACCACTTCTTCTTCGTCGGCGAACGCGGGGCGAAACGTACGGCTGCGGCGATTGACGAAGCTGTCGCTCGAACCAGAGCCGTCAGGGCCGAGCTTGAGGAGATTTTGAAGATACCTCTGGAGTAGTGGCCCGTCGCCACAGAGCCGGGGCCTCGAGTTCAGGTCAAGAACACGAATAATGACTTAATATAGGGAGGAATAGGTGTCTGGGAATACGGACCTCAATCGTCGTCACCTGATCATGGCCGCCGGAAGCCTTGCAGCCGCCGCTACTGCCGGATGGGTCTCGCAGCCCGACGAGGCGCAGGCGGCAGCTAAACGGGGCTATGCCTATGTGGGCTGTCGAACAACCAAGGAGCGCAACGCGCATGGGGAAGGCATTGGCGTTTTTGAGATCGACGCCAGTTCCGGCGAGTGGAGGCAGGTACAGCTGCTTCGGGATCTCGTGAATCCATCGTTCCTGGCAATCGATCGGCGAAGGCAGTTTCTTTACGCTGTTCACGGCGACTTCAGTGAAGTCAGCGCCTTCAAGATCAATGCGGGCACCGGCCAACTGAGCTTCATTAATCGGCAATCCACACAGGGGAAGAACCCGGTTCATCTCACGATGGACAATACCAATCGGTTTCTCACGGTAGCGAACTACGCGACGGGTACGTTGGCGGTTCTGCCCGTCGGAGCTGACGGCGCGCTGGGGCCTCTTGCCAGTCTGACAGAGCTTGCGGGATCTACGGGCCCCCACAAGGTGGAACAATCCGCGTCACACCCACATCAGGTCCTATTCGATCCCAGCCGACGCTTCATCGTCGTGCCGGACAAAGGCTTGGACCGTATCTTCATTTATCGTTTGGACCCCGACACTGGAACGCTTCTGCCAAACAACCCACCTTCGATCAAAACTCGCGAGGGGGCAGGTCCGCGGCATATCGATTTTCATCCGACCAAGCCCTTCGCATATGTCGTTAACGAGCTTGACTCCACTGTGGCGACTTATCGATGGGACGGCGAGCGCGGTGCGCTCGAGGCTTTACAGATTCTGCCCTCGACGCCATCGTCGTATGTCGGAAACAACCGAGCGGCAGCTATCCAGATCGCGCCTTCAGGTCGCACTCTTTGGGCCTCCAACCGAGGTCATGACAGTATTGCCATCTATGCAGTGGATCAGGGCACGGGACTGCTGTCACCTGCAGGATGGGAACTAACTGCCGGACGCGGGCCGCGATTCATGACATTAGATCCATCTGGAGCCCGGATTTACGCCGCGAATGAGCTCACAGACAATATCGTTGAGTTTCACGTAGATGAGTCCTCTGGACAGCTCAGCAATACAGGGCAGATAATAAGCACTGGAAGTCCCGTCTGCATTCTTTTTTCTTAGAAAAATGGCATTTCCGGTACGTAAAATAGAATACAATGCCAGGCGTATCAGTTAAGCTTCACATGAGAGCTGTCCCGTCAACTTGAGGGGCGGGAGGACGGCACCTTTCCGGCGACAAGCCGTCGAAGGAAGTGTTCCTGCACCAAGCGTTCTACGAGACGCGACCCCAAACGGACGCGGTGGTGCATCTGCACTCGACCTACGCCACCGCGCTGTCCTGCCTGCCGGGTATCGACCCGACCGACTGCATCGAGCCGCTGACGCCTTATGTCGTGATGCGCGTCGGCCGCGTGCCGCTGCTGCGCTATGTGAAGCCCGGCGATCCGGCGATGGGCGCCATGATCCGCGCGCTGAAGGGCGCGAGCGCCGGCTTGCTAAGCTGGCCGACAACGCGAGGTGTGCTCTTGGTACGCGCCTTGGTGGAAGGAAAGAACGGCGCGAATGCGCCTGTAACCTACGCCAACTCTCGTAGAGAAATGGCGCGCCGACGTTGATGAAAGTGAGAACTACGTGTTCGCTGCGGCACTCTAGGGCGCGCACTTCAATGTGCTGACCGGGCTTGCCCGGCGCCAGCTAAGCGCCAGAATCGGGCGCCGACTCTGACATACGAGGTCATTGCGCTTTCGCTTAATGCCCACGTTTCTTAATAGTATGAGCCACCGGATCGAACGTATTCTGCGCCCGCTTGCAGGCCCCATCCCAGTCGAAGTAGCTGGGCGAGATGTTCATGTAGGCCCAAATGTTAGTAAGATAATCCCGGAAGCGAACCGCCCGTTCGTATCGGTCCGCTAATGCAAATGAACGGATGTTGGCTCGCAATGCGTCGCTGGCGCGCTCTTCGAAGATCGGCGTATCAACAACCACCGCGCCAAGGTAGGTAAAAGACGTCATCCATGTCTTTAGGTGATAAGCACCAATAGTATTGATCCGAAATGCACTCGGAACAAAGCCGTACGCGCCATCTTCGTCTTCTTCAAAGGTAATTCTATCTGGCGCCTCAATCAATTTCTTATTGTTTGCCGCGCGCACAGTCGCATCTACGACGGCTGGTTTATACCCCAGCGCCTGCATTTCAGATTTTATAATGTCGTAGCTTACGAAATCTTCGGCGCTACGGCGCGGCGCATTCTCATCGAGGAGACCAAGGATCAACGGAAGCAGGAAGTGCTCGCGAGGATCATCCGTTTGAACGGTGAATATATTAGCGGCGATGACTTTTTCCGGGTCAAAATACTGATAATCCCTTCTTAGCGCCACCTTCCAAAAATCATGAACCGGAATAAAATATCTTGATGTTTGCTCGAGACTAATCACCAGCCTCTGCAGGTCTACGTTGGGATTACCAAACATCCCAGCAATAAACTCAATCAAGAGCCGCACGTTCCCGCCCGTTATATTTTCGAGAAACAGCTTTACATCATCAGAATAATCGATTGAATCAAGCAAAACCTGTATCAGCGTCGCGATATTTCCGAATTTAAATGAAATGCCGTTAAGTTTACTTAGCTGTCGCTTGCCTTCCGCGATGCTCAATGCAAAGGCTAGACGCCGCTTGATGACCTCATCGATCCGCGGCGGCGCGATCGTGAACACTCGGTGAGGATAGGCCGACAGCGCACCAGACCGCTTAGAGACAAAGAACGTTCGGGGACGCACTGAAATGAAAACCGTCGCACGCCAATCGGCGGCAAGATTCTGGGCAATGACAAACGCTTCTTGCTGAACAGCAGTGCTGCGTTGATCCGCATTGTCAAGAGCGATTATTATCTGCTTGCGTCGCTCCGTAGAAAGGTACTCGACAGAAGCGCGAATATGTTCAGCCTTATTTTTCCGCCTTTCGTCAAGCATAGATAAAAGCTTTTCTGTATAAAGAGTCGGATTTGACTCTTTAATTTCGCCGTATAACCCTCGTTCAAATCGCTTTATTTCCTTTTTATAGATCGACTTAACAAATACAGATTCATTTATATCTAAGTCATATTTTTCGATCAGTGCATTTTCTATTTGATCTAAGACTAGCGATTGAATGTCATCCCAAAGAGCGCCTTTTCGACCGAGGTTCACGTACGCTTAAATCGCATGCTGGAATTCGGCGAAGGCACTTACATACATTAGATGCTTTAAGAATGAAGATTTTCCTACGCCAACATCGCCAACCAAAGCGATGGGGTGATTAGATATAGCTTGGGACAGTATCTCTGGTGTAAGCTGTGGCTTTGCTCCTTTTCCTAACACAGGCCTTACGGTATATGCGTCCTCGGCGTCGGGAAATATGGAAGCATAGCGCGCGCTTAACATTTGCTTGCTGATTAGTGCATGTTGGTTCAAAGCTCCACTCTGACAATAGCATGACTTGTAAAAACTCTCTTCATCCTCTGGCTGATCAGAAACACTTAACAAAAGCAACTCAGCAATATCAGCCATGGAGCGCTGAAGGTCACTTGGCTGACGAAATTGTGGGTACTGAGGAATGCTTGTAGAGAGTTTTTCAGGTGGCTTAGAAGATGCGGCATTCATCAGTAGTTCAAATAAGCTGCCAGCCTGAATCGGCCAGGAGAAAGTAGCTGCCAAGCCCTATGAAAAGCAGAGCCGAGCTGATCTAAACTCTCGAAAAGAATGCATTTTTACTTTGTCTTGACGTCCAAGTCTTTCTCAGCGCGAAAAACCACTATTTGGTGACCATTCGTGGCAACTGCCACTTCAACGCCTCGGGCAAGGCAGTAGCCATTCACCTGATCAATCGCCTCCTTGCACTCTGTAAAAACAAGCATAACGGAGGAGAGAGCGTGCACTAGGCTTGCCGTTCGCCGTTTCGGAACCTCAAAGAGCTTCCCCTCGCGCTTCGCCTCCCAGATCACGGTAACGGGTTTACCAAGTTCGTAGTCGGAATACTCGCGCCCTTGAGCCTTTTCGAGATGAAGTTCATCAGGATGGGCAGGCCATCCGAGGCATTCGACGATGATACGATCAATGATATGAAAGCGCGTTTCGGCTTCATTCATCGTGCGATCGCGACCGTTCAGGTCGGCGATTAAGCGCTCAAGGTTCGCCAACCCCTCGTTTAATTCAGATGCGGCCGGACCCACCACGAATCGCCCCCTATGCACAATGCAACGATGACCCGCGGATTCGGACTGCGCAACGTGGCGGTTGATGGATTTCACCTTCGCTTCCACGGGGCACAGTAACCACTTTCTAATCCAGGAGACGAGTTGACTGAGTAGCTGTAGGGCTTGTTCGTGTGCCTCTGATCGGACGAGGGCATATCGAGAGGTCGGGTCGTCGGCGCCGGCCGAAGGGCCTGTTCCGATTGTGATGCTATCTCGGGCCCTGGTTGGTGCGACGAATCCCATCGACGATATATGCTTGTCCGCGCGCAGGACGCGGGCGGCGCCCGACACGGTGATTCGCTCTCATGTCCTGACCCATGACACAATCGCTGTGCCGGCCCCCGTCCGGCCGCCTTTGCGACTAAGATCGGATAGCATAAAAAGCGATGGATAATTCGTCCGCACGATTTATGATGTTCACTATATGTTCGAACCT